>JAKSJM010000009.1 GCA_024398075.1 Bacteroidales bacterium | reverse complement strand
GAGAGTGTAAAATGAACTGTGTCAAGCAAGAATAAAGACTTATTTTTGTAACACACAGTAACAATGAAAGAAGAAGTAGATTTCAACATCTTCAAGGCACAGATCCTTGAGGACATCAAAGCGGGCAAGCCGCTTTTCGGCAAAGATGGAGCCCTTGCTCCTATGATTGAGAACATTGTCAATGCAGCCCTGGAAGGAGAGATGGATGCTCACCTTACCCAGGAGTCTCGCGAGTCTGGTAACCGCCGGAATGGCAAGATGCAGAAGCAGGTACAGACCCCAGTGGGTGATATTACCGTCACGACACCGAGGGATCGTGATGCCTCATTCGAGCCCCAGTTCATCAAGAAGAGAGAGACTATGTTGTCCGAGGGCATGGCTGACCGTATTATCGGCCTGTATGCACTTGGTACAAGCACTCGAGACATCAGCAATTGGCTCGAAGAGACGGTCGGGACATCCGTATCTGCTGAGACTATCAGTTCCATAACGGACAGGGTGCTGCCTGAACTTGAAGCCTGGCGTAACCGCGGTCTGGACGAGGTTTATCCGATTGTCTGGCTTGATGCCGTACACTACAAAGTGATGGATGAGAAGAACCGAGTGGTTACCAGAGCTATCTACAATGTGCTCGGCATAGACAAAGAAGGCCATAAGGATCTGCTGGGCATGTATGTCTCAAAGAGCGAGGGAGCTAACTTCTGGTTGAGTGTCTTGACTGATCTGCAGAACAGGGGCGTAAAGGATATAATGATTGCTTGTATAGATGGCCTCAAGGGTTTCCCTGAAGCAATCAAGAGCGTGTTTCCGGATACTGCGGTGCAACTCTGCATCATCCATCAGATACGCAACTCAATGAAGTATGTCGGCAGCAAATATCAGAAGGAGTTCATGAAGGATCTGAAGCCTGTCTATGGTGCTGCAACGAAGGAAGCTGGCGAGTTGGCCCTCGACAAACTTGAGGAGAAATGGGGCGAGCAATATCCTATAGTCATCAAGTCCTGGCGTGACAACTGGGACCGTCTGAGTGAGTTCTTCCAGTACACTGAGCCCATCAGGAGGCTCATTTACACTACCAATACCGTCGAAGGCTACCACCGCCAGATCCGCAAGGTCACTAAGAACAAAGGCGTCTTTCCGAATGATACGGCCTTGACCAAGCTCGTCTATCTTGCATACCGCAACGTCCGTAAAAAATGGACGATGCCTATCCCAAACTGGGGTATTATCTCACAGCAATTGGCGATAAAGTTCGGAGATAGGTATAGTTTGCTGTAGATTCATTATATTTGTATAGATTATTATATTTCAGTGATATGAAACGAATATTTATTTTTTGCGCGTTTTGTTTGGCATTGATTTCCTGCAGTAAAGATAGTTTTACCGCAAGGTATCATTTCAATGTAGAGAATTCTCTGAAACAGAGTAAAGCTACACTCCTCCCTGATCATACCTTATCTTGGGAAGAAGGAGATGAAATACAATTTGTTGTAAGATTGCACGAAGGAGATTCGGATGAAACCATTGTGATGGAAGGAGGAAGCGTTAAAGCGTGGTCTAAAGAAATCCAAGGAAAGCTATCTTATTTAAACTCAACATGGATTCTTTATGAAAGCTTGAACGGTGACTGCCAGAAAGTAGAAAGCATCGCATTATCAGCAAGGTCGCTTAATAGTTATGTCACTTTCAGATATTCGTATGAAGACCCCTTGAATTTGAGCGCTGGGTGGTTTGAAACAATAAAATTTGTAGATGGAGATCAGATTATCTCCGTCCATGTTCCGTCCAACAATTAAGCTAAAGAAAAAATGAAGAGGATTATATTCATTTTGTTAATTGTTGCCTCTGCTATTTGCTCATGTAACAAGCATCACGAGGAAGGAGAAGGAGGATTTACAGATATAATTCTGTCTCAATCACTTGTCTCTTTCGGTCAGGAAGGTGGCACCGTATCTATTGAATCAAGCAATGTTACAAATATTTTGATTAGCGACATCCTTTGCGTTGATACAGAGAAGCATTATAATCCAGATGGAAACTGGACAACATCGTTGGAAGCTGATGGTATAAAGGCGGAGGTTGATAGATCTGAATCAAACAAAATCAACATTACTGTCACACCATCAGCGAATATAAACGACTGGATTATTTTCGTTGGCTATGCTTCGGTTACCAAAGAAATCCGAGTTAAGCAGAATTAAATTAGTTGCTTGACACAGTTCAGCTGACGCCCCCAAATGATTATGATAGACGTTAACTCCTTTATAGAAAATGGCAGCATTTGCGTACAAGGTGAACGCTATGCTATTATTGAAGGGTCTTTATCGCTTCAAAACAATCAACTGCCAGACCTTGCTAGGTACTATGTTTCCATTTTTTGCCAAAAAGGTAACTTACACATCACAGACTCTAGGGGCACATTCGCATTATGCTCTGAATTCATGTACTACAAATGGGTTGGCATTGATCTACACTCAATAATAAGTTCGGACAAGTCTGTAAAGTGTTTCACCCTTTTAATTGAACAGTCTTTTCTGTTTTCAATCATGGGGCGGTTGTATTTTCCTTTTAAGTGGGCAGCACAGAACTTCCCACTAAAGAGACTTGATTCACAAAAGTCCTCGATCATTGAGACTTTCATAAGTTTAATCAAACAACTTTCATCAATAAACAAAAACGTCCCTTCAATAAGTGTAGACTATATCCTACACGGATTCTTACTAGGTTGCTTCCCATCCCAGGAGATGAACAGCAACCGAGTCTTAGACCCAAGACTAGTAAAAGTCATAGAACAGTTGGATTACGACAGCAATTACTCCCATTCTATTGACTATTATGCTCAACATGTCGGGATAACTGGAACCCATTTGAATAGAATTATGAAGGAAACTCTGGGTGTTTCATTTACCAATTACATGAAACAAATAATTCTCTCAAAGGCAAAGAGTGATCTCATAATGACCAATCTGCCCATAAGATACATCTCCGAGTCTCTCGGTTTTTCTGAGATTTCCAATTTCACGCGCTATTTCAAAAGGGAAACCGGATTAACTCCAACTCAATACAGAGAGAAAAATGCGCATCTCATTTAAACAGGTTTGGCCTTTCATCACTACTCTATTTGTTTTAACTTGCACAAACTCAATAAGTTTCTTACATGACAATATAGTAACACTAGCAATCGGCGGCATTCTCCTGTGTGTAGGGGGCTTTCTCAATGGCAAGATACACAGAATTAATAGAATTGACGTGTGTTTCATAGCGTCCATTCTCTCATTGGCAATTATTACCGTAATTTGTGGACGGTTTTATGCAAGCAACCTCATCATTGTTTTATTCTTTATAAGTGGATACTTATACATCATTTCTTGCGAGCAGAAAAAGGGTGTGCAACAATCTATCGTTGTCTTTACAATTCTCAATTGTTGCCTATTAACGCTACAATTTCTTCACATCATTCCGCAAAGCATATTTTTCAGCAAATTCGGATTATTCGATAATTCCGGGTACTTATCCCTTCTTTGCGCCATCTCGATAGGAATATTGATGGAAAATGATAAGAGAGAGCATGTCCCTCTAGTAATTTTCCTATCAATACCCCCCATCGTTCTCTTATCCAGAACTGCTCTTATTGCTATTGCTTTCGTCTTCTTCCATCACATTACTAGCAAATGCACGAAAAGAATTTATCTCATCGGTCTGATAATCACACTTATCCTTTGCTGCATAGTATTCTATCAAATCAAACCTCTATCTGCCAATTCCCGGCTTCTAACATGGAGTTCTCTTCTCCACCACATGATCATCACAAATTCATGGCTTGGCAACGGAATGGGGAGTATTTCTAGAGACTACATGTTCATGCAGCAATCATTACTATCATCATTTCCATCTACGCATCTTGCTCTTGTTGCAGACAATAACCATCAAGTATACAATGACTATCTGCGCATTCTCTATGAGGGAGGTTTGGTGACCTTTATAGCTATGACTGCTTTTATAACGTCTGCGACAAAACAACAATGGAAATCAAGAAAGGTATCATTCATTGTACCTATCATTTCCATGTTTTTCATGAATATAATGGACATTGCACCTTTGGCCCTATGCTCCTTGGCTGTCTTATACGACGCAGAGGGCTATAGCAATCATGATCATTATGCATTAAGTACTAGACTCGCATCCTTGGCTATATTCCTTATGATTTATTTGCTGCAATCCTATATTTCAACTACCGTACAAGCGAGAAAGGGATAGTTCAAGAATTGAGACCAGCTTTAGCCTATGCAAAAAAACTGAATCAGACCGCAAGCAAACAAAATATAGAAACTGTAAAGAGAATCATAACATCCACGTGTTGCACATATGAAATGCTAACAGATTTAGCTGAATGTCAACTGCAGATAGGTGATACAACAAATGCTATAGCTTCCCTCACTATGGCGGACCAGATGGTTCCAAACCGGATTGTAGCGAAAAGTGCACTATTGAATATTTACGAAACGCAAAAAGACACAATCAAAATATACTCAATTTCAGAATCTATTGTCAATAGTCAGACAAAGCTACAAGGGAGTCTGTACTTCAAAGCACGGACAAAGGCCAAAAGAATATTAGAAAACAGAATTCCAGAAACGCCTAAATGTGATGGCAACCTCTGCAAACAGGTCAAGATGCCGGAATAATGCAACAGATATTCTGGAATAAGTTTGAAATAAGTCGGCAAAAATCTTATAATACAAAGAGCGAAAGCGTTGAAATCAACACTTTCGCTCTTGAAAATGTGCGCGGGATGAGACTCGAACTCACACGCCTTTTACAGCACTAGCTCCTGAAACTAGCGCGTCTACCATTTCGCCACCCGCGCATGCCATAGTTAGGACTGCAAAGATACGAATTATTCTGATAATCCAAACTATTTTTTCATGCACTAGATCTTCAGTTCGAAGCGGTATGTATGACGCGTGCCACTGAAGGACAGCTGAAGGGATGAAGTCACGTAATCTATGGACACATCCACATCAGCCAGGTCATCAGCCTGCCAGTCGTAACCACTGCCCTCCAAGTACTCCCCTATCTGGAAGGTTCTCATGGAAGTTACTTGCGTACCCGAGCTAGATACTATCTTTATCGCTAGATCATTGGAACACTGCTGAGGCACACGAAATGAGCATCGGTTCCCCTTCACTATGGGAGCACATAGAAACTCACCCTTCTTTGGGAATCCTCTCGAGTCGTATCCACAGCTTGACGAACTCACCTCCACTGAGCGAGACATCTCGCTACCTGCAGAGCTCAAAGCCACATTTATGGCGCACCACTTTTTATGGAGAATGACAGTATCCCTCTTCTCCTCAGCCGCGCAATCTACTACACCACGACTTAACCACACCTGCGGGCACTCCTCCCCCACCGGGATACTGACATTTGCTCCAACCACTCCTTCTGGCTCGCTCCACACGCACACCCACACATCCTCACGAGGCACAGGATACTCCCAATCCTTGTCCAAGTGATCAAATGTGACCACACCCATAGGCAGATAATCTCCAGCCTGGGTGGTGATAGCTGCCCCTAGTTCGCCATTGCCTCCCTTCCTCAACACACCTTCATCCACATAGTTTAAGTCCAAAGTCAAGTAGCAGGGGCATCCCGACCTTTCTTCCTTGACAGTACAGGAGCAGCACAGTGTGACGGCAATCGCCAGAAACCATCTAGAACACATACGAGACCGACAATGCTATATCATTTGGAAGCAGGAAAACCTTTCCACCCTTGTCGATTCGGCGTCCACACTCTGGACAAGCATAAATCACGTATTTGTCAAATCCGGACCATACGCCGACACCCACTTCTATATTAAAATGCTGTCCAAGCATGTAAGTATATCCAGTAGATACGCCTGCGCCAAGTCTATCCCCTTCGTGGGTAATGGGGGACTTGATGCCACCTTCATTATACTCTTGATACTGAGCCTTTCCGGCAAGCCACCAGCCGGAGAATATGTGCCAAGGCCAGAACCTTGCTCCTGCCGAGAAAGTGCGCTGCTTGGACTGGCGGATGGCACCTTCATCATTTCTATAAGAGAATGGATTATAGACAGCGCCTGCCGTAGCAGTCCAGTGCTGGGCAAGTCCCAGTCCTGCTTCCACACCCATCGTACCATACCACGCATACCCGGCAAGGTTTGTGGACATGGAGCAGTTCTGGGCGCTCGCCTGTCTAGACAAAGCGAGCATAAGCACAAATAACAATAACCTGAAGTATTTCATAATCAATATCTTGCAAAAGCCTCTTCAATTACATTCACATAGTCGGGATAGAGCTGTTTGAGATGAGCCTCAAACGTAGCCACCGAAGTCACTTCGCCATCAAGCGCCCTGAAGATGTCATACTCCGTAAGGCCTCTTTCGTTGATGTACCTGAGAGGAGTCGGAGAGAACCAGTATGACACTCCCAGAGAAGGCGATGGCACTCCGTATCTATCCATATACACCAGGTTCTCCATGAAATAACCCCACATCTCGCCTATTGCGCAGTGCCCAGCATAACCTCCAACGCCGCTGCCATACGTAGCACCGCCAGTCGCCACAAAAGACTCCAGTATGTAGTATATGTACTTGTTCCAGAAGGGTGTCCCTACCTTTGAGAAGTGGCTAGCATGTGCAAATTCATGAGTCGCGCTTGCGTAGATGGTGGAAAAACTTCTAGCTCCATTCACGCCAATGGTAATGTCCGGGAGGAAGTTCTTTATCAGACTCATATACTCCCCCAGATACTTTTTCACAAGCTCATGGTCGACCATGGCGCCATGCTGAAGCATGACCGTACTGCTACAGCCCAAATGCTGGAAGATCCAGATTCTCAGACTGGAAGGTGGTGCGGAGATGAAACCACTCTCGCCACCATCGCAGCGCTCGAAGTAGTCGTAACCAGCATTATTCACTACAGTACGAGCAAAGAGTTTCCTCTCTGACGACACGGAAATCTCCGCACTGACACCCTCCGCAGGGCCTTCTCCAAGTGTTGAAATTGACGCCGGAACCAACAGTAGATTAAAACCTATGGAGAAACCCTTCTTATTCTGAAAAACAAGTCTATAACGTATATCACCGACAAACTCATTCTGCATCTGATAGTAACCATTGGCATCGGTATACGCACTACCAAACTTCACAAAGGAATTACAGTTCACCATTACTCCCTTCACGCCCTCAGGCTCGCCAGTTTTGTCGTCCATGACAGTGATCCTTCCATGAGGTCTCTGCGGGCCTTCTTCTGCCCTGGTCTCAGGAGCAAGCATGTCGGAGTTTCCAGTAAGCTCGAAAGAGCGCCTCTCCACAGCCACCCAGTCCACACCATCCGATTTGGTCTTAGCATCATGAGCTGCGATATAGCACTCATCCAGCACCTCGTACTCGATGTCGGAAGGCAGAGAGAATGACTTGCTCACCACTGCATACTGCCAGGTAATCTGATCCTCGGGCAGAGTAGGGTCTACGTAATAGTCTCCTTCAGTTATAATCTGATAATCCACAGGATGGTCCACGAGGTCTATACCCATGGATTTCAGCCTATCATACTGTTCCTCTCCCTTAGGCAAAAACCTCACATATATGTCAGTAGGCGTAAGCTCTCGGCGGCTTGACTTCGTGCCATAAATGGCATCGTACGCCGCCTGCATGTTCTCCAAGGTATACGGATCTTCCAGCTTGGAGCCAAGTACGATCATCTCATGTGAGATGCTCTCAAGGTCGACCATGCTGGTAACGCATGGTAGATCAGGTCCCTTCTGTCCGCATGCACACAGTGACAGAAGGATAAGAAAATGAGCAAAGCGTTTCATAGCGTTTAAGTTTAACTTTTTCCATAGGCAAAGGTATGGAGAGCTATCCGTGTAACCAAAATGGAAACGGATAAAAATAAAAAACGGCCCCCTACATGTGTAAGAAGCCGATTTCAGTCTCCGATTTTCAGAAAAAAGTCTGAAAAAATCACTTAAAAGACAGACACAGTCTTGTTCTCGATGGCAGACATGAGAGAGTTTGCCAGTCTGCTGACTCCGAAACGGAAATACTTAGGGTCTATCCACTCCTTGCCAAGGACTGAGGAAACAATGCTGTAGTAGCAAAGAGCGTCCTTAGCTGAAGAGATACCACCTGCGGCCTTGAAACCCACCTTGCGGCCTGTCTTCTCGTAGAACTTCTTAATGCACTCACACATCACATAGGCGGCCACTGGAGTGGCATTGACCTTAACCTTGCCGGTAGAGGTCTTTATGAAGTCTGCACCTTCTTCCATGGCGATGAAAGAAGCCTCTGCGATAGCTTCTGGGGTGACGAGAAGACCTGTCTCAAGGATAACCTTGAGGACAACTTCTCTGCCCTGAGCCTTTGCGACCTTATCGATAGCAGCCTTCATGGTGCGGATCTCGAGTCTCGCTCTGTCATACTCCTCTGCCATGAAAGCATTGAGAGCCAGAACGATGTCGATCTCATCAGCGCCAGCCTCGACAGCGAGTTCGCACTCGCGTACCTTCACCTCGAGGAAACTCTGTGAAGAAGGGAAACAGCTAGCCACCGCTGTAGCATGCAGTTTCTGATCTGGACGACCCTCGGCCACCACGTGAACAAGGTTAGGGAACACGCAGACAGACGCAGGAAGCGGATAGTCAGGATAGTTCTTAATGACTGTATCAACCTTGGAAATGAGCTTCTTCACCGACTTCTCAGTATCTTCTGGAGCCAATGTAGTCACGTCCATCAAGGAATAGCACTGCTTGAGCACCTCTGGAGAAGAAACATTGTCCAAGCTGGATGCCAGAAGCTCTATGCTTCTACCGATAGCCTCCTCATTTGGAGCGTATCCGTATTTGTTCTGCAATTCGTACATTATATTGATTTTTAGTTTTATCCTCTAATCTGTATGTTAAAGCCCTCGTCAACAAGTGGCTGAACCAACTCTCTCATTTGCGCTACAGTGAACTTCTGAAGGCCTTTTTGTGGTGTTTCTCGGTCAATGGTATACACCATTACCTCACGCGGATGAAGGTCTCTCACGATTTTCATCCATCCTTCCAGCACCTCTGGAGATGACGAGTCAAAGTCATCGCTTTTAAGGAACATCGTCTGAAGCACAAAGTCTCCTTCAAACTTCCTCAGATCCTCAACCACCTGACTCACCCAATAATCACAGGCAGGGCGATTGATTCTCTTCGCGAGTTCTTCGGTAGGTGCATCTATCTTCAGGATAGGATTGTCTACTTTCCTCAATGCATTGAAGACATCGTCACGACCGATTCTAGTGGCGTTTGACAATACAGACACAACCGCCTTCGGGTAATACTTATCTCTAAGCTCGAGCGTAATGTCGATAATCTCAGCGAAATCCGGATTCAGAGTAGGCTCTCCGTCTCCAGAGAAGGTTATGGAATCGATCGGCGTGGAATTCTCAGCACACTCCTTAAGCTTTGACTCCAGGGCCTTTCTAAGATCCTCTGCCGTAGGGATGACCTTGTCGTCCCTACCATCCTTATTCCAGCCACACTCGCAGTATATACAGTCGAAGTTACAGATCTTTCCGTTCTGTGGCAGCAGATTAATGCCCAGCGAAGATCCCAATCTACGACTTTTGATCGGTCCAAAAACCGTCTCTTCCCTCATCATAAAGCTTCCTCCTCTACTTCTACGACCTGAAGGTCCGGATCGCCCTGAAACATGAACTTAGGATTAGGAACATTCACATTCTTCACAGTACCCTCCAGCTCCGGAACAGATGCTCCAGCAGAGTCTGCAGACTCATGCTGCTCCATCCACCTGTCTCTTCTGGTAATTCCTGGACCATTTGGCACCCACAGTGGAAGGACCTTATTCGCTACATAACGACTCATGGAATCCATCTGCAGATCCACCTTATAGGTATCCAGAGTACCCACAAACAGAGAATCATAAATCTGATATGCAGGCTTTATCCTATCCATCTTTCTCAAGAGCTCACTCCAAGAATCCTTGTCCTTTGCAAGCCTCTGGGTGGAAGCGAAACGCTCGTGGAATTCGTCAGCCACCTTGGAAAGAATCTTGGCAAACCTCTCCGGATCAAGCGAATACTTATCAACTGTGTACCTATAGTCCTCAAGCGTATAGCCATGCTCCCTAAGGATAGGCACATAGACCAGCAGAGAATCAGCTGTCCTCATCTCCTCTGGATGTATGGTCATCCACTGGTCTGCAAGGTACATGTCGACATATATGTCAGCAAGCTTGGAGCGCGGAATAAGGCGCGCACCACGACTGCAGCCAGCGACGAACGCGACTGCAACGAGCATAAGGACTATATGTCTGAAAGTACCCTTCATCATTTATCTGAGAACTGCACCGTACTCATTGGTAAATGTAGAGAGAAGCTTAGCCATTACTCTCTCCACATCAGCATCGGTGAGGGTCTTCTCGAGATCCTGGATCACGAAGCTGAGCGCATACTGCTTCTTGCCCGCAGGAATCTTGTCTCCACGATATACATCGAACAGGCCGACCTGCTTGAGAAGCTTCTTTGCAGCCTTCTGTGCGCTTGCGCGAAGATCGCTATACTTGACGCTCTCATCGAGAAGGAGCGCAAGGTCACGGCGAACCTCAGGGAACTTAGGAAGTTCCTTGAACGCCACCTTGTTTCTCTTCACGAGCTCGAAGAGTGAATTCCAATTGATTTCAGCAGCGAAAACTGGCTGCTTAACGCCAAATCTGCGTGCAAGCGCAGGATTGATGGTACCCATCACTGCGAGAGGCTGCTTTGAGCCTGGCAATGAATATGAGAGG
This sequence comes from Bacteroidales bacterium, assembly GCA_024398075.1. Taxonomy (GTDB): domain Bacteria; phylum Bacteroidota; class Bacteroidia; order Bacteroidales; family UBA932; genus Cryptobacteroides. The sequence continues at coordinate 53,239 of JAKSJM010000009.1, read as the reverse complement.
CCCTCAGAGAAGATATCTGCAGGAGCTGCGTCACAGTACATCTGGTAGATGTCGGCACCGAAACGGCGAAGCAGGAGCTCGAGGTATCCCTTGAGCTGGAAATAGTCACCCTTGCCACCCTGAACCTTCCATGACTTCTCTGGTGTACCTGTGATGAACATCGCGAAGCAAGGATGCTCCTCGTAGCTTGCGAGGGTGGTGCCATCACCTTCTGGCTTGCGCTGATATACCGAACCGTACTCGAACATCTTGAGCGAGCTGACCTGGCGATTTACATTGTATGCCACAACCTCAAGGCCGCCGAGAATCAGGCTCTGACGGAGAACATTGAGGTCCTGGGAGAGCGGATTCACGATCTTCACGCTCTTCTCTGCAGGGTATGTGGTAAGCTTCTCGTAGTACTCGCCCTTGGTGAGGGAGTTGTTCATGATCTCCACGAAACCATTGGCAGCAAGGAAGTTAGAGATTCCGTTCCTGATAGCCTCTGGCTCTGGGGAAGGTGTAGCATTGACAGACATCTTCATGTGCTGAGGAAGGTCAATGTTGTTATATCCGTAGATGCGGAGAACCTCCTCCACCACGTCGCACTCTCTGGTGACATCGATCATGTATGAAGGTGCAGCGACCACTGCGCCGTGCTCCTTCTTCTCGATGAAGTCGTATGCAAGCGCCTCGAGGATGCCCTCGATAGCCTCGTGACCAATCTTCTTTCCGATGAACTTCTCAATGCGCTCGTAGTCGAGGTCGATCACCTTCTTCTCGATAGGCTGAGGATAAACCTCGTGAACCTTTCCCACGATCTGTCCACCTGCAATCTCCTTCACAAGGAGAGCTGCGCGACGGAGCGCGTATGGGGTGATATTAGGATCGCAACCTCTCTCAAAGCGGAATGACGCATCTGTCTGGAGGGTGTGACGCTTAGATGTCTTTCTGATGGATGCCGGATCGAAGTATGCCGACTCAATGAATACGTCAGTAGTGGCCTCGGTCACGCCTGAATCCTCACCGCCGAACACGCCTGCGATGCACATAGGAGCGCTTGCATTTGCAATCACCATGTCTGTGGCAGCGAGCTTCCTATCGACGCCGTCGAGAGTCTTGATAGGCTCGCCCTCAGCGGCGCGACGCACAATCACCTTGCCGCCCTCGATCTTCGCAGCGTCGAAGGTATGCAGAGGCTGGCCGAGCTCGAAGAGCACGTAGTTTGAGATATCGACTACATTGTTTATCGGATTAAGACCAATGCTCATGAGCTTCTTCTGCAGCCACTCTGGAGATGGTCCCACCTTCACGCCCTTAACGGTGATACCGCTGTAGCGAGGTGCTCCCTCAGAATCAAGCACTTCTACACCAATGCCCTCGCCCTCGCCTTCTGCAAAAGCAGAGACATCTGGAAGATGAAGAGCGCATGGCATGCTGTTATGCTTGAGATATGCATAGATGTCGCGTGCAACGCCCCAGTGAGACGCCGCGTCCACTCTGTTTGCAGTGATTTCGTACTCGATGACAGCCTCAGTCTTCAAGTGAAGATACTCCTTGGCAGGAGTGCCGACTACAGCTTCTGGCTCGAGCACCATGATACCTGAGTGATCCTCGCCTATACCGAGCTCGTCCTTCGCGCAAATCATACCGAATGACTCCACGCCACGGATCTTTGACTTCTTGATCTTGAAGTCGCCTGGAAGGACGGTACCAAGAGTAGCGAAAAGCACCTTCTGGCCTGCTGCTACATTTGGTGCGCCACAGACTACAGTCACAGCCTCTGGGCCGCCATAGTTTACCTTTGTGATATGGAGATGGTCAGAATCAGGATGATTCTCACACTCCAGGACCTCTGCGACTACGACACCAGCGAGTCCTCCAGGAATCTCCTCCTGCTCCTCTACTGAGTCTACCTCAATACCAATTGAAGTCATCACCTCGGCCACCTGTGCCGGAGTAAGATCACACTCAAGATAATCCTTGAGCCAGTTGTAAGAAAGTTTCATATCTTGTATCTATTTTATTCTGCCTTAAGATCTTCAGCATTGAAAAGAGAATTCACATACTCTTTCTTGTCGAAGACTTTCAAATCATCAATACCCTCACCTATGCCGAGGAACTTGATAGGAACCTGGAACTGGTCCACGATTCCGATCACTACACCACCCTTCGCAGTGCCGTCAAGCTTGGTCACAGCAAGGGAGCTGACCTTTGTCGCACGAGAGAACTCCTTGGCCTGCTGGAAGGCATTCTGGCCTGTAGAAGCATCAAGCACGAGCATCACGTCGTGTGGAGCATCAGGAATGACCTTGCTCATGACGTTTCTTATCTTTGTGAGCTCGTTCATGAGGTCGATTCTATTATGCAAACGTCCTGCCGTATCAATGATCACGACGTCAGCATCTCTAGCTACAGCAGCATTTACAGAGTCAAATGCGACAGCGGCTGGGTCAGAGCCCATCTCCTGGCGCACAATGTCTACGCCTGCCCTATCTGCCCAAATCTGAAGCTGATCTACAGCAGCTGCGCGGAAGGTATCCGCTGCGCCTACGATCACCTTCTTTCCTTGCGCCTTGAGGCTCGCCGCAAGTTTGCCAATGGTCGTGGTCTTACCCACGCCATTCACACCTACGACCATCATCACGTAAGGTTTCTTGGAGAAATCAAAAGCCTGCACTGGAGCATCGGAGCCGTCCACGTCAAGAAGCTTCGAGATTTCGTCTCTAAGCATCTCCACGAGTTCATCAAAGGACATATATTTATCCTTCTCCACACGGTCCTGAAGGTTATCGATAATCTTGAGTGTAGTCTCGACACCCATGTCCGAAGAGACGAGAGCCTCTTCCATGGCATCAAGTACATCCTCGTCGACCCTAGACTTGCCTACGACAGCCCTGGAAAGCCTCTTGAAGAAGCTTTCCTTGGTCTTCTGTACTCCCTTGTCAAAAATGCCCATATAGCCAATCTATTTAATCCAACAAATATACAGAAAAAAGGGTACAAAAAAAAGTGGAAGTGCGTCTAAACACACCTCCACTTATATCAAGACTTAATCGAAATTACTTCTTCTCGAAGAACTCCTTTGCCTTTGCCTCCTCAACGAGCTGCTCTGTGAAAACATAAGCACCAGTCTTAGGAGACTTCTCCATACGGATGCACTTGACCATGCTCTTAGCACCGGCCTTAGCTGCGAATGTAGCGACGGCTTTCTTTGCCATAGTTTATCCTCCTATAAATTATTTGATTTCACGATGAAGAGTTACCTTCTTGAGGAATGGGTTGTACTTCTTACGCTCCAAACGCTCAGGGGTGTTCTTTCTATTCTTGGTGGTAATGTATCTTGACATTCCAGGTACACCGCTCTCTCTCTGCTCGGTGCACTCGAGGATGACCTGCACCCTGTTACCTTTTGCTTTCTTTGCCATAATGAACGAAATTAAACAAGGTTAATTAATCCTTTCTTCTGTGCATCCTTAAGAGTAGCCTCGAGACCATTCTTCTCGATGATACGCATACCCTTTGTAGATACCTTCAATGTGATGAATCTCTGCTCTTCCTCTGACCAGAACTTCTTGGTCTTGAGATTGAGGGAGAAGTCGCGCTTGGTGCGAAGCTTAGAATGGGCCACATTGTTGCCTTTCATTCTCTTTCTGCCTGTGATCTGACAAACCTTTGCCATAACTTTATACTTTTTTAATTTTTAATTTTTTACAATTTTCAGGAAACGCTTCCATCTGATGTTCTTTGGAAACTTTCCGTACTTGTCAGTTGAGAGCCAAATGATCGCAGGTCTTCCGACCACATGATCTTCAGGAACAAATCCCCAGTACCTTGAGTCGAGGGAATTGTGTCTGTTGTCTCCCATCATAAAGTAATAATCCTGTGCGAATGTATACTCATGAGCTCTTACTCCATCAATGAAGATATCCTCGCCATTGACCTTAAGGTCATGTCCCTCATACACAGAGATAAGTCTGCGATAGAGTGGAAGGTTCTCGGTGGTAAGTTCCACTGTCACTCCCTTCTGAGGGATAACAAGTGGTCCGAAGTAGTCCCTGGTCCAGCCATACTCCCTTTCAAATGGGAATACAAGTGAATAAGGATCCTGCTCCACCTCCTTCTCGAGGTTTGGCTCAACACTCTCAACAGCCGAAAGGCCCTTGATCTTCTCGAGCATAGACTCTGTCAGCGGCATAGCGGGATATCCCGGAAGTGCTGGTGAATAGTAGAGCTCGCTCTGGTTGAGTCCTAATTCTTCAATGAACTTTGTATTTATCTTCTGACCTTTGGTCTTCACAGTGTAAGTGAGCTGAACACCCGGATAAACCTCCTGTTTCTCAGAATTTATCCAAACCAAACCATCTATCACCTGGAGCGTATCACCTGGAGTGGCTACGCATCTTTTTACATAGTGGTCTTTCTTGTCAGCTGGTCTCACTACGACCGGTCCAAGTTTTTCCTCGACGAAATCCTTTCCGAGTATACGGGTAAGGGTGTAATAATCATCTACCGGAGCCTTGGTGAGCACTGTGTCTCCATCTGGGAAACAGAATACGACACAGTCGCCGTTCTCGACCTTACGGAAACCCTTCAGTCTTCTGTAATCATTCTGAATCAGTGTCGAATATGACTCCTTTCCAAAAATCTGATTATGTGTGAAAGGTATGGTAAGCGGAGTCTGTGGGACTCTAGGGCCATAAGTAAGCTTGTCTACAAAGAGATGATCTCCCGTCAAGAGAGAACTCTCCATGGAGGAAGAAGGAATCTTGAAGGCCTGGAAAAAGAAGGTATTAACGAAAGTCACAACGATGACGGCAAAGATGATGGCATCCAGCCAGTCGAGAAGTGCATTTCTCTTTTCTCCTTCCTTGTAAGTCTTCTGCCAGAACGCCCACTTGACTTTCTTCGTAATGAAGAGGTCAAAGACTACAATGAGTCCGAGCAGCCACCAGAAGTTTCCGAGCCATATGACCCACAGTGTATAGAGAAGCGCCCAAAACGAGAACTTCACCCATTTGTTGTGGACCAATTCCTTAACGCTCACAGTTACAAACTACTTTACAGAATTGATGATAGCCTCAAATGCCTGAGGATTATTCATAGCAAGGTCTGCGAGCACCTTACGGTTGAGACCGATGTTCTGCTTAGCAAGTTTGCCCATAAACTGAGAATAGGTAACGCCATACTGACGGCATGCTGCGTTAATTCTCTGAATCCAAAGAGCGCGGAAGTTGCGCTTCTTAGCTTTACGGTCACGGTATGCGTAGGTAAGACCTTTCTCGTAGGTGTTCTTCGCAACCGTCCAAACATTTCTTCTTGACAGGAAGTTACCGCGGGTTCTCTTGAGAATCTTCTTGCGGCGTGCCCTTGAAGCAACTGAATTTACTGATCTTGGCATAATTTTGTTTTTTTATGGAGGCAGTGACTTCATCACGAAGTTCTTTCTGACTGCGCATCCAAAGTTTTACTTTAAATGATTGATGACTAGAGAACGAGCATCTCTTTTACACGACCGTAATCTACCTTCTCAAGGCATGCGAAGTGATCGAGGTTTCTCTTCTGCTTCTTAGTCTTCTTGGTGAGAATGTGGCTGTGATAAGCGTGCTTTCTCTTGATTTTGCCCGATCCGGTAAGCGCGAAACGCTTTTTGGCACCGGAAACAGTCTTAAGCTTTGCCATTTTTTGTTAATTTTAATTGTTAATAATATAGTATCCTCCTTGAGGATTACTTCTTCTTGATAGGTGCAAGCATCAGAGACATACGTTTGCCCTCAAGCTTGGGCATGTTCTCTGCTCTACCATACTCCTCGAGCTCAACGGCGAAACGAAGGAGCTGCTTCTCTCCCTGATCAGCGAACATGATGGAACGTCCTCTGAAGAAGATAGTGGCCTTCACCTTGGAGCCCTCCTGAAGGAACTCCTGAGCGTGCTTCAGCTTGAACTGGAAGTCATGCTCATCTGTGTTTGGACCGAAACGGATCTCCTTGATCACAATCTTCGCAGAGTTCGACTTCATCTCCTTAGCTTTCTTCTTCTGCTGATAGAGATATTTCTGGTAGTCGAGTATCTTGCATACAGGAGGATCCGCCTTGTCGCTTATCTCCACCAGATCAAGACCAAGTTCATCCGCCAAAGCAAGTGCCTTGGATGTCGGATAAATGCCCTGCTCAGGGATATTATCCCCTACAAGACGTACCTGAAGAGCTCTGATCTCTTCATTGATGTTCAACTCGTTCTCGTCCTTCTTCTGAACGGGACCGCGTGATCTTTGACCATTTGGCTTCGGTCCTGCTGGACGTGGAGCCGGTTTAAAAGGTGCTGCGATAAAAAAGTCCTCCTAAAATAAATTGTTAATAATAAGTATATTCCACAGTTTATGACAACTCTTCAGCTACCTTAGCCTTCAAGAAGTCAACGAAACCAGCGATTGTCATAGAGCCCTGATCTGCGCCTTCAAGACGTACAGAAACTGTGCCGTCAGCGCTCTCCTTCTCACCGACAATCACCAAAACAGGCACTCTGAGAAGAGAAATCTCACGAATTCTCTTGCCGAGAGTCTCGTTTCGGCTGTCTATGGAAGCGCGAATATCGCTATTTTTCAGCAAACTACAAACTTTTTCTGCATAATCAGCATATTTTTCGCTGACTGGAAGGACCTTGACCTGATCAGGAGCAAGCCATACAGGAAGATGTCCTGCAGTGTGCTCAAGAACGACCGCAGTGAATCTCTCGATAGAGCCAAATGGTGCTCTATGGATCATGACAGGACGCTTCTTAGAACCATCTGCGTCAGTGAACTCAAGCTGGAATCTCTCAGGGAGGTTATAGTCAACCTGGATAGTACCAAGCTGCCAACGACGACCAAGAGCATCCTTGACCATGAAGTCAAGCTTAGGGCCGTAGAATGCTGCCTCACCAAGCTCCACTACAGTCTTGAGACCCTTCTTCTGAGCAGCCTCGATGATGGCAGCTTCAGCCTTGTTCCAGTTCTCATCTGTACCGATATACTTGGTCTTGTTATTTGGATCACGAAGTGAAACCTGAGCCATGTACTCTGTCATGTTCAAGGTCTTGAACACGTAGAGGATAAGGTCAATTACCTTCTCGAACTCCTCCTGAAGCTGGTCAGGACGGCAGAAAAGGTGCGCATCATCCTGTGTAAATCCACGTACACGTGTCAATCCATGGAGCTCACCGCTCTGCTCATAACGATACACAGTTCCGAACTCAGCAAATCTGAGTGGGAGATCCTTGTATGAACGAGGTGATGAACGGAAGATCTCACAGTGATGAGGGCAGTTCATTGGCTTAAGCATATACTCCTCACCCTCCTGTGGGGTATGGATAGGCTGGAATGAATCCTTGCCATACTTAGCATAATGACCTGAAGTTACGTAAAGATCCTTTGCTCCGATATGTGGAGTAACTACAGGAAGGTAACCGAGCTCAGCCTGCTTCTGACGGAGGAAATTCTCAAGGATATTTCTCATGACAGCACCACGTGGGAGCCAAAGAGGAAGTCCAAGACCTACACGTGAAGAGAATGTGAAGAGTTCCATCTCCTTACCGAGCTTTCTATGGTCACGCTTCTTGGCCTCTTCCATCATGACTACATACTCATCGAGCATAGACTTCTTAGGGAAGGTGATACCATAGATACGGGTAAGCTGCTGACGCTTCTCATCACCTCTCCAGTATGCACCAGCAATGGCAGTGAGCTTCACGGCCTTGATAACCTCTGTATTCTTGAGGTGTGGTCCACGGCAAAGATCGGTGAACTGACCATTCTCATAATATGTAATAGTACCGTCCTCAAGCTCGCTGATGAGCTCGCACTTGTACTGATCGCCCTTCTGGGTGAAATACTCGAGAGCCTCAGCCTTAGATACGTCGATACGCTTGAAATCCTCCTTTCCGCGAGCAAGCTCGAGCATCTTCTTCTCGATCTTCGCGAAATCGGCCTCTGAGATAGTCTGGCCGTTAAGGTCTACATCATAGTAGAATCCGTTCTCTATAGCTGGTCCGATGCCGAACTTGACACCAGGGAAAAGTGACTCGAGAGCCTCTGCGAGAAGGTGTGACGATGAATGCCAGAAAACCCTCTTCGCGTCATCGTCCTCCCACTTGAGGAGGCTGACCTTCGCATTCTTTACAATAGGTCTGGTCAAGTCCATGACGATACCCTTTGACTCTGCTGGGGCATCCTCGTACTTGACACTTGCTGCAAGCACCTCAGCCGCAAGCCTTGGGCTGATGCTTTCAGCGATTTCGTAAGCGCTTACGCCCTCCTCGAAGGACTTGACGCTACCATCAGGAAACGTGATGTTGATCATAAAAATCTCTAAATTTTAACAGTAATAAAATCGGACTAACCAGTATTTACAAACCAAGTACTTGAACTTGGCTAGCCATAGTTATTAGTCAAGAGTACAAAGATACATATTTTTTTATATCTTTGCCCTAAATAGAGCATATCGATATGGAAGAAAAATACACTCGCGGAGAATTCTGGAACGCAGCTGGAACATTGGGACTGATGCTTGGCGTCATCTCTTGTACATACTTTGCATTGTCAAACTTGATGTCGCAGGGCACGGAAAAGGTAGCATTGGCCATGATCATCTCAGTAGTAAGCTTCCTGCTGTGGATAGCCAAGTTCGTGGGTTGCATCTACGTGATGAAATCCGGCATGAAGAGATTTGCCTCAGCGCATAGTGAGGTGGACAACTCTGACACCTTCCGCTTCGGAGCCGCTGCAGCATTGCTTTCAGCACTCATCTACTCAGGCATGTACCTGCTTTTCGTGACAGTCATCAACCCAGACATCTTCACAGAGGCCATGCAGCTGGCAGCCGAGCAGTACTCATCCATCGACCCTAGCATCACGGAGACACTCGAGCAGGTGGGCGGCAAGCTACCGCAGATCTCGTTCTTTGCAAACCTGATCTACTGCAGCCTGTTTGGCACCATTCTTTCCGCCATCCTCTCAAAGAACATCCCATCCCAGAATCCATTTGACCAGCAGTAATGAAAGAATACACTTACGACATTTCCATCATTGTCCCACTTTTCAATGAAGCGGAGTCACTACCTGAACTCGCCAAGTGGATTGAGAAGGTGATGACCGAAAAAGGCTTCAGCTACGAGGTCATCATGGTGGACGACGGCAGCACCGACGAGTCGTGGAAGGCTGTCGAGGGCATTGCCAATGGGAATCCAGCATTCAAGGGCATACGTTTCCGTAGAAATTATGGCAAGTCAGCGGCCCTCTACTGCGGATTCGCGAGAGCCGAGGGCCGCGTCATCTGCACGATGGACGCCGACCTGCAGGACTCTCCTGAAGAGCTGCCAGAGATGTACAGAATGATAGTCGAAGACGACTGGGATGTCGTCTCTGGATGGAAGCAGCATCGTCAGGACAACAAACTCACAAAGAACCTACCTTCGAAACTGTACAATGCCACAGCTCGCAAGATCACGGGCATTAAGCTGCACGACATGAACTGCGGAATCAAGGCATACAGGCACGAAGTGGTGAAGGACATCGAAGTGTATGGTGAAATGCATCGCTATATCCCATACCTTGCGAAGAATGCCGGCTACACCCGCATCACCGAGAAGCCAGTTCATCACCAGAAGCGCAAGTATGGCAAGAGCAAGTTCGGTCTCGAGAGATTTGTCAATGGTTTCCTGGACCTCATGTCGCTGTGGTTCCTCAGCACATTCGGGAAGAAGCCTATGCATTTCTTCGGATACTCAGGCATATTCATGTTCCTGGTCGGATTCGTGATGACTATCTGGATCATAGCCGCGAAGCTGATCCACCAGGCGCAGCACGTTCACTACCGTGCAGTCACAGACCAGCCTCTCTTCTATCTGGCACTTCTTGCCGTAGTGATAGGAGTAATGCTGTTCCTGGCTGGTTTCGTAGGAGAGATGATAGCCAGAAGTTCTTCTGAACGAAACCATTATAACATCAAGGAAGAAATTTAGGACATAGTCCAGATAATGATGAAGGGCGCCCCGATGAGGAGCGCCCTTACTGTTATCTGCGTGAGAATTTGCTTCTTGCCTCGCGACAGCGATCAATGATCCTGCCGATAAAACTCCTACGGTGTCTACGCTTTCCGCGTGAGTTTTTCTTCTCCTTGAAGGTACCACTATGAATTTCCGTGCCGACGCCTGACGATGCACGCTCCAGCAAGTCAGCATAGGACAAGTGAGCAGTGATCATCTCATAGATGGTGTTCCAGTCTGGTATACCACCGAGATTTCTGTCGTCAATGTACATGTCAACCACCACCTTGCGCTGTGCATTCTCATTCCAGGAGCCCCCTGGATAGTCTGAATTGACAGCGTAAAAGTCCAGTCCACGTTCATGGCAGAAGTTCACCGCATCGTCCAGGAGTTTTCCTTCACGAACAGTCCAGAGGATGAGTCTGTGGCCGTCAGCAGCAAGTTTCTTGAGCGTATCGATAGCGAACGGCTCTTCCCTGCCAATCTCCGGATAGCAGTGCTCAACTATAGTTCCATCAAAGTCTACAGCAATCGTCATAGGTCAAATCTTTAGTCGTTATGCGTCCAGCTTCTCTTCCTCTCCGGCCTCTTCCTGCTCACCATAGCCATAACCATAACCGTAGCCATAGCCGTAGCCGTAACCATAGCCATAGCCATAACCGTAACCATAGTTGTAGCCATATCGGCCGCTAGGAGAAGTACCATTCAGGATTACACCGAGGTTATTGAATCTTTCCTCCTCGTACATCTTGTCAAGCTGGGCAAGCATACGACGATCGATGGCACCCGCACGAATCACGAACAAGGTGGTATCAACTACTCTGTTGATGACGGTTGAGTCGGCAACGATGTCCACTGGGACATTGTCAATGATCACGTAGTCATACATCTTCCTGAGTTCAGCAAAGAGAGTATCAAGTCTCTGACGGCGAAGAAGCTCCACTGGATTTGGCGGAATCATACCAGCAGGGATGACGTCAATGCCACTGATGACATTGAACCTCAGCACATCTGAAAGGTTCAACGCACTATCATAGAGATAGTTTGAAACGCCCTTCGTCTTGTGGCCGACACCAAGTCTACGAGAAAGGCTTCTCTTTCTAAGGTCAAGATCGACAAGAACCACCCTCTTCTTATTGTCTGCGAAACATGCCGCCATGTTAAGGGTCGTGAAACTCTTTCCTGCGCCCACATTGAAAGAAGACACCGTTATCACCTGACCTTCAGTTCCTTCCTTACGCATGAAATCAATGTTTGTACACAGACTTCTAAGCGACTCAGTAAGTATACCCTTGCTCTTCCTGTCGTAGAACAGGACTTTGTCCTTATTCTTCTTCTTGTCCTTGCGGGTTCTATTTGCCTCTGGAATCTCACCGACAAATGGAACGTCCAAAGCCTCTTCCACTTCCTTTCTGGTACGAACCTTTGTGTCAAGGAAGAGTCTGGCGAGAAGAATTATCGCAGGAATCAGAAGTCCGATGAGAACACCGAGAAGTATCATCTTCTTCTTGTTAGGGAAGATATGAACATAAGAACTCTCTGCAGGGTCAATGATACGAGCATTGTTATCCACCATCGCCTGAGTAAGCGCATTCTCCTCACGTCTATTCAGAAGATAGAGATAAAGGGTCTCCTTGATCTTCTGCTGACGCTCGATGGAGAGCATTTCCTTTGCAGCAGAAGGCATCTGCGAGAACTTCGATATAGCGGCTTTCTCCCTTGCAGACAAATCGTTACGCTTAACTTCGAGGCTGAGAACAAGGTTATCCAGAGACTGCATGATATTTCCACGCATAGACTCGAGGTTCTTGTCTATGCCCTGGATTACTGGGCTCTCCTCGCTACTCTCTGCGACCAGCCTGTCGCGGTTCATCAGGGTGTTGTTATACTGGTTGATCAAACCCTCGATACGAAGTTCATCAAGACCTGTATTGTTTGGAATGGTGGACTTGGATTTCGACTGGTCCGCAATATAGTCCTTTATGTAGTTCGCAAGACGAAGCTTGGTCTCAACTTCAAGAAGCGCCGCATTGGACTCACGGCTCTCTGTGAGGAACTGCGAACCTGACTCTGCAGCATCAAGAATGCGGTGAGACGCCTTATAGGACTGGAGTTCATTCTCCACATCTCCAAGCTCCTGACCGATGATGCGTATACGCTCGTCGATGAATTCCGCCGTATTGATAGCCACCTGATTCTTATCTCTGATAGCCTCTTCGTTATACATCACGATGAGGGTATTCAGTACATCGGTAGCTCTCCATGAGTTGAAGTCCTGGAGGGTGAAGCTGAGAATTGACGCATCATCTTCTGTCTGACGGATACTGAGGCGAGAGAGTAAGCCCTGACCCACATCAGCAGGATTGCTCTTCGTCACATAAATATCCTTGCCAAACCACTCCTCATTGCAATTTGCTGTAGGAACCAGCACCATATAGCCACCCATAGCGGGGATGGTGTCGTTCAGGCTGACAACATTTTTCTTTCCTCCGATCTCAAGAGTGGCATGTCCAAGGTCCTTGAGACTCATCGTGAAAGAGAACTGTCTTGATTTCAATGTATCTGAAAGAGCCACAAGTACTGGAGAGTTCTTATAGAGCTCCACCTGTCTGAGCTTCACATCTGTCTTGTAGCTGATATCGGCATTGAGTCTCTTCACCACATCAGTCATCAGCTTCTTTGACTTGAACTGAAGGATCTCATTTGTGACGCTGGTCTTGTTGATGAGGTTATTGTACTGGTCCAGTCGTGCGGCACTCTTCGTGTTTGAAGGGTCCTTGATGATGATGAGGGCATCGCTCCTGTACACGAAGGTGGATGTAGCATATTTGTACGCCTGGAAACCGGCGCAGATCGCTATAGCGAGCACAAACCAGTACCAGTAGCTAAGCAAATAGAAGAACAGGTCGACAAGGTTTACTGTTCCTTCCGATGCAGTATTTTTCTTTTTTGCCATATTCAGACTAGTTGCTATAAACTTTAAATAACAATGCGAATGTAGAGAGCATCGACACGGTAGAGACACCCATGGTGAAGAATCTGTAGATATTCTCCGCCTTGGAGTCAAGCTTGGTCTTGTCCGGTTTCACATACACCATATCATTCTGGCGAAGATAGAAGGCTGGAGAATCATATATCTTCTTGCTGGTAATGTCCAGGGAATAAACGATTCTCTCATTTCCTTCCGTTCTGACCACCATTATATCCTTTCTGTTAGCATTGTCACTGAGGTCACCTGCCATCGCTATCGCCTGGAAGATATTCACTCCCGGCTCGTTGATAACAAAGTTGCCCGCTCCGATCTCTCCTAGCATAGTGATCTGGAAATTCACGAAGCTAACCTGAACAATAGGCTCCCTGAGGAGATTTCTCTCCTGGATGCGCATGGTAATCTCATCCTTGACCTGAGTCAGGGACATGCCACCGACATGCACATCTCCAAGGATAGGGAACTCTATGTTGCCATTCTGATCCACAAGATACTGAGGTCCATCCTCTGTATCCTTAACTGAATATCTGGACTCACCCGATGCAGGATCATAAGTAGGCATTGGTCTTACAAGGTTGAATGGTGCGGCAAGGGCCGGAGAACTGCCAGATACGACTATGGAAAGTTTGTCGCCACTTCGCACGACCACCATATTTTCTGTAGAAACAGGATACCTTTCATTCGCCTTCATATCCTGAAGATAGGCTGTACGCTTATATGAGCCGCATGATGAGACCACCATAGCGGCAACAGCCAGAATGAGGAGCAAATATTTTCTCATACTTTCTTTGATTACTTTCTGATAAATCATACAAAGTTAAGCAATTATTTTGACAAAATGCTCTGATACAGCCCAATGCATCCGTCAATCATACTATCAAATCCAAAAACCGTTTCGAAACGAGCCCTGGCATTGGCACAAAAGACGTCGTACCTGGTCTTTTCCTCACAAATGTCCATGATGGCATTTGCCAATGCATGCGGGTCCTCCGGTGGGACATTGAGCCCTGAAACACCGTGAGCATTGACCCATGACACTCCCGAATCCGGGATAGAGGTGGCCACGACAGGCTTCGCGCAGCTCATGGCCTCAACCTGCACGATCGCGAAGGCCTCTGTCTTCCAGATGGAACTGAGGCAGAAAAGGCTACAGCTCTGATACCATGCAGGCAGCTCTTCATCGCTCACGCGTCCAAGCAGGGTGACCTTGTCGCCAAGACCAGAGTCAACTATTTGTTTTTCAAGTATTTCTCTAAGAGGGCCATCACCACCGATAACCACATGATAACTATCATTGAGATACGATGCAGCATCCACTAGATAGGTGTACCCCTTGTAAGGAACAAGCCTTCCCAAAGAAAACACTATCTTTTTCCCCTGTAGTTTTTCAAGCAAATCCGGAGTGCAAGACGGTGTCTTCGAAACATCCTCGACGCCTATGGGAAGATAGGTTACCTTATGCTGCACATCCTTCAGAGCAGGCGCATTCTGGACATACACCGGTGTAGTACCCACTATGAGGTCGGCGCGCTTTATGAGCCATCGCTGAAGTGGCTCATAGAAAGCGAGCAACACTTTCTGGGAAAGGATGTCGCTGTGCCAATGAAGAACGACCTTGCCCTTGTAGCCACTCAGCATCAGCGCCAAGCACGCCATAGGATCCGGATGATGCACATGAATGATGTCATAATCCCCGGCTATCCGGCGCAGCCTTGCCACCATCGCAGGAGACAGCATCGTAGCGGCTTTCTTGGCCAATGCCTTCACGCAGAAAACATGCCCATGCTCCCCGAAGTCAATGGTATTCTCATCTTCCAGGGTTGCGCAGAGCATGTCACAGTCTATCCCTCTCGAGGAAATTCCCTTCGTAAGGTCCCACATGACCTTTTCCACGCCTCCCCTGATAGGGTAGAACTTTCCCAGCTGCAGTATCTTCATGGCTTATTCCTCAATCTCATCAAGTTCTTCCTCTATCTCACTGTCATCGATAATATCGTCCGCACAGAGGAACAAAGCGTATATCATGAAGATATCCGTCGACACCTTCAGCCAGATGATGAAAGTCATCGAAAGAAGAAGAAGGGCCAGCAGTCCGACACCCTCATACCTGGTGGAAAATGCGTATGCATTGTACACAAAGAAAAGAGAAAAGATGCTGAAACCCAGCAGTCCACAATAAAGGATGAATCGGCAGTAGCCGATATCTGTACTGTAGATCCATCCCTCGAAGTATCCAGATCCTATGATCCATGTACGCATATCTTCAGGCCAAACCCACATCACGGCATTCAGCTTGTCTGTGGAATCAGTTCTCCACTCGCCTGTCTCAATCCAGTTGAAGAATCCTTCAAACGCGAATCTGAGGTTGTCATGAATGTTCTGATTGTGATTGTACAGATAGACTCCCAATGGTATCAGAAGGCCCAAAAGGGCGATGATTATGGCCACAGACTTAAGCTGGCTTACCTTGACATCCTGACTCATGTTTCCAAGGGCATATACCACGATGTAGCCAAGCCCCAGGCATGCACCGACGGTGGTGGTACGGGAAATCATGTTTCCAAGAACCACAATGATTATGAAAGCAAGATAATATCCCCACAGACCAGATATCTTTTCGGAATCCTCGCCATCTCTTACGATCAGCCAGCCGAGAAGAAGGAGGATTATCGAGAAGCGTACTCCAGCAGGATCCAGCGCTGCGCCGATACCGTACAGACGGTTAATTTCACGAAGATGTGCAGCTCCCTGCTCGACTATGCTGTCTACAAGTACCTGGAAGGCTGGTATGTTGTCAATCATCTGGGCCAGGATGCACTGTGCCACCGCCACCCATGTCAGATACACGGTTAGGGTCCTGAGACTCAGCTTTTCATAATACCATCTGAATAACGAGCATACGGAATACGCAGAGAAATACCAGACAAAAAAAGACACAATGTACGAAGAGTACGAGGAGTCATTGGTATTATTGACAGTAACCGAGAAAAAGCACGACACAGAGAAGATGGCAGCGATGACCGCCGCATACAGAGTCTCCCTGGAGAACATCATGCCATGATTTTGGATGGAATCATAAGCAAACATGACGAGTCCCAGAACAGCAAGTATCATCTTGGTGTTCAAGGAAGTCGGGAGAAAAGTGAAAGAGAATGGGAAAAAGAACATGCTCATCACCACTCCCAGGAATATCACGACAAAAAGCTTTTTCATCTCTATACAATTAGTCCATCACGGCACACACGTGCCGCATCTTCATCCGGAAGGCACTCAAGATGCCCTACTGGAACCATTTCTATCACCTGCATCAAGGCATCGCAAAGCTGATCATGCAAAGCACCATCTGTGCGAAGCACGGAACAGCCTTGATATACCTCAAGGAAACCTTCGACATCCTTTTTTCTCACGAACACATTGGCCGGAGCCTGCGAAAGCCTCACTATACCACCCACCGGAAACCTGAGGTTCTTGTAACAATGGGTCTTGCCGCTCCACGGGGTACCGTAAGCATTGACCACATCGCCCTCAACGCGTATGGCTGGGTTGTCATCATTGAGCAGCATCGTTCCCGGGAATGCCTTCATCCACAGGCGCGAATGCGTGCTCTTGCCGGTGCCGCTGGTGCCCATGAAAAGATAGGCACGCCCTTCATTTACCACGCATGACGAATGGAGCGAAATGGCCCCGTACGAAAGCGCTACCTGGGCAAAAGTGATCCTCAGCATGGAACCAAGCACCAGACCTGCGTATGGGTCATCCCACTTCAGACAGCCTTCGCCACGCCTGAAACCAGCATCCACGCGCATCAGGTGGCTTGTGCCAGCGAAAGTGAGCTCCACGAAGAAGCCCTCCCACGAGGGGCTGTCAAATACTCGCGACACGCCCATGTCATTCGAGTCCATGAGTATGCACGACGCATCTCCAGGAAGATCAAATGACGCCGAAGCATCGAAGAAAAAAGCATCCTCCGCCGCATCTGCAGCGACAAATGGCGCGAATGACGGAAGCACCTCAGCCGACACCCCTTCCGGGAGCGCGACCGCAAATGTGATTCCTGCTACATTGTAACGATGTGTCATCTTCTTAGCCTTCCCTTGATCAGCGATATAAAATGCCAAATGGCTTCCTTGGGAGCCACCTTTCTGGAGAAATCGAAACCTTTCTGAAGGGCGCGAGCAGTCTTCACTGGGCTCACGCTATCGCGGAATTCCTTGCCGAAGTTTCCTCCACGAAGGACCTTGTCAAGCAGTTCTTCCACTAACTCATCTGCTGTAGCGCGACTGCCCATATAAAGGAAGTTCTCGCAGAATGAATCGAGAGTCTCCGTCCATTTCGCGATGCCAAGCTGCTCGCAGGCGGCGCGAAATGCACTTTCGTCGTACTTGAGCACCTTCCTCGCCCTGGCGTAATCACACAGCTGACGAAGGCCAATGCCCCAGCCCATAGCGTGCTTGAGTATGTGCGCATCCAGCAGCAGCAGCGTGAGCAGCGGCGAGGTCGTCGTCCAGAACTTCTCTTTCTCGAAGCCCTCTGAACCAATGAGTCCGTCTACCACCTTCTTCGCTCCAGGCGCATCAATATCAAGCAGCTGGCTATGCAGCTCGACATCTATGCCATTTCTCTCATAGAGCACTCCCCCATCTGAGGTTTTTTTCGCGCCTTTCGGCACAGCTCTTTTATGCTCCTCAGCAGGCAGGTATATGTCAATGTCTCCGCAAGCGCGAAGCTTCGGTCTCTCATACAGGCTCGCGACAGCAAGTCCCTTCTGCAGCACGGGATGAAGTCCTTCTGCCTCCATCTCCTGGAAGATAGCCTTCACCTCTTTCAGCATCTTCTCACTGTCCTTCTCCAGCCTGTCTATCTGTACCGCGAGTTCTCCGAGCAATGGTCCTGCAGGCATAAGGAGCTCGTCATCAAGTCTGTCAAGTGCTTGCCAAAGAAGCCCCTGGACAGTCTGGCTCTTTGCGCGACGAAACACCTCTGCCCACTGATCGGTACTAAGACACAGAGCGCTGGGGTTATCCACCTCGCACTCCCAAAGTCCGGACCTCACCAGGGTGAGAAGGGCCCTATCTGTCACCGAAAGATTCACTACCCGACTATTCCGTTATTCTTCCACTCATCCAGGATAGCCATGATGTCTCTCCTGGCGATATCCTCGTCCACCTCGTATTCTTCAGTCAGGCTTTTGACCAATGACTCTGCATCTACTTGGCCGGCATCCAGAGCCTTTTCGAAAATGAATGCAGCTGTCTCGTTGAAGGTAAAGACCTCCGACATGTCAGCACGCTCCGCAGTAGTGCGAACCAGCATATATCTACGACCTAGTTTCCTCAGTCTGAGTCCATCTTTAATCTTCATAACCAAAGTCCTTTAACATAACGACATAGACCTACAAATATAACCATTATTATCTGAAATTTGATGGATTCTTTTCGTATCTTTGCGGTGCATGAAGAAAACCATAGTCATTTCAGCCGTCAACATCCGCAAGGGTGGCACACTCACCATCTTGAGGCAGTGCCTGGCGTACTTGTCCTCACTTACTCAGCAGTTCAGGGTGGTGGCCCTCGTGCATGACCGCAAGCTCTGCGAGTACGACGGCATCGAGTACATCGAGATGCCGTGGTGCGTGAAGAGCTGGGGCCGGCGTCTCTGGGCCGAGTATGTGACCATGAATGGCATCTCCAAGAAACTGTCTCCTGTATATCTCTGGTTTTCGCTTCATGACACTACGCCTATCGTTAAGGCTGAGCGCAGAGCAGTGTACTGCCACACCTCATTCCCATTCTTAAAAACTGATATTCAAGATCTTAAATTCGATCCAAAGATAGTGGCGTTTTCATTGTTCACACGCTTTGCGTACAGGATCAATGTTCACGCCAACGACCACCTGGTAGTTCAAACCAGCTGGTTCAGGGACGGGCTCGCGAAAATGCTGAAGTTCCCATCGGAGCGCATCATTGTGGCAAGGCCTGATGGTGGCCAGGCCACAGCCTCGTCTGCGCATTGGTGCGCTCCGACGGCTGTGCCGACATTCATTTTCCCCGCCACACCAGACTGCCACAAGGGTTTCGAGACGCTCTGCGAAGCAGCCTCCATTCTTGAAAATGAGCTAGGACGTGGACGCTTCAAGGTCATCCTGACCATAAACGGTGCCGAAAACAAATATGCGCAATGGCTGAAAACAAACTGGGGCGAAGTGGAAGCGATTGACTTCCACGGCTTCGTGAGTCGCAAAGAACTCGATCGCATCTATTCTGAGGCCGCAGCTCTCGCCTTCCCGTCGCGCATAGAGACCTGGGGGCTACCTATCAGCGAATTCGCGCCGACAGGCCGGCCAATGATTCTGCCCGACATCCCATACGCCCATGAAACGGCCGCAGGCGCGCCTCTGGTGCGCTTCGTCGAGCCTCGCTCGGCGTCAGCGCTCGCCGACGCCATGAGGGACATCCTCAGTGGCGATCTCTCTTCATTCAAGGCGCTGCCTGCTGCAGATCCAGCCGCCCCAGTCGCTCCCGACTGGGCCGAGCTTTTCCGCCAGCTACTCTCATAGCCCCCTTACACTTGCGAGCAGAAACGGGCAATGCCGGACACTTGCGCACGGAAACAGCCACACAGGCGCCACAGCTGCGCAAGGGGGCTTAGTGGTCACAGCTGCGCAAGGGAGAAGGATTACAGGGAGAGTGGCGGAAAATGGCCAGTACGGGCGAAGGCGGTCCAGGAGTGGAGGCATGAGGCGCTGTTCGTATCGAACTCGGCGCGGGTCATGCCTTGGAGCATTTCGGCGCTAGTCCAGTCTTCGTAGTCACCGAGGATGAATGGGAGTTCGATGCAGTGACATGCGCCGAAACGGCTACCTGCTGGAGCCCAGCTTATCTTGTAAGTCTCGACTTGGATGCCGGCAGCGCGAAGCTTCTCGGCGTAGCGAAGACCTGCTGACGAGAAAAGTTTGCGAGTCACCATGGACACTACAGCGCGCCCTACGAGCGTGCTACCAAGGCGTCCCAGAGTCCCCATTACAAACGGAGATGCATCCTGTGCAGCATAGCCCACAACTACCTTAAGACCAGATGCTTCTGCCGGCACATTCGTACAGTCAGGAAGAACTGGCATGAAGGTCATGCCCGTGTGCATGCCGGCTACTGCGGCCTGAGCATCCAGAAGCTGCTCCATTGAGGCGGACTGTAGCAATGTTGACGCGAGAAGCGGTTCAAACGAGCCAGGCGATGCAAGGGCGGCCGACGAGGGGTAGGCAGGATCCTGCGAACAGACCGCTGCGAGCTTCTTCCTGAAAGCGCGAGCGATCCGGGATGCTTCGCGCGGCGACATGATGATGCCGACCGGAGAACTCTGCAGGATAGCCTTGTGGAACAATGCTTCCGGCTTACAATGCTCACCGAAGGTAGCGATAAGCGACTGAATGGAGTGCGCACCTGCTGACTGACCAAAAAGAGTAACATCTTGAGGATCGCCACCGAAAGCGGCAATGTTCTCGTGTATCCACTCCAGCGCCGTCCATTGGTCACCAAGACCTAGATTGGCGATGCCGCTCTGCGGATCCCAAAGGTATCCGCTCGCGCCCAGGCGATAGGAAATCTTCACCACCACCACATCGCCGGTACGCACGAGGCGCTCGGCCCCGTATCGCGGGTCCTCGCTGCCGCCTGTCAGGTACGCTCCACCATGAATCCACACCATGACGGGCTTCAGGGGGTGCCCAGAGCCGTCCAATGACACAGATGACGTTTGCCCTAAGATAGTATCCGGGGCATAGATGGAGAGGCAGAGGGAGCCCTCGGCGACCGAGAGGCCGTCGACGTCGCCCAGCAAGGCGGCGAGACGTGACGAGCGCTGCGGGCACAGAGTGCCGAAGCGCGTCGCGTCAACCGCGCCCTGCAGCGGCTCCTTGACGGACGGCTTGAAACGCTCATATCTCGCATATACAAGCCCACGGAACACACAGACGCCATCCGCCTGTATGCCCTTTACTGTAGCATTGTCAGTCCTGACCTCTACCATGCAGCATTATTTCAGGACGACCCTTTCAGCTACTGAACGAAGTATAGCTGCGATTTCTGGGTCAACGTCACAAGATGAAGGGTTCGGTCCAAACGGTTTGCCGAAAATCATAAGGTAGTTCACGCATGACTTGAGGTACGTTCCCTCAAGAGACTGATGCTTATCATCTGGTCCAAACATCGGAATCTCAGGATGTTCTGCGCGAACAACATTGAAGGCGTCACCGATAGGAGACATCGGCACCTTGAGAGCCGAAGCCATTTTCTTCGCACCCTTGAGAAGATACTTGTCAAATTCTTTTTCTGTAGAGAAGCCGCCATTCTTCGATCCTGGATACGACCATGTGCGCTCCAAGACACAGACTCCCTCTGGATAAGACTTCTTCACGACGTATACAAGCGCCTCAAAATCAGCCAGTACAGTCTTATTTTTCTCACTCAGAAGATGCGCAGGATTCTGGCTCTGGTCCTGAAGGAAGACATAGTCATAGCCTCCCTTCACCAATGCCTCGAAAGTAGGACGGTACAGAAGATGTCCGCCAAAAGTCTGTCCTCCCTTGACCGCCACTGTCACATCCAGGAAATGTCCCTCGAACGCCGCAATCTCCTGCAGATGATGAGGCGTATCATAGAAGTATGTAAAGGAATTACCGATGCAAAGAACCTTGGTGGTGTCTGAAGCCTGTACTGGAGCAAGCCTAGGAATGTAGTTATCCCTTACAGCGTCCTGTCCCCACATCGCGCAGCAAACAAAGAGGGCTGCGAGAACGAACATTTTTTTCATTACATATTGATTTTATGTCCACGCCAGAGGCCGTAGATTTCGCTACAATTACCTGCGGTCGCAAACGCGTGAATGTTATTTTTCCTGATGTACTCCATGAGTTTTGCGAACTCTGAGTTAGTAAGAAGCGCCTGAACCTCAACTCCTTCCTCATCGGTGTATCCACCCTTTACGGAATAGAGACTACACCCACGTCTTAAATCATGGATAATGAAATCACGTATCTTCTCGTGGTCTGGACTGATGACGCAAACGCGTTTTCTACGATTTAGCGAAGCGGTGAAATAATCCACCACGACACCGTTCATCCAGGTACCGATGATACCGATGATGACCATGTTTGCAGGGTGAATGAAACCGCCAAGCAGACACACGAGCATACCTGCCACTGTGACCGAAGTGCCCATCTCCCAATGCAAGTACTTATTCATGATCATTGCCACGATATCGATACCGCCAGTGGAAGCATTGATGCGGAAAAGAATGGCCTGCGATGCACCGAGAAGCAGTATGAAGGCGAGAAGGTCCAGAAGCGGATCGCCCATCACAGACGTGTTCCCAGGCTGCACCATGTGGGTGTACGGATAAACGTGGTCGAGGAAATCGATGAATGGTCCAAGAAGAAGTGAGGCCACCACAGTCTTGATGCCCACCTCCTTGCCGAGAAACACAAGCGCTAGCACGATAAGAAGCGCGTTGAGTATCAATATGATAGTGGATGTCTTCAAAATGACGCCAGCACCTTCCAGAAGGGTGCTCAGCACGATGGCGAAACCCGTAACCGAACCAAGGATGAGCTTGCTCGGCATGATGAAGTAGTACAGCGCTATCGCGGCGACAAAGGTGCCAGCGATTACCACCAAAATCTCCTTCCAGAAGGAGAGTTTCTTGAAATCAGAAAGTAAATCCTTCATGTTATT
Organism: Bacteroidales bacterium; assembly: GCA_024398075.1. Lineage (GTDB taxonomy): Bacteria > Bacteroidota > Bacteroidia > Bacteroidales > UBA932 > Cryptobacteroides. The sequence goes on along the minus strand of JAKSJM010000009.1, from coordinate 30,526 downwards.
TTTCTATAATTTCCTGAACATCAGGGAGCTGAGGCACTTCCTCCAATGGCTGAGCCAGCTGCGCCCTGAATGTGTTTAGGTCAACAAATGTGTCATCGTATTTTTCTTCAATGGCAATGTTCAAGGTCTCGCGTCCAATCATGAGCTTGAAGATGTCCACCACCTGCTGCGAAATCATTGGCGAGAGCCAGTTAAATTCCGCCACCTGGCGGTCGTCTATTTCCTTTTCCAGCTCACCACGCAGCTTCTCGCACATCTGGTTTGTGAAGAGTTCAGCCTGCTGGTCGGAGATATCGGCTCTCTCGATACCCAGGATATTTGGTCTGCTACGGTAGCTTCGCGCTATATCCCATGTAAGCTGCTTCTTCGAGTAGCTTATGAGACCAGGCTTGAAGTCAGCGATACTGAGGGTGTTTGAGATAGGATCATACTTGAAGCGAGCATCCTCGAGGCGAGCGCCGTACTCCGCATTTATGTCCACGCGAAGGGCTCCATTGAACGTCATCTCGCCCTCTTCTCTGACGTAGCTTCTTGTAAACGAAGTATTTACATTCAGAACAGCTATATGAAGGATAGGATTGAGCTCCATGACATTGAGCCTGGAGTGCCGATTCTCAGCGAGCTCGCGGCTAAGGTCACGTATGGTCTTCTCCATCTCGGCCTCCTTCTGCTCTTTCTCCTTGAGGAGCTTCTCTGAGCGTTTTAGATCCTCCCGGCTGTTCTTGATGAACGCCTTCCAGATGAGGTAGCCAAAGAACAGCATGCCGAAGAATATGAGACCATACTTGAGGGTGGCTTCATAAAACTCGTAGCGCGATAGCGCGATGATGACGAACACGAGCAAAACTGCCCCTGCCGCCGCTGCAATGCTGATCTTTGTCTTCGTCTTCATTATCTTGTAGCGTAGTTATAGTCTTCGCAAACGACGCGTACAGCGTCGAGCACAAGCGCATGCGGATCCATTGACAGGCGTCCATCGCGTACCTCGATGTACTGGAACGGCATATACTGATGGAGCAAGCCCATAGGGATGTCCACGCGGCGAAGGTTCTGGAAAAGCTTCTCCTGCGCTGCCTGGATGCGCTCGTCGCCCATGTAGTAACGGCTGCGGTCAGAGTAGCTGTAGGCGCGCTTGAGTGCCTTTTCGAGCTCGGTGCCATGATAGTACTTGGCCCAGTTTGAAGGGTTCTCCATCATCACCTGCTCCACCACGTCGATGTAGTGCGAGCGAGCAGCCTCGTCCTCGATCATCTCGTCCTCGATGTGACTGAGGGCGAAAAGCGCCTCGCGAGCGGCAAAAGTGAGGGCTGGGCCCACCTTGAGGATGCCCACGCCGTCACGTACCATGCCCTTGAGTGCTTCTGGAGACTGATAGTCGGTAGAGTGGCCCTCAAACATGATGTTCTCTGGACAATCCTTGAGGGCAGCGCAGAGCGATGCTGCGGCCTCTGGATTATACATGTGGACGTCAGCGTCTCCAAACTCCACACCTGGCTGCACTACGACAGCGATGACATACTGCCAGAGATCCATGAGGCCAGCCTCGGTGAACACCTCTCTGTATGCCTTGAGTGTGCCAAGGAAATCCTCCGGCTTGGTCACCTCCATCTCCTCCTGCACCTGGGCGCCGCCAGGGATAGGCACTTCACTGCCAATGATAAAGACTGGGTGAGGTGCATCAGGCTGAGTCTTCAGAAGCTCCTGATAAGCCTGCTCACAAACCTTCATGAGCTCAGCGCCACGACGGGCAATGGTATAGTCCGAGAGTCTTTCTTCCCTACTGTCGTCAGCGACGCGCATGCTGGTGTCGAGATGTATCTTTGTATATCCTGCCTTGACATATAGTTCCACCATCTTCTTCGAGTTCTCCATGGCCTCCGCCGCTGGCTGCTTCTGGAATGGCTGAGGGCCAAGGTGATCACCTGCGAGGATGATCTTCGAGCGCTCGAAGCCCATGCTGTCCGCGATACCATACACAAAGTCACGATAATCTGCAGGCTGCATGCCTGTATAGCCACCGAACTGGTTCACCTGGTTGCTTGTGGCCTCGATGAGCACTGGCTCGTCAAACCTCTTCGCCTGCTGGAGCACAGCCTGGATGACGATAGGGTTCGCCGTACAATAAGAAGGGATACCGACCAAACGTCCCTCAGAACGCTGCTCTAATAACTGGTGGAAATAGTCTCTTTTCATAATTGTAAATTTTAACGAACGAAGTTACTCAAAATTATCTACATTTGTGGAAAATAATGACACTATACTTATGGACACAAAGAAAGTAATCGAGGACGCATTGAAGATTTCTGTCGACACGAAATCATTTGTATGCGGAAAAGGAGTACTTAGTCAGACCCCTTCCCTCTTCAAGGAATATTTCCCTGAAAAAGACGCCATCGTCATCGCGGACAAGAACACTTGGCGCGTAGCTGGCGAAGCAGTATATAATGACCTCACAGAGGCTGGAATCACTACCAGCTACTACATCTTCCCAGAGGAGGAGTTCCACCCAGACGAGGAGTTCATCGAGCGCGTGGACAAGAAGCTCGATGAGAGCGGAGCCATTGCGGTAGCAGTGGGCTCTGGAGTCATCAATGACCTCTGCAAGCTCGCTTCGTTCCACCACGACCAGAGATACCTCTGCGTGGCTACAGCAGCCTCCGTGGATGGTTATTCATCATCTGGCGCTGTGGTGAATGACAATGGAGCGAAGATCAACCTCGAGACCCACGCCCCACTCGTGATCGTAGGCGATATCGACGTCCTCGCGACCGCGCCTAAGGAGATGACAGCTGCCGGCTACGCCGACCTCGCCGCGAAGATCCCTGCCGGAGCGGAGTGGATGATCGCCGACCTCTTCGGCACCGAGCCTATCATCCCCGAGGCTTGGGATGTGCTTCAGGATGTCATCGGCGAGCTCCTCGAGAACCCAGAGGCCAGCGCAGCGGGCGATCCTGAGGCCATCGGCAAGCTCTTCCTCGGCCTCACCCTCAGTGGCATCGCGATGCAGGCCGCGCACTCCAGCCGTCCGGCCTCATGCGCAGAGCATCTCTACAGCCACTATCTCGACATGACACATTACCGCTGGAACGGCAAGTTCCAGTCGCACGGCTTCCAGGTGGCAGTCGGCACCCTCACCATGTGCGCCTTCTTCGACGAGCTCTTCAAGATGGACCTCTCGAAGATAGATGTAGACGCCTGCGTGGAGGCATGGCCTACCCTCGAGCAGGAGCAGCAGAGAGCGCTCGGCATCTACAGCGACTTCCCTGTCCCTCAGCTCGGCTACACAGAGATCACGAAGAAGTACAATGACAAGGAGACAGTCCGCGAGCAGCTCACCAAGGTGAAGAACACCTGGCCAGAGTTCAAGCAGAAGCTCCAGAAGCAGTGCTACAGCTTCGAGAAGATGCGCGACCTCTTCGAGAAGGCCGGCGCTCCGCTCTGCCCAGAGGACCTCGGCGTCAGCAGGGCTCAGTGGCGCAAGATGACCGACTACGTCCAGCTCATGCGCTGGCGCATTAACCTGCTCGACCTCGCGAAGCGCGCCGGCTTCTACGACGAGATCGTCGGCAAGGTCTTCGGCGAAGGCGGCGCCTGGGCGCCTAGGGCATAGTCTCCTACATAACAGAAAACAATTAAGCGGGCCTTTAAAGATCCGCTTAATTTGTATAAAAAAACCAGACTGGGTTACCAGTACATGTAGCTTACACTGTTTTCCCAGCCCTTGGTCGTTCCATAATAAACGACCAATTTAGTCTCATTGGTAACTTCTGAGCTGAACTCCACCTTCACGTCATCAGTAGGACCTGCGCACTGGTATGAATAAACAGGAACAGATGAACCAGCATTTACCCTCGTATTGCCATTATTGTACTCAATAGAAGTAGCATTGCTAAAGATATTTCCAGACTTTGTATAAATATATACAGTGCCATTTGAAAGCTGATTCAGCGTAAACTTATGTGCTCCATCAACTGAAATCTCTTTCTTCGTTCCTGTAGTTGATGTTGAGTAATAATATGTATTACCAGCACTGTAATTAGCTATCGTAGCAGTATATGTATACTTGCGATTACCACTGCCACCAGTTCTGGTCACAGTAGCTCCCGTAAGAGAAGGAGCTGCTACCTCCGACGTCTGAGTTCTTGTAACAGTCACAGGAACATCAGCGAGCTTACTTGATGTGCTGATACCAAGTGACACTTTGCCATTTCCAGTATTACCTGACCATGAAGTAACACCTGGATTCTCAGTAAGTGCGTTGTAGAAACCTGTGAATGTATTCTTTGGATAGGTAGCATATCGTTTTTTAGTCTCTGAAGCAGGGGCATAACCATCAGCACTAAGAGCGACTGTAACAGGAGCGCTGTAGGTATTTGCAACTATGCCAGAAATAGTCTGAGTACCGCTTGCTGAAGGTGTATACGTGTAAACATTTCCACTTACAAGTGTCATCTCCGAGCCCTCATAAGCTGCACCTGTAAGGGTGACAGTCACAGGAGTAGTATCAACGTTCGTGAACGAGAATGAAGTAGTACGCGATGACTTAGGATGCTTTGTATTTGAATCGTTGTCACCGATGTACAGATCGCTAGAGAACTGAAGAGATGAGAATACACTCACTGAGTTCGCATCTCGCAGCATTGTCTCTGCAGCGTTGAAATACTCATTGACAGCGACGATTCGAGTCGTACTGTTAGCAGTGTTTGTCACGAAGAGACAGTCATAAACTGTGGTATAGTCAGAAGGTCTTGAAGAAATGCCATCACCATGGTAGTATTCTTCCCATGTAATAGTTTTCACAAAGTGATAACCAGGCTTGTTAGAATCATAAAGAGACTTTCCCGTCTCTACAGGAAGATTCTCTCCGGCCTTAGGAGAAAGTGTATTCTTCTCAGCCTCAATCTTCACCTGAAGTGGGAACATAGAAACACGAAGACCTGCAGGTATGGTGAGTTTAACATTGACATTTTCGCCCTTTGCAGCTGATACTACAGAAGGATCGCAAACAATACTATAGTTAAATTTCTCACGCACAGTGATATTCACCTCACGCTGGATGGTCACATCTGTACCATCTTTTTTACTAACGCCTATCAAGTGTATTGACTGAAGTTTGCTGACCGAACTTGGAGCGACAGGAGTAATCCTCAGGACACCCTCTGTACCGGCATCACTCACGAGCTCGATCTGCTCAATAGCCTTTCCGAAAGGACCTTCCTCACCGAGATACACATAGACTCCCTCCTCAGGGAAAGTCGTCGGCTTTTCAGTACAGAAATGATACTTGTTGTTTGTAGTAGAAACACTGATATCTGGAGTGAATCTATACTGGAGAGTGAATGGGTTTCCAGAGACGGTTACTCGGTCAGTATACTCAACCTCAATAGACGAGATACCGTTTGAAACCGAAGCCACGTCCTCGAATTCAAATGAAGTAGAGATATCACCACTACCTGCTGTATTATATGCCTCTGCGATACTACTCTTTCCAGGAGCAGATACTGCTGTCACAGTCACGAGATAGTTGAAGTTTCTCATGATAGGATAGTAATCACCTGTCTCATCGAAGAGGTTGATCTTATAGTAGGTCTTGGTAGAAGAGCCACTGTAGTAACCTCCAACGATCACGCACGCAGGAGCAGAAGTAGGTTTCTCACGCTCAAACATAAACTCAGATACGACACCTGCAGAGTTTACTGGAGTAGGATTGTCAAACTCCTCGATAACGCGGGCAGAAGCAGGAGAAGAGCCAATGTAGCCCTGCTGAAGGAGTTCCGAAACCTTAAGGTCGGCATAGTTGGTCACAAACTCGCCAGTAGTCTTGTTGTATGCGGATACATAGCTTACATCCGGAGTCATGAGAATCTTTGCCTCAGCGAGCACGAAGTTGCTCGCAGATGACTTCACATTGAACTTGGCGAAGTTCCTGATGAGGCCCACTGCTCTAAGCAAATCCGCACTTGACTTGATAAGGGTCTTGTTACCATGCTCATCGACAATCTCAGGATCAAACTTGATTCCATCAGGAAGAAGCACCTTGTTCCAGTATACATCTGGACCGATCTGGTCTCCTGTAGGATACTTATAGGCAATCATGGAAGCTATCACCTCCTCCTCAGTACCAAACTTGACAGTAGCAGGTCCATTGGCGATAAGATGCACATGACGAGGCTGAGTCTTACCGACATTCAGCATCATCTTATAGTGCTTCACATGTGGGTCAGTGTCACTGTCAACAGTAGGATAACCGTCCACACAATCAGCTGGGCCATACTGGCAGAGGTATCCAGAGTCATCGAATACAGCGACATAGAGAGTCTTGATGTTGTCACCTGGCTGGTCTGCGAAAGCCTTGGTCATAGGAGTCTTGGAGGCTGGAATGGTGACACCGATCTCGACCAGGACAGAATCCTGGCTAGAAGCCACTCCCTCCTCGGCTGGCACTTCTGGCGCAGCGATCTCGTTTATGTTACACGAAACAGCAGCGAGTGCTGCAAATATATAGATTACTTTCTTTTTCATGATTGACCTAATTTATTCTTGGCTCCAAGTAAAATGTGTCTTATCTACAGTAGGAGTACTTGTATTATTCCAATACCATTCGTCATATACACACCTTACAACAGCTTCTGAATTACTACTGATAACAGGATTACTAGTATACTTAACTGCACCATTTGCTGTCCAATAATAATTGTCTGTAGAATACAACTGAGGTATAACTCCCTTTGATGAAAGCACCTGCACATACTTCAGTTCTCCATATGTCGGCAATCTCCAACGTCCAGCTGGGCGTCCCTGCTCCTGATATGCAGCACATCTCCTACGAGCGTCTACTTTAGTCATATTATTGGAGCATTTTCCATAAGAAGATGCCATTCTGAAAGAAGGAGACACCAAATCCTGAGATGTAGAATCCTCAATCGTTGATTGATAATTCACCAATTTATTACCATAGTAGTCAGAATTAGGCAGACTCAGCGAAGATGCGGTCCATTTACGCTCTCTAGGATCTGCGAGAACCAAACCTAAAGAGGCGTCCATAGTTGATGTATTGATGACATACATATATGGATTATTGTTACCACCATCCAAACAACTTCTCACCCTACACCAGTTAGAAGTAGAAGATGTGGACAACTGATTATTATAAACAAAAACATAGCCCTTGTCGTCACTTTTAGTTGTGCCAGAATCACTGACAATGTTGCCACCAGTGTTCTTATCACCTTCAATATACATGGCAGGATACTGCTTGATTCTTATAGTCTCAAGATAATTAGCATCCTGAGCATCGCCTGTGTTGTGCTGAATTACAAACGAAATATCGATAGGGGAATAATCGTACTTGGAAGAATTAAGATTGTTATCAAGGTTATGACGAACAACAATTCTATCATCTACGATTGAAACAGAAACATCTGCTGCCCTATTTTTCGTAGCATCATCGACACCAGTGAAGATTGGGCTAGTGGCAGTCATGCTATGGATACGGCAAACATCGCTCGACTTGAAAGGAATGTCGAGGACATTCTGGTTATACATATAATAAACCTTGGTAGGAGAGTTATCCTCAACCTCGAGGTAACGGAAACCTGTGATCTGGCCTTCGGTAGCTGAACCATTGTAACCATGCACACCACCCCACTTGTAGACGAAGAATACTGCATCTTCTGGGGTAGGGACTACAGGAACCTCTCTCTCGAAGCTGCCGACCATCTTCAGGCGAATGCCATACTTGTACCAGCAGTTACTCTCAAATGAAGTGTTCGCAAAGATGATCTTGTAGTATGCCTCGCGGCGCTCGGATGAGTCGAAAGAGCCACGGGTAACAGGCATGGTGATGAATAGATATGGTTCATCGGTGCTGCCATACTCCCACTCGCGAGGGTAGGTATAGTAGAATGGCCTGTTCGGATGATTCTCGTCGTAGCTGAACGAGCTGGAAGGGATAGAGCCAATCTCACCGTCCACATACGCCTTGGATGCGAGATTGTGGAAATTCACTATCATTGCCTCAGGATGCGAGTACCACTTGTCGCTGGTCGCATCCTCAGGATCCTCGTAGCACCATGCATCTGCCTCTATGTCGAATGTGACCTTGGCAGCGACACGCTTTACCTCTATATTACAGGTAGCACCAGTGCCAGAGCTGACGATTTCCTTTTCGCCGCTCATCACGAGAGTCTTCTGCGATGCTGCAGAAACAAAGTCTGCAGCCACTACGGTGTTCTTCAATGCATCAAGCGACACAGTCGAAGGGATAGAGACTGTGGTAGGCAGGTTCACTACTGCATAGATGATAGGGTTGCCAGTCACGAAAAGAGCATCGAACTCGGTGCCGGCAAGGTCGACGATGAATGTCTTCTCATGCCATGCATCGGTATCGAGATGTCCAGAAAGAGCTGGATTAGCCTCGTTTCCATTTGCATAGATGAAATAGTCAATCCTGTCAATCTGGTTCTCGAAGATGGCATCCTCGCTGTCTGGGAACGCCTTGGTGTCCACAGACTCGTCGAGGGTGTTGATGGTAAGGACAAGCTTACCATCCATATTCATTACAGGCTCCTTGCCGCAAGAGAAAAGAGCTGCAGAACAAATACACGCAAATATGATGTTTACTAACTTTCTCATATACTATTATATAGCTTTCTGAAGGACAATGGTATAGTACTGACTAGGGTCATCGCCCTGAAGGATGCTGTCGCAGTTGATCACACGGCCATCAGCGGCACGTACCGAAATCTGAAGATTCATGAAATAGTTACGCTCTGGGTTCGCTACAGCAGGTCTGATGATGAACTCGCTGTAGACAGCTGGATCGTCTGGTGCATAAATCACGGTAGTACCTACTGGCTCCCATGTGAATGCATCGAAGTCCTTCTTCATACGTACGAGATAGTTGCTTCCTAGAGGAGAAGTGATCTTGAACCTCACTCTGATAGGGGTCTCTGTGTCCTTGAAGGTAACGATCTTTCTGGCATCGTCGATAACGCAGCTCTCTGGTACAAACTCGAGTGCCTGGGTGCTGGAAATCTGGTGAGAGAAGTCAACTACTGTAGATACGCCGGTCCAAGGAAGGATATCTGTAAGAACAACCACGATATCCTTTTCATTCTCCTTCTTGCTTAGATCGATGGTGAAGGTGTAAACCACACCTGCATCAAGCTTAAGGCCATTCTTCACAAGCTTGGTACGTGACGAGTACTGGATACCGTTCATAGCCCAGTTGATGGTCACTGACGCATCTGTGAGGGTCTGAGGGATGAGCATGAAGACATCCTCACCCATCACAGTCTTATCGGTGCTGAATGAATCGAGGTACATACCCTCTGATGCATAAGTGACAGGCTCTGTCTGGCTATAAAGCTGGATATAACTTGTAGGATCACTTGATGTCCATGTGAAGTCGATATCCTCACCTCCCACATAGCTGGCCTCACATGTTCCCTGGCCTTTGATTCCCTCAAGACTCACTCCAAGAATCTGGACCTTGTCTGCGTGCTCGAAAGCGGTATCGATGGTACCTACCTTGAAACGAACTGCTGCAAGAGCATGATTGAAGGTCACTGGCACAACTCTATCCGTAAGGCTCTCCGCCTGACAGTTCTCAGTAAATGCGACTATGAGATCCTTCTGATTGGTAGCATCGCTACGATCTTCTGGCTGCGAATATGGCGCATAGCTGAAAGTGACAGACTTGTGATTGCCTGAATATGTAACAGGAATACCTGAGAACTCTGACGTCGGTGCGAAAGACCAGAAGTCAAGATGTGACATATCCTCTGGCCAATACTGTCCATTAACTGGCCAGTAAGGATCAGCATATGAAGCGACAGCACCGGCATAGTAAGCTTCTCCCGAACGAGTGGTGAAAGAAGAAGAGAGGAAAGAGCCATAAGGCGCAGTCTTCAAGCTTTCGGTGGTGATAGGAGCTGACTTTGTGCTCGCAGAGTTAACAACAAATCCGATAGGCTGTCTGCCTCCGGAAACAGGCTGCTTGCTGCATGAAGAGAACATGCACGCAGCGGCGAGAGTCATAACGACTACAAACAACTTAGTTTTCTTCATAGCCGTCTAGATTAGAATTCGAGAGTGAAATCATCAATGTCTGGGCCGCTATATTCCTCAAACGGCTTGACCTTAACCTCCGCCTTGATCGGAGATCCTGCCAGCAAGCTGGACTCCAGCGCCACTCTCTGGACGCTGACCTCAGGTACCCTGTATACCTTTTTCTGCATCATAATATAATAATTACTACTGATTTATCTTTTTTCATAGCGCAAAAAGCACAAAAAAGTACCGCGCATATACATGTGCGGACTTACAAAATTACAATCATATTATATAAATAGCAAACAAATTATATAAATAGCAAACAAAAATTACGTAAAATGCTTAAAATCAGTTAATAAAAATATTTAATTACATAAAAACTCCTACAAGTCTGCCATAATGCAAAATATAACAAAGAAATGTCAAAACAGTACCAGTTAATTATTAAACCGATTAAGTAATTACTAAGAATTTTTAATAATTAAAGGCGGCACACATTGTACCGCCCCTAATTATGCATATTTCAATCACTTATTTTACCACACCTGCGAAGGCTCATATTTTGGCGGAGCAGCGTATTTGTCGTACTCTGCAGTCTCAAAAATATGAGTTTCTGTAAATTTTCTACCACTTCCATCAGTGATTACTACCTTCACTTTCGCTGACGGATCACGCATCTCATAAACGAACATGTGATCATTGCGAGAGCAGTAATTGTTGCGTGTACTGCCCTTGGCATGACCACGACCCACAACGCCTACATTATAGCCGATGGCCCACCAGTCCTTGGTGCCGCCCTGCTCTGGAACCCACTCGCCGGTCGGAGTCATTGGACCCGACAGGGTCTGCATGTACTTACCGTTCTCATAGACGTCCACCTTCCAGTCATCGTCGTAGTTCCAGATGTTGATAAGAAGGGTGTTATGGTCATACTGAAGCTTGAATTTCTCGAAGTCGCCGCCATACTCAGCATCACCACGGTAGATGCGCATCTGAACGTCATCCTTGTAGCCAAGGCTCTTGTATATGTGGCTTGCTAGATGATTTCCCTCGATATGGCAGACAAGATAGCCGTTAGGCGCACCATCGGCACAGTTACGTGACCACCACCAGCAGCCAGACATCGCGCCTACGGTGATTTCCTTCACGCCATTAGCGCTCACGTGCTTGAAGTTTGTATGAGTGTGTCCCGTGAAAATATAGCTTTCCGCGAAGCCACCAAGCATCTCGGTAGCCTTCTTGAAGCTCTCGGCTTTCTTGTTCCATATAGGAATATGGGCACAGAAGATGATTATCTTATCCTTAGGCACGAGCGCGAGATCCTGGCGGAGCCACTCGAGCTGCTCGGCCGTGAAACCGCCGGTGTACTTGCCCGCGTTCTCCAGGTTATCGAACTGGACATTGTTCATCGAGATGATATGCGCGTCACCTCGGTTCCAGCTGTAATCGATAGGACCAAAGATAGCCTCGAACATTCTGTCACGACGAAGCGTGACAGTAGGGCTGTAGTCATTCAGCCCGCCCATCGCGAACTCGAAATCATGGTTTCCCACAGTCTGGAAAGTAGGCATACCGGTCTTCTCCGCAGACATTTCCTCGCGAATGATAGGAAGCAGGTAGTTTGTATTTCTGCCCTTCTCCGTATAACCGATGTCGCCAAGGGTGATTCCATAGCAAGGATCCTTCATCTTCTTTCCATACGCCTTCCAGTCTGGAACGCCCTCTGTGCGGAAGCGGTCCACATGATGAATGTTCTGCATCTGAGGGTCTGCGACAAAGAAGAGGTTGAACGCCTTATCCTTACCACCCTTGAGTGGCTTCAGAATGAAATCATAGGACATGTCCACATCGCTGAGTTTCTTGTAGAAACATGGATGTCCCTGGCGCATAGGCACCTCATACTCAGCGGGGATGGTGTAATAAACATAGGCCGCAGCAGGATGACGGGTGAAGAAATACTCACCATTCTCATCTGTAAGATAAACGCCATAGCCATCGGTAATCTCGATGCCGGAAAGGCGCTTACCCTGGGTATCGGTAACGACTCCGCGGACATCCTTAGTCTTGTCAAATGGGCGATCGAAAACGCCCGCAGTGGCACCAATGCTAAGCAGCAGAAGGGCCAGAGCCAATGTAATTTTCTTCATAATATATTACAATGTAATAGCTTCCCTGAACGCAGGGACCGTATCCTCAAGGGACATTCCCTTTCTATATATGCCAGCGGTGCCACCCACAAAGATAGACGCGCCGAGGCCCGCCATGTAATGGGCCCTCTCGGCACTCACGCTGCCATCGACGCTGATGAGCACATCCTTACGTCCGTGCGCGTCGAGCCATGAGCGCACTTCCCCTACCTTATCCATGATGCCCTCCACCATCTTAGAACCAGCATGGCCTGGGCGCACAAGCATCACAGTCACAGCATCCATTATATGAATATGCGGTTCGAGGGCATCGACCGGAGTCTCAGGATTCAGAGCCACGCCAAACCTGCAACCAGCGGCATGCGCACCCGCAGAGAGCTTCTCGAAATGCTGTCCCAGCTCCACATGAGCAGTGACCGTATCACCTTCTCGAAGGTCACACAGCCCCATGAAGAAACCTGGGTCCTCAACCATGAGATGAATATCCAAAGGAAGATCGGTAGTTCTATGCATAGCCTTGACGAAGTCAGGGCCGAATGTAAGATTTGGCACGAAATGGCCATCCATGATATCCACGTGAAGCCAGTCCACGCCAAGTCTTTCCAACTCCTTGATATCCTGGCCCAAGGCCATCAGGTCCGAGCACATCACGGACACTGAAATAAGATTTTTCATTTTTGCGTTACGTTTTTTCAGACCACGAAGTTAACAATTTTCGTTTCACTTTGTTATATTTGTGCAGCATAAAATAACATTGAAATGAACAAGAAATCCATTCTCGTGGCTATGTGCTTAGTCATTGGCACATTAGCCAGCGCAGTGACACCACATCGCGCCAAGGTTCCAAACATCCCAGGATACACCACCCTCAAGGGAGATTTCCACATCCACACCATTTTCTCCGACGACACGACTTGGCCTACGACCAGAGTCGACGAGGCCGCTTACGACGGGCTCGACTTCATCTCCATCACCGACCACCTCGACACGCGTCACCAGAAGATGGTGAACAACGGCACCTTCAACGCCGAGAAGGTAAACAGAAACACCTCATACGAGATCGCCGCATCACAGGGCAAGAAGAGGGACATAATGGTCATCCACGGCGCCGAGATCACTCGCGGAAAGTGGATGTTCCCTGCACACTTCAACACCCATTTCATCACCGACGCGAACGAAGTCTGCGCGAAGACAGAGTCAGCCCCTAAGGGCAAGAACGACATCCAGGAAGAGGAGAACGCCATCGTGGCCGGCCTCAAGGAGGCGCGTGCACAGGGCGGATTCCTCGTATGGAACCACCCAGACTGGGAGCGCCAGGCGCACAACGAGACCGTCTGGTGGCCTATCCACTCATATATTTATGACAATGGTCTCATGGACGGCATCGAGATCGTGAACCGCTTCACAGGCTATGACCCAGAGGCATTCCACTGGGCGATGGAGAAAAATCTCGCCATCGTGAGCGGCACTGATTGCCATAAGCCAATGTTCGAGCTTGTAGACTACGAGCGTGGCGAGTACAGGCCAATGACATTGGTCTTCGCCAAGGAGCGCTCATTGGCAGGTATCCGCGAGGCACTTGACGCGCGCCGCACCGCTGTGTTCTGCGATGGCCATGTATATGGCAAGGCAGAACTCATCGAGGCGCTCTTCCGCGAGTGCTTCGAGATCTCCGACATCAAGTACACCGAGAAGAAGGTTTCCTTCAAGATCAAGAACAACTCAAGCATTCCACTTGTACTCACCAAGGCACCTGGAAGCGAGAAGGTGGTATACCCTCGCCTGGTGTATATCAATGAAGGCGAGGAGATCGATTTCAGCATCAACGGAGAGAACAATTCAGCTCCTATCGGGCTCCCTGAGTTTGATGTGAATTTCTACGTACAGAACTTCGAATGCGATGTGGATACACCTATCAAGGTCACCTATCATTTCGCCTTCCCTAAAGGCAAATAATTATAAGAAAATCATTGATTTATCGGAATAATTTACTACCTTTGCACCGCTTTTCGCCCTTTTACGGCGTCAAGCATGTAAACATTTAGTAATTTTATAAAATTTTTTGCACTATGGCTGAATATCTTATGCCAGAAAAGAAGCAGGAGATTTTCGCGAAGTACGGAAAGTCTAATAAGGACACCGGTTCACCAGAGAGTCAGGTTGCTTTATTCTCCTACCGTATCGCTCACCTTACCGAGCATGTGAAGAAGAACAAGAAGGATGTTGCTACACGCCGTTCACTTCTTCGTCTTGTAGGTAAGAGACGTCAGATGCTGGATTACCTCCAGAAGATCGACATCGAGAGATACAGAAATATCATCAAGGAGCTCGGTCTCCGTCGATAATTCACGATAGGACGCTATGGGATGGCTCTTTTAACAGACCATCCCATTTTTTTAGAAAAGACGTTAAGGAAAACAATAATGAACATCATCAAGAAAACAATCGAGCTCGCGGACGGCCGCGTGATCGAGATCGAAACCGGAAAACTTGCCAAGCAGGCAGACGGTTCAGCTGTTGTGAAGATGGGAGGCACCATGCTTCTCGCCACAGTTTGTGCAGCTAAAGAAGTAAAGGAGGGCACAGATTTCATGCCCCTCACTGTAGACTATAAGGAGAAATTCTATTCAGCAGGCCGCTTCCCAGGCGGATTCATGAAGAGAGAAGGAAAGTCATCAGACTACGAGATCCTCATCTCACGTCTCATCGACCGCCCTATCCGTCCTCTCTGGCCATCAGACTTCCACCTCGAGGTATTTGTAAACGTTACTCTTATCTCAGCTGAGAAGGACATTCAGCCAGACGCACTCGCAGGACTCGCAGCATCATGCGCACTCGCTACCTCAGACCTTCCATTCGAGGGTCCTATCTCAGAGGTTCGCGTATGCCGCATCAATGGCGAGTATGTGATCAACCCTACATTCTCAGAGATGAAGAATGCAGACCTCGAGCTCATGGTTGCAGCTACCGAGGAGAACATCATGATGGTTGAGGGTGAGATGAACGAGGTAACCGAGGATGTAATGCTCGGCGCCATCAAGTTCGCTCACGAGGAGATCAAGAAGCACTGCCGCGTACAGAAGGAGCTCATCGCTGAGCTCGGAAACGAGGTCAAAAGAGACTATCCTCACGATGTAGAGGATGAGGAGCTCAAGGCTAAGGTTCACGAGTTCTGCTACGACAAGTGCTACGCTCACGCTAAGTCAGCTAAGCCTAAGCACGAGCGTGAGGACGGCTTCAACGCCATCAAGGAGGAGTTCATCGCTACCATCCCTGAGGAGGAGCTTGAGGAGAAGACCCCACTTATCGACAGATACTATCACGCTGTCGAGAAGGAGGCCATGAGAAACATGATCCTCGACGAGGGCTGCCGTCTTGACGGCCGCGTCTGCGATCAGGTTCGTCCTATCTGGTGCGAGGTTGACTATCTCCCTTGCGCACATGGTTCTGCTATCTTCACCCGTGGTGAGACTCAGTCACTTGCGACTGTAACCCTCGGTACAAAGATGGATATGAAGGAGACCGACGAGGTACTCATCCAGGACGATCAGCAGTTCGTCCTCCACTATAACTTCCCTCCATTCGCTACTGGCGAGGCTAAGAGCCAGCGCGGTGTAGGTCGTCGTGAGATCGGTCACGGAAACCTCGCCATGAGAGCTCTCAAGCCAGTGATCCCTATGATGCCTGAGAACCCATACGCAGTACGCGTGGTTTCAGATATCCTCGAGTCAAACGGTTCATCATCCATGGCTTCAGTCTGTGGTGGTTGCCTCGCGCTCATGGATGCAGGTGTACAGATCAAGAAGCCTGTAGCAGGTGTAGCCATGGGTCTTATCACCGACGAGGAGAGACCAAACGACCGCTACGCTATCCTCACCGATATCCTTGGTGACGAGGATCATCTCGGAGATATGGACTTCAAGGTAACTGGTACCGCAGACGGTATCACCGCTACCCAGATGGATATCAAGGTCAACGGTCTTAGCTACGACGTGCTCGCCAAGGCACTCGAGCAGGCTCGCCAGGGCCGTCTCCACATCATGGGAGAGATGATGAAGACCATCGACAAGCCTCGTGAGGACTACAAGCCATTCGTTCCTCGTATCGAGCAGATGATTGTAGCATCTGAGTTCATCGGCGCTATCATCGGTAAGGGTGGTGAGACCATCCAGAAGATCCAGAAAGAGACAGGTGCTACCATCACCATCACCGAGACCCCTAACCCTAACGGACAGGGCACTGTAGGTGTAGTAGACATCGCTTCTAACGACAAGGACGCTATGGCAGCAGCCAAGGCTTGGATCGAGGGCATCGTAGCAGTTCCTGAGGCTGGTGAGACATACCACGGAAAGGTAGTTTCTATCCTCGAGTTCGGTGCATTCGTTGAGATCCTTCCTGGAAAGGAGGGCCTCCTCCACGTATCTGAGATCGCTTGGACCAAGACAGAGAAGGTAGAGGATGTACTTACCGTAGGCCAGGAGGTTGACGTTAAGCTCCTCGAGATCGACGCGAAGACCGGCAAGATGAGACTCTCTATGAGAGCGCTCACCGAGAAGCCAGAGGGTTACGTAGAGCCTAAGGCTCGTCCAGCAGGCGAGCGCAGAGGCGGAGATCGCAGGGACGACCGCCGTGGCGGTGACCGTCGCGGAGGCGATCGCAGAGACGACCGTCGTGGTGATCGCAGAGACGATCGCCGTGGTGGCGAGGGTCGCGGCTTCCGCAGCGAGCGCCACTTCGACAAGCCAGCTCCTGCAGAGCCAGCTGAGCCACAGGAGGAGATCTTCTAGTCTCCCCCGCCCCATGCGCCGCACATCGCGGCACACCAAACAAGAAATGCTGAGGTCCTGGACCTCCATTCCATACAAGCCCGACGCGCCCGCGCCGGGCTTTTTCCATTTCCTACCCATGCCGGACGCGACCCCACCATAGCGTCCCCCTCCCGCGTCAGCCACGGCCCTTCCCTTGCCAGCCACGACCCCGACAGATGCGCCATTTCATCCGGGTCGTGGCACTGAATCCGTCCATTTACCACCCTTGCGGGACGCGTCCCCGACAGATTCGACGTTTCATCCGGGTCGTGGCACAGAAACCGTCCATTTCCCACCTCTGCCGGACACGACCCCGACGGATCCGCCCTTCCATCCGGGTCGTGGCACAGAAACCGTCCATTTCCTTCCCATGCTGGACGCGTCCCCGACAGATTCGACGTTTCATCCGGGTCGTGGCATAGAAGCCGTCCATTCCCTGCCTGCGCCGGACGCGACCCGGAGAATTCTGCCCTTCCATCCGGGTCGTGGCAAGGCGAGGTGCGGTGGGCGCGGCAGAGGGTGGGTGGCGGACCTTCCGTGCTGCGCACTCCATCCCCCTCGCGCTACGCGCTACGGACCCATTCACGAGGCCATGGGCGGCCACGGGTCCGCCATCCCACCCTCAGCCAGCGCTCCACCGACACTTGCGCAGGCACAGCGCGCAGGAGGGCGTTTCCGTGCGCAAGGGTGCGGCGAGCTTACGCGTAAATGGCGCGAAGTCGCCAGAGGAAAGGGCGGACATATTGGAAGTGAGATTCAGAATTCTTATATTTGAGGAATCGTGCGGGCGAAGCGCGACCGAGGAGGCACGCGACGCGCACACGGGTGCTTAAACAGATGCGCACACGGACGGGAACATTGGCCAAAACAAATTTAACACATACAGTTATGCAGAGAAGAGACTTTCTGAAGACAGCGGCACTCGCTGGAGCTGGGGTAGGCATTGCAGCCTGCACAGGAAAGAATGTTAATGACAAGGGGCCCAAGCCTTACTTGCTGAACACCACTAGCGGCGAGAGACCTAAGATGAAGCTGCGCTTCGAGCCTTACGAGCTCAAGCTCGCACACACATTCACCGTGGCATCATACTCTCGCACCACCACCCCTGACGTGCAGGTGGAGATCGAGTATGACGGTTTCATTGGTTATGGTGAGGCTTCTATGCCACCATACCTTGGACATACCGTGGAGAGCGTTTGCGCATTCCTTCAGAAGGTTGACCTTGAGCAGTTTGCTGACCCATTCTGCATCGAGGATATCATGGCATATGTAGACAGCATCTCAGAGGGAGACGCTCCAGCCAAGGCAGCCATTGACATTGCTCTTCACGACCTCGTGGGCAAGCTCCTCGGACAGCCACTCTTCCGCATCTGGGGTTATGATGCAGCGAAGGCAGGAAACACCACCTTCACCATTGGTATCGACACCGCAGACGTAGTACGTCAGAAGACCCTTGAGTGCGCTGACAAGTTCAACATCCTCAAGGTCAAGGTGGGCCTCGAGAACGACAAGGAGATGATCGAGACCATCCGTTCGGTGACCAATCTCCCTCTCGCAGTGGACGCAAACCAGGGTTGGAAGGACAAGTACAAGGCTATCGACGAGATCGGCTGGCTCGCAGAGCACGGCATCGTGATGGTGGAGCAGCCTATGCCTAAAACACAGCTCGACGACATCGCATGGCTCACAGAGCGCAGCCCAGTGCCTATTTTCGCTGACGAGAGCATCCAGCGCCTGAAGGACATCCCTCATATCAAGGGAGCATTCACCGGCATCAACATAAAGCTTATGAAGTGTACAGGTCTTCTCGAGGCGCGTAAGATGCTCACCTACGCTCGCGCAGAGGGCATGAAGGTGATGGTAGGTTGTATGACTGAGACATCATGCGCCACCACAGCGGCAGCGCATTTCTCACCTGCAGTGGACTTCGCTGACCTCGACGGAAACCTCCTCATCGCAAACGACCGCTTCGAGGGCATGGTAGTGAAGGAAGGCCGCATGGTGCTTCCTGATCGCCCAGGTCTCGGACTCATTAAGCTTTAGGCCAATGAAAAAGATCATTTTTTTCGCCGCTATGGCATTGGCCCTTGCGGGCTGCAAGAACAGTAGCAGCCAGTACGACTGGAACGCTGACCTCCAGCACAGACTCGCCTGCGACTTCGACTGGACGCAGCAGGATGTGAAGGAGTATATCCAGAAGCTCATTCCCGACGTCACCGACGAGCAGATCGAGAAGTGGACTGCGGACAACACCCTTGAATCCATGATGATAGACGGGGAGAGGATGTACTTCAACCGCACCGCTTCGAACCTTTTCCGCGTAGATCCTGAGTGCAAGGCCATCAAGGACGCCGCCAATGGAATCGCAACTCCAGGCGCTTTCATGAACTTCACCGGCACCATCAAGGAGAACGCGATGAGCGCTATCCTGGACGGCGGCACCATCAGCTGTCCTAAGAAGATGAAGGTCAAGTACACGCTCACCGTAGACGCTGACGCTGTGCCTGCAGGCGAAATCATCCGCTGCTGGCTTCCATTCCCACGCACCGACGTGGCACGACAGACAGGCGTAAGCCTCATCAGCGCCAGCGAGGAGAAGTATACCATCTCTGACCCTTCATTCAAGCACACCAGCCTATATATGGAGAAGGCGGCTGTCGCTGGACAGCCTACCGTATTTGAAGAAGAGTTTGAGTATACAGCCAGCTCAGAGTACTACCCACTTTCGAGCTCATATGTAGCAGACGCTGCCGCCAATGCTCTCGGGAAGACAGAGTTTACCGACACCAGAAGCTACTACGACACCACCTCCGATGTATACAAGGAGTACACATCCGAGCGTGAGGCTCACATCGTATTCTCCGAGCGCCTCAAAGCACTCGCCGCAGAACTTACAGAAGGACTTGAAAATCCATACGATAAGGCCAAGGCCATCTTCACATGGGTAAGCGACAACTTCCCTTGGGCCGGAGCTCGCGAGTACTCCACCATCGAGAACATCCCAGAGTATGTGCTTGACATAAAGCACGGCGACTGCGGTCAGGTGACCCTTCTTTTCTGCACCCTGTGCCGCATCGAGGGCATCCCTACGCACTTCCAGAGTGGATGGACAGTGAACCCAGAGGAGGTAAACCTCCACGACTGGGCCGAGATATACTTCGAAGGCTTGGGCTGGGTGCCTGTAGATCAGTCACATGGACTTATGTACGACGCAGTGAGGACAGTGCCAATGGTAACGCTCCCAGGAAGAGTCGTTCCAGAGGTCTACACCCCTGACTATCCTTTCGAGGACGAGAGCTTCCGTGCCCTCAATGACAAGATGCTGTACTTCAGTCTTGGCGGTATAGACTCATACCGTCTGATCGTCAACCAGGATTATGGCAAGGAGTTCTCACCAGCGAAGAAGTATCCTCGTAGTGAGACTGTGGACTTCCAGCGTGGCGAAGTCGAGTGGGCCGGTGGCAACCTCTACTTCGACCAGTGGGACTACCACATGGACGTTAAATACTTATAGGACTAACAAACAGACGCGCACGCTTCCAGTTCCCGAAGCCGATATCCTTACGGCTGAGGACGAACTGGAAGCGTGACTGTGCAAAGACGAAGGAAAGAATAGACACAGCATCTGGAATCGCCTCCCTGATGGTTTCAGGAAGCTTTGTGCCCAATATCACAGTACCGTCCTCATCGTCAGCGACCTGCTCAAACTCGACAGGGTACGCAGCGGGAGCTATAGGCTCATCATCCTCATCCATGAGTTGAACAGTGGCGAAGGTCTCCATGTTTACAGTCTTTGTGTAGCGAACAGCGAAGCTGCTTCGCGGCAGCTCGATGACGCTCTCAGGAGCCTCATCAATGAACTCGTCTAAATCAGCGAAGAAATAGAACATGCCTTCCTGCGGAAGCAATCCATCAGAATCAAACTTGGATAAATCATACAAGCTTAGCTGAGTGATAAAGGTCATAGGTACGCCCTCAACCATAGGATACTTGAGATCTTCCGGGAGCTCTGGGTCTCCCCACCACTTGCTGTCGCAGAAAAGATTCGGATGTGAATCCACGATGTTTACTCTGATAGCCATATTTGATAGTATTATTCTTCCGCAAAGATATCTATTAATTCTTCGTCGCTAAAATTTTTTCACAAAAGTTTTGGAACTATCAAGAAAATACCTATCTTTGTAATCCCAAACGACGGGACTATCATCCGATAGATTGGAGAGGTGGTAGAGTGGTCGATTACGGCAGTCTTGAAAACTGTTGAACTGAAAGGTTCCGGGGGTTCGAATCCCTCCCTCTCCGCAAGAAAGTGGCTTACAGGTATCTGTGAGCCACTTTTTGCATATTTTTGTTGCACCAGTGTTGCACCAAGATTCAAAGAGGTGCGGCGCACCGCACATATCTGCATAGAAAAAGGCTCCCATTTTAGGAGCCTCACCATCTAAAAATTATTAGCCATCATATCCATCCTCACCTTGTCTGTAAGGGCAATGTAGGGCTTCATACTGTCATAGTCCTCATGTCCTGTAAAGGTCATCACCAGTTGTGGAGACCAGCCCTTCTCTAGAGCATGAACCACAAAGGTTCTTCTTGCAGAGTGAGTGCCTATCACATCACAGAGTCTGTTTGTCTCCTCCACTCTCTCCTTGCCTGAAAACTGCATCTTGCTTATGTCCCTTGTGAAGCCCAGCATCTTGGCTATCACCTTGAGATTATCATTCATCTTTTGGTTAGATTTTGGAGGAAAGAGAAGGCCATCTGGAGAAGGAACATCCTTATACTTCAGATACAAAGCCTTGCTATACCTGTTGAGAAATATTGTTAGGTCATCATAGGTCTTCTTGCTCATCATTGAGAAAGAGGTAGGATTGTCATGATCATTGAAATACACCTTCTTCAAAATAGCCAGGTCAGAATGCCTAAGTGAGGTTGCACAGCAAAAGCAAAATCTATCCCTGGTCAGTTCCAGGTGTTCCTGCCCTGGGGCAAATTTATAGTTGTAGAGTTTCAAGAATTCATCCCAGCGAAGGAAGTTCACAGCCTTGGGCTTGCTCATCTTCAAAGCCTTGGTCTTATGCCTTGCTATCTCCTTGCCATGCTTGAGGTAGCCTCTGTCATATGCCCACAGAAGAATCTGCTTGAAATAGGAGATATGGTTCTGGACTGTTGAATTGAGGTAGCCTTCCTTTATGAGAAAAGCCTGGTAATCATCTACAGTCTGGGCTGTAATCTCATCCATCAAAAGGCCTGAATTCATCTTCTTAACCTGGGTCTGCACTGCACACAGTTTATCATAGCATGGGTGGTCCCACACCTTCTTCTTGTTGCCACTGCTCTTGTCTGCCAGTTGCCATCCCTCCTCCTTGCTTCTCACCTTGACATATACATCTGCAAAGTCTTGAAAAGATAGTTTGTTGTTCCTGGTCAGCACCACACATGGGTCATAGAAAGAGGCTACCACATACTCTATCCATTCCTGCCTGCTCTCTGGGCTAGTCATCTCATCCAGTTCCTTCCTGTCATCAGCCTCAGTAATCATTGTAGAGATATGCTCCTTGAGCCTGTTAAGAGTCTTGGTCAGTTCCTGCTGTTCTATCTGCTTCTCCACCTTTGAGACTCTTGATGCCTTTTTTATGCAGCCATTCTGCTCATCCCACTCTTTGGGCATGACATAGACTCTAGTCTTGCCTCTCACCCTAAAGTTCCTGGACACACTTACATCCACTAAGACCTGAACCTTGCCTGAAGCCTTGTCTGTCTTGCCTGAAAGTCTATATGATATGGTAGCCATTATTAAGACTTCATTAAAAGATTCTGCACTTCTTCTATATCATAGTAATCCTTGCCTCCAATAGGATGCCCATGGAGATAGCCTGCATGCTTCCATCTGTTGATAGTTGAGATATGCTTATTAAACATCTCACCTACCTCTTTTGCAGTATAATACCTCTGTTCCTCCTTCTCCTTGAGTTCCTTCTTGTAAGAAGCAATAGTTGTTTTAACACACTCCTGCATCAGTTGCTGGAGGTCTGCCATCCTCATAGGAATAATCACACTGTCTTCATTCAGCCTTATATTTCTAAGTCCTGTCATTTTAACTAATAATAAATTATACTTCTTCATCCTTCCCCTCCCTCACAGGCTCCATGGCTGCCTTTCAGATGGGCTATTTCAAATATAACAAAGATGGTAGCGTCCAATCAGGAAATTTTTATTATTTATCCAAAATATGCCCTAGAGCAACACAGAAGGCTCATTTTTTTCTAGAGAAATTTCTTCTTTATCCGCATGCAGGTTGAGAGACCAACTCCATACACCCTGCTGATCGTGCGAAGAGGGGTCCCTAGACGGAGTTCCTCCAGTATAGCCCTATACTCATAGAAATACTGCTCTTTTGTTTTCTTCGGCCGTGCCATCGCGCATGGTATTAAAGTTCAAATTCTTTCTTCAGCCTCTGGACCGTAGAGGGCGACACGCCCGTAATCTTGGCTGTGTTCCGAACGGACTGTCCAGCCTTAAGGTTCCGAATGACGGCCCTGTATTCCTCTGCCAGTCTTTCCCTAGTCTTAACCCCAGAGCCCTTGGGCTTGCCTAGTTTGCCGCCATCCCTAATATACTTCTCCCTGCCTGACTTGAGCCTATAGTAGATAGTTTCCCTCTCCAGTTCTGCTGCTGTCCCCAGGACGGCGCACATGATGGCAAGATAGGGGTTCTCTTTGCCTGCCTTGTCAAAGATGGAGAGTTGCTCCTTCTGGAAATAGCAGTTGATATGGTGGTCCCTCAAGAGTTTGATGGTCTCAAGGATGTCAAGGCATCTCCTGCCCAGTCTGGATATCTCTGACAGTATGAGGTCAGTGTTGTTGTCTATGCAATAGGCTATGGCTTCCTGTAGGATAGCCCTGTCCTGGTTGGCTTTGCCTCCCGTCAGGTGCTCCTCAAAGACCTTGGCTATGGTGATGCTGTTGGAAGAGGCATAGTGCAGGAGGTCCTCCACCTGCCTAGTGGTGTCCTGCCTGCTCTCAAGGTAGCCTGATGACGATGTCCTCGCAAAGATGACTGCCGATCTGTTTGTTGTCATTGGACGTATTCAATTAAAAGGTGTATTCAAAAAAAGGATGATACCCCCAATACACACTGATGTAGAGGGGCGCGAGCGTTAGTGTTCTTCTCTTTGATAATATTAAGCACAGTTCGTGTCTATAAGTTTCTTCATAAGGCTATCTGCAAGTTTCACCGCATCATTTACATGGGCTGACGGAATGTTGTTTTCATAATGAGAGCAAAGCCCTGCAAGAATAATGGCTGCTACCAAATACCTCTTTTCTGCGATAATGTCTGTTTCGTGCATCATAAAATGTCATTTAAGTCTGTTATTATGATAACACTCAGAAAGTGTGCCGAGTTCAATACCTAAGTATCGCATTATCAATATTTTACAAACGTATGACATTGTGTCAGATTTAACACGATAGCATGCGGACGAAAAAAAATTTTTAAAAAAATATGCACTTTCCCGCAAAAACGCGTTCGCTTTTGTTATATCTATTGTAGCACCTCTTGAAATGGCAGCCATGGAGCCAGGCAGAGTGAGGATGTCAGGCAAAACCTCAGCCTGGAATGAGGGAGCAATTAAACATTCTAGAAATGGAATATACAGAAGATTTTATTACAAATGCAGCAAGAAAGTTTTCTAAGGACAGGAAGGTTCTGGAGAAAAAGATAAACTATAAGTTTATAAAATGCTATTGGGAGATGTTCTCAATTATGGAGACTATTAATGGTATTGATGGCATCCTCTTCTCTTTTGATGAGGTGTTTGACAAGAGCAAAATGGATGTGAAGGCCATCACTGAACTGGTTCTTGTTCTGAACCTGAAAATTTGGGAATGGTATGGGTATGATGACAACATTGGCAGGACATATGATGCCCTCTGGAAGAAGGCTGATGGCTATGCTATGGACACCCTTAAGGATGATGACCTGCATTATTATTTGAGCACTTTGGACTAAACTGAGATTTCTGTGGAATATGGAGGACCACCTACCAGCCTCTCTATGAGGGAAGAAAGAAATGGTAGTGAGGATTGAAGATATTATGGAGCATAAGGTGAGGCTCCTTGCAAGAGGAGCCTCCTACTTGCTGTAAGGCTAACAAGATGTATTATAAGATTAAGACAAGTGAAGTTATATATCAAGGGTATGAGAGATGTTTGAAGATGCTAGATGGATTGAGAGGACTATCTCTAATGGAGAGGATGGCTTTATATGAGAATTATCAATGGCTGTTCTCTGGAAAAGATAAGATTACTCTTGAGAAACTGGTGGTATGCCCAAGGCCTTCTTCTATTGAAAGGTTTAGGCTATGGTTCTATTTGATTGGAAACAAGGTTCTTACTGGCCCTTCCTTGGGCAGTTGGAACTATGAGGCCCTCCTTAAGGCCTATCCAAAGAAAGGAATGAATTCCTATGAATTTCCTCACAAGGTTCTCCTGACTCTTGGGATGATGGGTTATTTTACAGGTCTGAGTGAAGACTATTGCAACTCTAGAAAGAGGGACCCTGGACTAGGAAAGATTGCTGGGCATGGCAGAATCTATCAAGTGAATCTACTGAAGGTGATGGGATGGGAAAGCACTGTGGCAGAATTCCTGGCAGGAGACCTATATGATTTCAAAGGGTGGTCTCCTAGGAGGAACCTGGTGGTTGAATTTGAGATTGAGGATACCACCTGGGAGGCATATCCTCTATGGCAGTCAGCCCACCAGATGAAGTCTATCTCTTCTCTCACTATGATTGATGAGGCAGATGATCATGCAAAGGCTATCCTGATGAAATATGCTGGATGCAACATATATGAATTACCCAAGGGAGACTATAAGGAGGCTATCAATGCATACAACCTATCTGTTGCCTATAGCAACCTAAGGGATGGGATTATTGGCTCCTGCACTGTGGATGACTATGGGGGTAGGTTCTACACCATGCCTACTGGTATGAATTCTACATTCAGACTGAAGTATTTGAGACTTGATGGAGAGATGGTGGCAGAAGTGGATGTTGGCTCTGCACAGCCTTATTTCCTAGGGGCAAGGATACTGAAGGAAAAAGGAATATGCTCGCATTGGCTGGAACATTGCCTGGCTGGAGATTTCTATGACTGGGTTAAAGGTATAACTGGGATGGATGGCAACAAGGCTACCATAAAAAAGATGGTGATGGCCTACATATACTCTTACAACAAGCCTCATGACAAGAGGTGGTTCAAATATGGGGTTGGGCTATTCTCCACAAGGTTGGATGCCTACTTGAAGAAGAATGACAAAGAAATATATGCATACATACAGCACTATAAGAATCATCCTGTCAAAGGCAAGAAGGGAAAGATGAGAAGTGATTTGTCCAAGGAACTGGTGAAGGAGGAGGTTGCCTATATCCAAAGATGCTTGGCGCATTTGCCCAAAAGGATTCTATGCTACAACATACATGACTGTATCTCCTGCAAAATGAGTGATTCAGCAACAGTTAAGGAGGTGATGCTTCAGGTTGGTAGAGATATGTATGGACTAAACATGAGAATCAATATTGAAACACTATAAATACTATATAAACAATTAAAATTTAATAAGTTATGGAATTTGCAATAACAAGATTTTCAAGACCACTTTTCCTCCCTATTGGTGATGGAAAATTAAGTGAATCATTTATGCCTGTGTATGGGCTGATAACACCTGCTTTTAATGGCAAGGAAAGCATGGAGGACTTTAATGACTATACTAAGTATTTAGTTGGATGCCACTGTTATTATAATGGACTGAGGTTATTCAAAATGAAAGATAATCATTGGGTGAACAAAAAAACTGGGAAAACCCACAAAATATATGATGCCTGGCACAGAAGGATGGGGCAAAGATGCATGGATATACTAGGATTCTCACTGACACATTTCCATAGGGATTTAGACTGGGTGAATTTCAGGGAATTTATCTATACAGAGCCAGACTATTTCATCATCTCTAATGACTTCTTCAAAAGGTTGGACTCCATGCCAGCACCTGTTCCAGCCCCTATTCCAGCAGCCCCTATTCCAGCAGCCCCTGACCATGTCTATGATGACTTGCCCTTCTGATTTATGACATCCAGATTTGATACTTTAAATAACCTGGACCCCCTAGGGGGTCTAGGCATTCCCATATAATAAATATCGCTGATACAAGACACCACAAGGCTGTTTTTGCAGCATACTATTCCATACCTATTAAAAAAACGATGAGGCAGTCCGCAAGGGCTGTCTCATCTTCGTTGGCATAAATACGAATATATGGAATAACACTAAAATGGGCAAAAACAATTTGAGAGTATTAACCTCCTTCCAGGAATTCTTAATGCAAGAAGAGACCGGACAAGACAAGCGACACTATGGAACCCCGCCTTTAGAGAGCAAGCAAAAGAGCAACATCATTGACTATGACAAGTTCTGTATTATCCTCGAACAGAAGGCAGCAATATTAAGCCAAAAGTTCCACGATACTTGCTTGGATGCCTGCCTCAACAAGATAGAGCAAGAGGCAGGTTCATTGAAGTATGATGATGTTCTGAAGATGATTAGCCGCAAAACCGCAATCAAGGACGAGACATCCTTTGTGGAGGCCTTCATCTACTCTTTAGCAATGGACTATCTTGAGAATCAAACATTCGTTGATGAGAGCAAGATAAGAGCGAAAAGAGCCAATTCAGACAGGGCAGCGAAATCCATCTTTTGCAATAAGATCGCCAAGGAAGTGATGACAAGAATCGTTCAAGAGACTAGAAAGAAGTAAGCAGAAACAGAGCGGATTGCTGCGCATTCGCTCTGTTGTTATACGAAAAATGAGTTCGCGTTCAAAAACAAAGCCCATCTTCACCATGTATTTGAAAAAAAGTCCGTAACTTAGACAATTATTCCCACGAGACACAAGCATGGCAACAGTAAAGAAAGATATTAGTGAGAGCACTGAAAGGATAGATGCAGTCAAAGAGATTGTAAAAGACAGAGCATCTAAGATTGATTCTGTAGATAGGTCTTACTCACCTCTCTCCACAGGGAAATCTTGGCGAGAGTTAGAGTTCTCCCACCCTGAAAGGGTAATCCGTCTAGGCACAATGTTTAGTGGCATTGGTGCGATAGAGCAGGCCTTCCACAGACTGAAATTAAACTTTCAGATCGCCTTCGCTGGTGATATTGATGCAAACTGCAAGAAGAGTTACTTTGCCAACTACGACATAAAAGAAGAGGACTGGTTTACTGATGCCAGGGAATTTGATGCATCAAAATACAAAGGTAAAGTTGACATCATTGTTGGTGGGGCACCATGCCAAGCATTCTCAATGGTTGGCCGTAGGCTTGGCTTTGAAGATGCTAGAGGAACCCTCTTCTATGAATTTGCTAGAGTCATAAAGGAAACTGAACCCAAAGTGTTCATTTTTGAAAATGTCAAGGGACTGACCAACCATGACGGAGGACGCACTTGGCAGGTTATGCAAGACATCTTTCATGACCTTGGATATGACCTCCATTACAGAGTCCTCAATAGCAAGGATTACGGCATACCACAGCATAGAGAAAGGCTTTTCTGTATAGGCTTCAGGAAGCCTACAAAATTTGCATTCCCAGCCCCAGTGGAACTGGAATACAGAATGTATGATTTCCTGGAGGATTACATAGACACTAAATACTTCCTGAAAGAGAAGGGCATCAAGTTCGTTACTAGCCACAAAAACAGGGAGAAATGTTACACCCAAATAAATGGCGAGGTTGCTCTTTGCGAGAAACGCAACCAGCAGTTTAACTGGCATGGAGACTTCGTATTTCACCCTGTCGCAGAAGGCGAGCCTACGGATGAGGCTTTTGATGAATTCATCTTTAATGTGAAGGATGTAGAGGAGAAGTATTATCTCTCTGAGAAGGTCGCAAAGTATGTTCTCTCCAGTGGCACAAAGAATTTCAAAACCTCTACAGAGACAGACCTTGATGTGGCGCGACCACTCTTGCACTCTATGCATAAAATGCACAGAGCAGGTGTAGATAACTACATCACATTCAAGGGAAGAATAAGAAAACTCACACCTCGCGAGTGCCTGAGACTTATGGGTTTCAAGGATGACTTCAAGATTGTTGTCTCTGACACATCCATGTATCAAGAGGCTGGAAACAGTATCGTAGTTGACGTCTTGATTGCTCTATTGAAACAAATGGACATCACCAAATACGGCAAGTAACATGGACATATTAGGAGAGAGGTATATTGTCAAGGAACCTTTTGACAGAGATATGTTCGTGCCTGATTGCTGGGTAAAGGGCAAGAATAAGATCGGTGGCGGACATGGAGAAGGCAAACTCTATATTGGTTCCAAGGAGCAGATGAGGGGATTCTATGGAGAAGAGGGCTTTGTTGCTCCCTGCTTCATTTTAAAATCCGACCTACTAACATATATGCAAGCCATACGCCCAGAGTATGTTAGCCCCACACAAGACTATGTGGGTAAAGACACCCTTGCAGATATGTGGGACAAGAGGATGGCCAAAATATCCACATTGGATGACATTATCCCATTTGAGATATATGACCAGGACCAAATTGCAGGAGCAAGAGGATATGTCAACTCCGAAGATACTGGATTCAATATCCTGCGCGAAATATCCCTCCCTAATGTAAGTTACATTCGCGCTCTAAAGGTTTGTGGCAGAGACGGACAAGATATGTTCTACTGGAAACTATTTGTTGACTATGATGCCATCGAAGACAAGTCGCTTGCATTGGTAAACACTTACGGCAAAAAGAAAGCCGGACTCCTGATGGAAGACCCCGTCACCACCTATGGAGAGAAAGGACCTCTTTCTGAGCACAGGTCCAAAGAGATTTCAAATGCCAGGGTTGGCCAAGGCAAATATAGAGATGGGCTACTTGAAGAATGTCCATTCTGTCCTATCACTATGATAAATGATGAAAGACTGCTGATAGCAAGCCACATTAAGCCTTGGGCTGTCTCAACTGACGAAGAGAAGATAGACCCAAAAAATGGATATATGCTTTCCCCTCTATATGACAAACTATTTGACAGAGGACTGATTACATTCGGTAATGACCGAAAGATGTATGTATCAAACTGGCTGTCACCAAAGAACCAAGAGAGGATGGGATTACAGGATGGCAGATTTTTCCAGACGCTCCCTATGGATGAAAAAAGAGAGTTCTACCTTGACTACCACAGACAATATGTCTTCAAGGGATAAAACCATGGTGCAACAAAAGCCCAATTTCATTGCACCAAAATGAGAAGATGAGGAAATAAGGCTAACAAATGCCAAGTGCAGGATGCACTCCTGAGAAGCCTATCTAGCACAAAATCATCATCCTACACACTTGTAATAAGGATTGAGAAGAACTGAGAAATAGGGTGAGAAGACCTGTGTTAAAACCTCCCTCTCCGCAAGAAAGTGGCTTACAGGTATCTGTGAGCCACTTTTTCTTTTTAGTA
>JAKSJM010000008.1 GCA_024398075.1 Bacteroidales bacterium | reverse complement strand
GCACCTGACTCTTAATCAGGGTGTCTAGGGTTCGAGCCCCTAAGGGACCACACGATATGACCTCCGAAGTAATTCGGGGGTTTACATAGGGTTCCTTAGCTCAGTTGGTAGAGCACCTGACTCTTAATCAGGGTGTCTAGGGTTCGAGCCCCTAAGGGACCACAGAAAAGCCACCGCATTTGCGATGGCTTTTTTTGCGTCCCTGCTATGCCGTCGTTTCAGGCACGGGATGCGCAGAGCTCCGACTCGATGAGCGCGCGAAGGTCGGTGCCGCGCTCGTAATATGCGGCATTCATGCCGACAGAGCGGGCCGCCTCGACATTGAGCATTGAATCATCTATGAAAAGCAGCTCCGAAGGCTCAAGCCCTATCCTCTTTATCGCCTCAAGGTATATTTCCTTGCCAGGCTTCATCATCTTCATCTCGCACGAAAGGAACATCTCCTCAAACAGGCTATCCGCTGGAATTCCCGCCTCACGGAATCGTTCCATGCAGCGAGGCATCACCAGAGGGTTATTATTACTGAGGATATATAGAGGGAAGCGTGTACGAAGCTCCTTGAGATACTCCGCTTTGGCGGGGTCTATCTCTCGAATAATCTCGCACTGGCAGGCCTGAATATCTTCATCAGTGGTGCCTGGACGGGAGAAACCCTTGACCCTCGAAAAGAACTCATCAAGTTCTATGCGACCTGCCTCCAGCTCGTATAAAGCCCCTTTAGGATGACATGGGTCCACCAGGCACTCAGGATGTTCAATCCCTACCCTTTCCTTATATGCATTCATGCATCGCGAAGTATCCAAATTCACAAGCACTCCACCCATATCCAGTACAATAGCCTTCAACATAACGAATCATTTTGCACCAATATAACCTTTTTCCACTTAATCCCACAATAATTAAATCAAAAAAAAGAATAAAATATTTGCAAAGAGTTTTTTTTATTAGTATTGTAGAAGTTTAAACTATTATCAGTATGGAGGAAAATAATTGCTATCACACTACTGTGCTTATTTGCGTTCGCCGCTACAGCACAGGCCCCAATCAGACAAAACACTATCGGGGACTATACTGACGACAGGTCTGCGTGCTGAGCATCATCTATAGATTCAACTCCACCCAGCACGGAGGCAAGAGCGTCTCTTTCGGTAGAGAGGCACCACATCTTGGCACGAGGTTCGAGGTCAAGAGTGATTATATCGTGAAGTACTAGTCGCAAAATCTGAGAGTAATTTTTTACCTTTGCAGACGCTATGGTAAAGATATTGACAAAAGCCAGCGAAGAGGCAGTTCAGCAGATAAGAGCGCTGCTCTCTCAGCTTAGTCCAAAGGAAGTGACATTCACTCTGAAGCAGCTTCAGGACATAATCGATTCCAATAACTCTACGCTCTTTGTCGTGGAGGAAGAGGACTGTGTCGTAGGCATGCTCACGCTAGCAAGCTACTGCATCCCTACAGGCATGAAGTACTGGATCGAAGATGTGGTGGTAGACGAAAAGGCGCGTGGCAAGGGATATGCCAAGCAGCTGCTTCAGGCTGCGATAGACATGGTCCACGAAGCAGGTGGCGGCACCATTGAACTGACATCACGTCCATCTAGGGTTGCTGCTAGGACGCTGTACATGAGCATTGGTTTTCAGCCATACGAAACTGGAGTATTTAAACTGAAGGTATGAAACCTACTGTAGAGTATCTCCAGGAGCGTTTTTCGCAGTTCAACGACATCTATTTCGGTGGAGGGTTGCCCACTGCGAAAATACGCGTCACGAATGCCAAGACCTACATGGGCAACTGCAGGTGCAAATCAAAGATAGTCGGTCTTAAGCGCGTATACTTTGACTTCGTCATTTCCATCAGTGCGCGCCTTGACCTTCCAGAGCAGGAAGTAGAGGACACGCTTCTTCACGAAATGATTCATCTGCAGATTTTCTCAAGTGGCGTGCGCGACACTTCTACGCATGGCCAATTGTTTCGAGCAAAGATGGCTCAGATCAATGCCACAGGAAGGCATCTCACCATATCACACAAGGCGACGGAGGCCGAGAGGGTGATGGATACCACTTTGAGACAGCATATAATCTGCGTCACCACGCTCAAGGACGGCACCATCGGGGTCACGGTCTGTGCGCAAACCAAGGCGCTGAGCATCAAGCGCCGACTCCCCTTCTACTATCGTATAGTCTCGAGCCAATGGTACCGGTCGACCGACCCATTCTTCAACAGTCTCCCCCGCTCCCGCACACCAAAAATCTACAGAGTGCCGGCAGACGAGCTGCAGAAGCACCTCGCGACAGCCACTCCGCTGGAGTGGCATCTAGGCAGGCTCTCGCCGATAGAATGAAAAAGAGATGGTCCCCTTCCGAGAGCCATCTCTTTTTCATTCTATCGGCTTCCGCCGCCGTGTCCGCCTCCTGAGAAGCCTCCACCGCCTCCAAATGATGAGCTTCCGCCGAAGCCACCAGAGCTTCCACCAGAATATCCACCTCCAGACGAAGACTCGTAAGAGTTTGACCTTACTGTATCCCTATAGCTCTTGGAAAGGCGTATGAGCGAGTCCATATCGTATGCGACAGTCGCAGTAGCAGCCTGCTTGAATAGATCAGGATTTATCTGCTTCAGTTCACTTGCCACCTTCTCAGCGATTCCATACAGCGCTCCGAAAGCGAGATAATCCTGCCACAGAACCACCTCTGGAGTAGATCTTTCACTAACGAGTGTAAAGTCCTTGAGGAATGCCTTGAAGCCAAGTGTACGTCGCGCCTGCTCCTGACCTTCAGGAGTATACTTATGCATCTTGTTCAGTTCGCCTGAGTAAACCATGGACGATTTCGCTTCAGAGGTAATCTTATTTGACCAGCGTCTGATCGCAGAGGTATGGCTTGATGCCCAGGTCTTGAATTCACTTCTTTCAAGTATGTCATTTCTTCCAGCGGCCTCCTTCATGAAGCCAAGAAACATGCTCTCCACATCATCTAGCTCGCGTGTATCCCTGTCAGACACCCTAAGTTCCATTTCGCCATTCTTCTCACAAGGGATGAGGTATCCACGCTGAACCAGCCTAAGAATAAGAGCAGAGGTATAATTACTGTCACCAGAGCTGTTTCCAAGTGACTTCAACGTATACTCAGCCTTGAGCAGATCGCCATTGAACGGCAATTCACGAGTCCAGGTGACCATCTTAGGATCACATCCAAGAATAGCTTTCTTCTGCTTCTTGCTGACTCGACTACCACCCTTTGAGAACAAATAGAATATATAAACAAGTATACCCAGGCCGAGCAAAGAAGATATGAGGTCATCTTCTTCATCATCTTCCTCGTCCCCGAAATAAGCGCCTTCCATAGCGGTATCCAATGCATCCTGGAACGGACGATCCTGTATGCTTGTAGGCTCTAGTATACCCTTGTTCAAACGAATGAGAGAAATGATGGAACTCATATACTGGAAACGCTCTGTAGACTCAAACACGACCTTTCCATCTATGAAGTTTGCTCTTCCTTCATAACCAAATCCCCATATTCTAGCGTTTGATGTATCTATCTGCACGTCAGGAATTTCCACTGACACCTTAACATGCTCAGGCGTACTGGAAAGACCTGTTCCCACAAACTGGATATGGAGCATATCATAGTCCTGAAGAGACTTCACTGCATTTGTCATGTCGTAATAGACATCAAACACATGATCGCCATAGTTACCGACGCCCCAGCATAGTTCCGCTCCATTGGACTTGGTCACAATACCACACTTGTGAGCCTTGGCATTGATGCCACGGTCCACATCCCACTCGCCTTCATTGACGAATTCCCTGCCATTTTCAGACACAGCGAAGTTCTGGATGCGTATATCCGCGAGATTGTTCCTCACCAGATACCACTCAGTGCCGCTTGCTGCAGTAACATCCCATCTCTCGTGTATGGATATGGTACCATCGTGCTGAATCTTCACCACGATGTCAATGTCACGAATGGCAGGTTCATAAGCGAAAGCGGCAATGGCCGTAGCCAATGCCGCTATGATGCTTGTGAACAAACGTTTCATTACAGATTCATTGAAGGCATGGAAGCCTTTGACTCCTCCACCTTGAGGTACTCCTTCACCACGAAGCCGAGGATAGAAGCTACGATAGAATCAGGAATCTGGCGAACCATACGGTTATACTTGGTGACAGTGTCATTGTATACCATACGAGCCATACGAACCTGGTTCTCATATGTATTTACACTATCCATAGCCTTAGCATAGTTAGCCTCTGCCTTGAGGTCAGGATACTGCTCAGCTACTGCCTTGATCTGAATCATAGCCTTCTGGATAGCCTCCTCCTGAGTATCAACATCCTCTGGCTTAGAAGCGCCAGTGATATCCTTACGAGCAGAAATGACTTCTATGAGGGTTCTATACTCATGCTCATTGTATGACTTGACAAGCTCAGCAAGCGCGGTGAGCGCATCCCAGCGGCTTGACTGCTGTACGCCGATCTGGCTCATTGAATTCTGACAAAGTTCGTCTGCTGAAACCAGCTTGTTCTGCACGCGAATCACCCAGAGTACAAGGACTGCGAGGACTGCAATAATTACCAATAGTGTCATGATAGTTACTGTTTTTAAGATAAAATTTTTCCCAATATAGGTATTTTTAGAGAAAGTGCGGATATTTTTTAGTACATTAGCATACAAATAACTAAAACATACCGAATACCATGAACCTAAAATCCATCCTTGCCGCACTTTTGACAGTCAGCGCGGTTTCTTGTACTGAAAAAGCACTTGCTGAAGTTAAGGTCGGCGCAGAGTGCGTAGACACATACGTGCCTATGCTGAAAGGCAAGAAAATTGCCCTTTTCTCTAACCACACAGGTATCGTCAGCGACGGTCGCCACACGCTTGACCTTCTCACTGAGAATGGATTGAACGTTGTGAAGATCTTCTCGCCAGAGCACGGATTCAGAGGCACAGCAGACGCAGGAGAAGTAGTCTCAAGCAGCGTCGATGAGGAGACTGGCATAACCATCGTCTCACTCTACGGCAGCCACTTTGACTATGCTGATTCATTGAACTTCGCAGATGTGGACGCCATCATCACCGACATCCAGGACGTAGGTCTTCGCTACTACACATACTATGTCACCATGACCAAACTCATGGAGTCAGCAGCACGCTTCGACAAGGAGTTCTATGTATTTGACCGCCCAAATCCTAACGGCATGTACGTAGATGGCCCTATCCTCGACATGCAGTATCGCTCAGGTGTAGGTAGACTCCCTATCCCTACTGTACACGGCCTCACCCTCGGTGAGCTCGCCATCATGGAAAATGAAGAAGGATGGCTCGACGACAGCCTCAAGGTAAAGAGCCTGAATGTCATCAAGTGCGAGAACTATGACCATCAGACCAGATACGAGCTCCCAGTAGCTCCTTCACCAAACCTCAAGACCATGCATTCAGTTTATCTCTATCCATCTATCTGCTACTTCGAGGCTACTCCTGTCAGCCTTGGACGTGGTACAGAGAGCCCATTCGAGATGTATGGACATCCTGAGTACAATGACACTACTTGCTTCTCATTCACTCCAGAGAGCGTTCCTGGTGCAAAGAACCCTCCTCAGCTTGGAAACAAATGCTACGGCAAGGACCTCAGGGGAATCGACGACGAGGAGATCATCGCAAAGGGTGTTGACCTCACCTACTTCATCGATGCATACCAGCACGTGGAGAATCACGAGAAGTTCTTCTACAACTCATTTGAGCGTCTCATGGGTCGCGGCGACATCCGCGGCATGATTGAGAGCGGTATGACAGCCGAGCAGATCAAGGCCACATGGGCACAGGACGTAGAGGACTTCAAGGTACTTAGACGCAAATATTTACTTTACGCAGAATAATGACACCGTTTATTACTCTAATCACAATAGCAGGGTACTTTGCCCTGCTTTTCCTCATTTCCTGGGCAGCGAACAGGAAGAAGGGTGACTATTTCGGAAACAAGGAGACCCCTTGGATCGTATCAGCCATCGCTATGATGGGAGCACCTATCTCAGGCGTAACCTTCATTTCCGTGCCTGGTATGGTAGTCGGAAAGGGATTCTCATACATGCAGATGGCCTTTGGCTTCATCATTGGCTACATCATCATCGCATATGTGCTTCTCCCACTCTTCTACAAGAAAAACCTCGTATCCATCTATGGATACCTCGAGGAGCGCTTTGGAGGCGCGACTCACCAGACCGGAGCGTGGTTCTTCTTCGTTTCGAAGATGCTTGGTGCAGCTGTACGTTTCTTCGTGGTCTGCATCGTGCTCCAGAGCCTCGTATTCAGCCCACTCGGCATTCCTTTCTGGGTCAATGTGATCGTTTCCATTGCCCTCATCGGCCTCTACACCGCACAGGGTGGCGTAAAGACAGTAATCTGGACAGACATGCTGAAGAGTGCATGCCTCATACTCTCAGTCGTCCTCGGCATCATCTTCATCGCGAAGGGCCTTGGCATCAACTTCGGAGAGATGGTTACCACCGTGGCACAGAGCGAGCATTCTCGAATCTTCTTCTTTGACAACCCATCTGAGGGCACATACTTCTGGAAGCAGTTCATCGCCGGCATCTTCATGGTCATCGCGACCACGGGACTTGACCAGGACATGATCCAGAGAAACCTCAGCTGCAAGAACTACAAGGACTCACAGAAGGGATTCATTACCAGCGTGTTCTCACAGACACTCATCATCTTCCTCTTCCTTGTGCTCGGTGTGCTGCTGATGCTCTACTATCAGGCAAACATCACCACCAGCGGAGACATTGTCGCAGAGCTCGGCACCACGGACAACCTCTTCGGCGCCGTAGTGGCATCTGAAGGCATGCCTCTCATCGTCGGCATCCTCTTCGTGGTAGGTCTCGTCGCAGCCGCTTATTCAGCTGCCGGTTCGGCGCTCACAGCGCTCACCACCGCATTCACCGTCGACATCCTCAAGGCCGAGAAGAAGCCAAACCTCGACAAGACACGCAAGTACGTGCACATCGGCATGGCTATCTGCATGGGTCTCGTCATCATTATCTTCAACGCCATCAACAGCCAGGACGCCATCAGCGCCGTCTACTCTATTGCGAGCTACACCTACGGCCCAATCCTTGGTTTGTTCGCATTCGGTATGTTCTGCAAGAAAGACGTCCGCGACAAGTGGGTTCCTGCAGCATGTATCGTGGCTCCTGTAGTATGCTACTTCATCCAGAGCTGGTTGAAGAATGCATATAACTACACCATGGGATTTGAACTGCTTCTCCTTAACGCAGTCATCACCATCATTGGTCTTTGCATACTAATCAAGAAGAAATGAAACACATACTATTAACCATCGCAGCTGCCCTTCTGAGCATCCAGGCCTTTGCAGGCCAATGGATACGCGTAAATCAGTTGGGATACCTCCCAGAGGCGTCCAAGGTAGCCGTTCTCATGTCAAATGACCCTGTGAAGGTCAAGTCATTCAAGGTTATCGATGCCACCACCAGGAAAGTGGTTTTCAAATCTAAGCCTGAAGAAGTGGTAGCGACAGACGCACTGCTTCACATGGCATCCACCTACAGGCTGAATTTCTCCAGGCTGGAGAAACCAGGCAAGTACATCATCGTAGCCGACAAGGCAGAGTCACCAGTGATCAACATTGATGGTTCTGTTTATGATGGAGCTGCGGATTTCGTCCTCAACTATATGCGCCAGCAAAGATGCGGATGGAACCCATTCCTTCACGACAGCTGTCATCAGAATGACGGCATCATCATCTACCACCCAACTAAGTCTGGTCAGCACATAGACGTACGTGGTGGATGGCATGACGCGTCAGACTGTCTTCAGTACACGACTACGACAGCAAACGCCATCTACCAGATGATGTTTGCATATCAGCAGAATCCAGAGGCTTTCGGCGACACACATCAGGCTGACGGTACTGAAGGTTCAAACGGCATCCCAGACATCATCGACGAGATATACTGGGGAATGGATTGGCTAGACAGAATGAATCCAGAGCCAGGCGAGTTCTACAACCAGCTCGCCGACGACCGCGACCACATGGGCATGCGCTTCCCTCATGACGACAAGGCCGACTACGGATGGGGTCCAGGCGGTGCGCGTCCTGTTTACTTCATTACCGGTGAGCCTCAGCAGAGAGGCAAGTACATGAATGCCACCATGGGTGCAGCAAGCACCGCAGGAAAGTTCGCTTCAGACTTCGCGCTCGGCGCAGAGATTCTCAAGCCATTCTACCCTGAGTTTGCAGAGAAGATAGGCCAGAAGGCCGCTGATGCTTATCAGCTTGGTCTCGACAAGCCAGGTAACTGCCAGACCGCTTCAGTAGTGTCACCTTATATCTATGAGGAGGACAACTGGGTGGATGACATGGAGCTCGGTGCCCTCGAGATGTATCATCGCACCGGAGAGGAGAAGTATCTCACCCAGGCCATAGAATATGGTCGTCGTGAGCCTGTCACCCCTTGGATGGGAGCCGACAGCGCTCGCCACTATCAGTGGTATCCATTCATGAACATGGGACACTATTGGCTTGCCAAGGGCGATGGCACCAAGAAGGTCGCTGCTGAATTCACCAGAAACCTTCGCGCCGGTATCGAGCGTGTTTGGGAAAAGGCCAATGGAACAGCGTTCTGCTATGGCGTCCCTAGCATCTGGTGCTCAAACAACTTGACCACAGCGCTTCTCACCCAGTGCATCCTTTATCGCCAGCTCACTGGCGACACCACCTTTGTAGAGATGGAAGGATCTCTTCGTGACTGGCTACTCGGATGCAATCCATGGGGTGTAAGTATGATCATCGAACTTCCTATGGATGGCAACTACCCTACCCAGCCTCATTCGTTCATCATCAACAAGAAGCTTGGAAACACCACTGGAGGTCTCGTTGATGGCCCAGTATACTCCACTATATTCGAGAGCCTTGAAGGCGTGAATATGGAGGGTGGAAAGAACTACATGGAGTTCCAGCCTGGTGACAAGGTATATCACGATTCTACACATGATTACTCGACAAATGAGCCTACCATGGACGGAACCGCATGCCTTACTTTCCCATTCTCTGCATACCAGATGGAAGGCGCCAAGCAGGCAAGGAAATAATATCCGCTTAACATAGAAAAAGATGGCTCCCTTTGCAGGGAGCCATCTTTTTTCCATAAGTAGGATAGAACTACTTCATAGGAGCAGCAGGTGCTGCAGGAGCTACAGGAGCAGCAGGACGTACTGGAGGTCTGAACTCTGGAGCCACCTCACCTACGATCTTATCAAACTCCATCTCAGATATCATCTTGCAGATACCATTGAACTTGGCATCAAGATCCACCTGAAGTCTTCTGGTATGAAGATCACCATCTACTACTGCAGAACCCTTGAGTGCAAGGGTATCCTTAACGTAGAAGTTACCCTTGATCTTTCCAGAGAAGTCTACATTTGTGCAGACGATGTCTCCAGTGATCTGGGCATTGGCGCCGACAACAACCTTTCCCTTAGAGAATACCTTTCCCTCGAAGGTGCCATCGATGCGGATGTCGTTTGAAGATATGATCTCGCCCTTGACGGTAGTGCCAGTGGAGATTCTGCTCACTTCATTTGCATTTACTGTTGGTTCCATATGCTAAAGTTTTGATTATTCTGATTAAGCCATGTTCTTGCCGTGGCAGTTCTTGAACTTAAGTCCGCTACCACAAGGGCATGGATCGTTTCTACCGACTCTCTTGTCCACCTTGATAGGAGTGTTTGCCTTCTGCTCGCCATTTGTGGTAAGGTTATCGTGCTGTGTACGCATCTGGCTCATATCTGTGCGTGGAGCTGGTGCAGGTGCCTTTGCTGGCTCATCCTCGCGAAGAGGAATGAATGCACGAAGAAGGAATGAAAGAACATCCTGATTAAGGTTTTCTAGCATAGAAGCGAAGAGGTTATAAGCCTCGAGCTTGTATACTACGAGCGGATCTTTCTGCTCGTACGCTGCGTTCTGTGAAGTCTGCTTGAGGTCATCCATCTCGCGAAGATGCTCCTTCCAATGCTCGTCGATCTGATAGAGGACAATCACCTGGCTGAGGCGCTTAGCGATCTCACGACCTTCTGTCTCGTATGCTCTCTTCAGGTCAACTGAAAGGTTAAGTACCTTTCTACCATCAGAGATAGGCAGAGCAATGTTCTGGTACATGCTGCCCTGGTTCTCGTATACATGCTTGATGATAGGATTAAGCTTCTCCACAAGAGTATCCATACGACGGTTGTAGACCTCGTACATATGCTCACGCAGAACCCTCTGAAGCTCAGAAGATTTCATCCTTGAATATGACTCCTCATCGAATCCAAGGTCGATAGAGAGCTTAGCCATTACGGTGGCTGCAAGATCCTCGTATGACATACCCTCGCAGCGCTCAGCGATGAGAGCAGCAGTATCTGTCATCATGTTAAGGACATCGATCTCGATGCGTTCTCCAGAGATTGCGTTATGACGGCGTGCGTACACAGCCTCTCTCTGATAGTTCATGACATCATCATAGTCGAGGAGTCTCTTACGGATACCGAAGTTGTTCTCCTCCACCTTCTTCTGTGCCTTCTCGATAGCATTTGAAAGCATGCTTGCCTCGAGAGCCTCATCATCTGCCATACCGAGCTTGTCGACCATACCGGCGATACGCTCAGATCCAAAGAGACGCATGAGCTTGTCCTCGAGTGAGACATAGAATGTAGAAGAACCTGGGTCACCCTGACGTCCGGCACGACCACGAAGCTGACGGTCGACGCGGCGAGAATCATGTCTTTCTGTACCAATGATAGCGAGACCACCTGCAGCCTTCACATCTGGACTGAGCTTGATATCGGTACCACGACCTGCCATGTTTGTCGCAATGGTCACAGCACCAGTCTGACCAGCCTGAGCGACGATCTCTGCCTCACGCGCATGCTCTTTCGCATTCAATACATTATGCTTGATGCCTCGCAGACGGAGAAGACGGCTGAGCAGCTCGGAAGTCTCGACATCCGTTGTACCCACAAGGACTGGACGTCCAGCCTTCGAGAGCTCGACTACCTTGTCGATCACGGCAGCATACTTCGCTTTCTTTGTCTTATAGATCAGATCGTCGTTATCCTTTCTCTGGATAGGACGGTTCGTAGGGATAACTACTACATCGAGTTTATAGATGCTCCAGAACTCACCAGCCTCTGTCTCTGCTGTACCGGTCATACCAGCAAGCTTGTGATACATACGGAAGTAGTTCTGAAGGGTGATGGTAGCGAAAGTCTGGGTAGCAGCCTCCACCTTCACATTTTCCTTGGCCTCAACTGCCTGATGGAGACCATCAGACCAGCGACGGCCCTCCATGATACGTCCAGTGGACTCGTCCACGATCTTCACCTTGTTATCGATGATGACGTAGTCAACTTCCTTCTGGAACATTGCGTAAGCCTTAAGGAGCTGGATCACGGTATGAACACGCTCGCTCTTCACTGCGAAGTCAGACATGAGCTCGTCTTTCTTCTGCTGCTTCTCCAGGAGAGACAGATCTGTCTTCTCGATCTCAGCTACACGTGAGCCCACATCAGGAAGCACGAAGAAGTCTGGCGTAGACACCATGCCAGCAAGGTAGTCATGACCCTTGTCGGTCATATCTACTGAATGCTGCTTCTCGGAGATGACGAAGTAGAGAGGATCTGTGATGACAGGCATCTCTCTTTCATTGTCCTGGATATAATAGTTCTCGACCTTCTGCATGAGAACCTTGATACCAGGCTCACTGAGGTATTTGATGAGTGGCTGGTACTTAGGAAGTCCCTTGTACGCACGGAAGAGGAGCTTTCCGCCCTCCTTCTCATCGCCGGCAGAGATGAGTTTCTTCGCCTCGATGAGGATCTCGCTGATGAGAGCGCGCTGAGCATTGTAAAGACGCTCCACAAATGGCTTGAACTCGAGATACTGCTCGTCACCGGTAGCCTTAGGCACAGGGCCTGAGATGATGAGAGGTGTACGAGCATCATCGATGAGCACTGAGTCGACCTCATCGACGATAGCGTAGTGATGCTTGCGCTGAACGAGGTCCTCCTGGCGCATCGCCATGTTATCACGAAGGTAGTCGAAACCAAACTCATTGTTTGTACCGAAAGTGATATCGCAGTTATATGCGCGACGACGCTGGTCGCTGTTTGGCTGATGCTTGTCTATACAGTCCACGCTGAGGCCATGGAACATATAGAGAGGTCCCATCCACTCAGAGTCTCGCTTGGAGAGGTAGTCATTTACTGTGACCACATGCACACCCTTGCCTGCAAGGGCGTTAAGGAACACTGGGAATGTAGCCACAAGGGTCTTACCTTCACCAGTCGCCATCTCGGAAATCTTTCCCTGATGGAGAACGATACCACCGATGATCTGGACGTTGTAGTGAACCATATCCCAAACGAGTTCATTGCCACCAGCTACCCAATGGTTCTTGTAGATGGCCTTGTCGCCCTCGATGGTCACGAAATCATGATTTACGCTGAGGTCGCGATCAAACTGAGTAGCCTCAACCTCAATGGTCTCGAACTGTGCAAATCTGCGAGCAGTCGACTTCATGATGGCAAATGCCTTCGGAAGGATCTCATCGAGACACTTCTCAATAGCCTCATCTTCTTCCTTGACAAGCTTATCTGACTCCGTAGCAAGTTTTTCCTTTTCTGAGACTGGGATATCTCCCTCAATCTCGGCCTTGATGGCCTCGATGCGCTCCTCAAATGGAGCCTCCACATCACGAAGCTGCTGTCTAAGCTGTGCAGAAGCGGCTCTGAGCTCGTCATTTGAGAGCTTGTCGATGCTCTCATACTCTGCGAGAACCTTGTCAAGCACAGGCTTTACAGCCTTCATGTCCTTGTCGGCCTTTGTGCCGAAAATCTTAGCAAATATGTTCATATCAATATCGTTTCTTTCGTAAAAGGTGCAAGATTCACCTAATCACGCAAATTTACTGAATCTTAACGACATATACAAACATCTAACCACCCTCTTTTCGCCGGACATTTTGGCAGTCAAGAAGGCAGTCAGTACAATGTACTGGGAGTGGAGATTTTAGAAACTGATATGTGAACCTGACGAAGTGACATCAAGGCTCACATGTGAGCCCATGACGAGCGGCATGTTTATCGGTCCATGACCAGCAGGAAAGCCGAAGCACACAGGGATGCCCAATGGCTTCACGAACTCCCATAGCATCTCCTCTATGCTCTCATGATCAAGCAGTTCCACTCCGCATTTATGGAAACTGCCGAAAATAATCCCCTTGAAATGAGGAAGTCTTCCATGATTCTTCAAAAGGTGAAAAAGGCGCTCTACCGCATGCATGCTTTCAGTAACCTCCTCTATGAAAAGGATGGTCCCATCCAGTTTAGTCACGTCGTATTCAGACTCAAGGAGAGAGACAAAGGTAATGAAATTGCCACCTATAAGGGTGCCTTCTGCATGCCCCTCTACATTCCACTTAGAGGACGCCACGCGATAGTCCGGCATCTTACCGAACAGGAGCCTGCGTAGCTCCTCGGTGGATTTGGTATTGCCAGTCGTGGTGTTGAACGTACTGCACATATCGCCATGGATACTCATCACCCCTGCCATGGTTTCCCCTGCAAGAAGAGTAGTGATGTCACTGAAACCTACTATCCACTTAGGGTGATCAGAAAACATACTCAAAGGGATGTAATCCATCATTTGAACCGTACCATAACCTCCTCTTACACAAAAGATTGCCTTGATAGAATCGTCAGCCAGAGCCCACTTCAATTCACTTACGCGAGCGGCAAGGGGGCCTCCATAATGATAGCCCCTTCTCTTGTCTCCTTTCTTCGGAATATACTCGGGGTGCATCGCGCCACCGTTCTCACCGAGTTCTACCGTGAGCCCCCAGGACTTGAGGAGCTTGACTGCCTTTTTCACGGTAGAGGTGTCATTCACCGCATACGAAGGGGCTATGATAGCCACCTTATCACCTGCTTTCAAAAAAGCCGGCTGCACATAGGTATTCTGAGCCCTAAGAAATGGAGTAAGAGCAAATAGCAGTGTAAGAACAAGCAGTTTATTTCTCATGGTTTATCTATTCATGTTCCTCAAGAAATGCCCCATCCGAAAATGAGATGCGACGATTCAAGAAGATATCTGGATATTTGGCTAAAAGATGAGGTACACTGGCGAGGAGATACATAGATAAATTTCTGATACTCATAGCAATGAGCCTCAAT
Source organism: Bacteroidales bacterium (assembly GCA_024398075.1). Lineage (GTDB taxonomy): Bacteria > Bacteroidota > Bacteroidia > Bacteroidales > UBA932 > Cryptobacteroides. Next base: position 50,633 of record JAKSJM010000008.1, on the reverse strand, counting down.
GGCTGATAGATGGCTTCAGCCGGTAGATCATTGTTCGGATCACTAAGTCGTACAAGACAGCTGACGCGCTTCAGCTTCAACGCAGTCATACGACTATCCTTGCGCTTGGCCCTGTCATGAACAGCATAAGCATCTTTCACGACCCCGACCTTGAAACCATGGTAACGTGCTCTGTGAATATAGTTTTCATCCTCACCATAATGCTTGAAAGTAGGCGAAAAGCCTCCCACAGCACGTAAGCACTCGGCACTTATCATCCAATGAGCCGCCATGACAAAGCGAACGTCTACCACCTCCCCATCCTTCGTCACAGAAGCGCTGCAATGCTTTTCAAAACGGGGATCCATCTTATCCATGGTCGCAGCCATCTGCATAGGAGAGACAATGCCATAGCGACTGTTAGGGAAAGAATCAATCAACTTCCCCAATGTATCAGGCATGACCCAGGCATCTTCATTGAGCAGATATACGAAATCATAGTCATTCTGAAGAGCATAGCGGAATCCTATGTTATTTGCTCTGCCGAATCCAAGATTTTTACCTGTCTCAATTAGTTTCACCTCCGGATACGAATCCCTTAAGTACTGCTGAGTGCCATCTGTAGAGCCATTGTCCACCGCAAGTACATCTGCAGATACCTCCGAAGTCCTAAGACTCCCGAAGCATCTATCGACCCATTTCATGCCGTTATATGTCACGACGATCACAAGAATTTTATTCATCCCGTGTGCTGTTAATTAATAGAATTCTTTCATTGCAAATATAACAAAGAAATTACTATCTTTGCCAAAGAAATACGCGGGATTAGCACATCGGTAGTGCATTGGCTTCCCAAGCCAAGGAGGCGGGTCCGACTCCCGTATCCCGCTCTACATTTTTCAAATGACGGCAAATTAACCTTGCCGTCATTTCTGTAATAATTTAATAAAGTTTCAACATTCTTGTTGTAAATACGATTTAATCCACTATCTTTGCATTGAAGTTTTTCATAGTTTAAGTTTAGGTTAAGTAGCGGGACGGACGCAGTGATGCATCCGTCTCGTGAAAATTTTATACCTATAGTTTCTTGATTTCGCTTATATTCTGGATGCCTGGGATGCCATAGTAAGACTCCACCAAATCACCCTTCAAGAACACCTCTGAGCCCAGAAGTCCAGGATTATCCACCAGATTCAATGCATCACGAACACTCCCCTGCTTTAGCTGCACAGACAGACATGTAGACTTTTCTGCGCTTGAAGAGCGAGGTCCTAAAAGTATATTTGTTCTACTGCTAAAAGGCCCCTTGAAAGAAGCATTGGATGACGAAAGGTCACCCCCGACGATATATCCTCTGACCCAGACACCAGTGAGACCTGCCGCCTTACGGGCTTCAGCCACGCTAAGCGCGCTCGAAATGTCACCGCCCAAGTCAGAATCGCCCCCTAGCACATAGTTTTCAGTACGCCAGTTCCTGGCAGTATCCACCTGGATGGAGATCGATTCCTTTCCAGCCACAGATGACGGAGCCGAAATGTTGATCTGGAGCACATCTTGCGCCTCCAGGACGCGAGACATAAGCACTTCGTCGTGGCCGTCATTTGTCAACATCAAGGACACACATCCAGGACGGAAATATGCTATACGCCTCTCAGAATAAGAGTATAGAAGTTCCCCATCTCCACCTTTAAGAAGGAGTGCGCCGTGAGGATATGACCCCAGGAAATCTGGCGAGATTTTCAGCCTGACACCAGCATTCATCTGACGGCACAGCAGATGTACAGACGCAGGGACAGAACCAGCTACAGTGACCACCTGTGAATCGCCAAATATAGGCGCATCAAACCTAGGTTCACCAAACTCTCCCGACATCACACTGACAGTATATGACCCAGGAGAAACCATTATGCGTTCTGGAGAATCTCCATACTTCCCTTCATACACAGACTTTCCAGCTGCATCATTCACACGCAAGATAAAGCGGTTCGTGTCTGGAATGTCAGCCAGGGACTTGGTAGTCATATACATTTCCTCATCAAACATGAGATTCATACCTGTAGAGATGTCATCCTTCCACAGAGCATCGCAGCCACATGTGATGGCCAACACAAGCGCAAAAGCGCTCGAAAAGTTCAAGCATTTCATAGCCAAAAAGATTTAAGTTTCAGTCCGGTCCGGAGCCAGTTTCAGCACCGGTCCAAAGCTAAATGATTATTTCTTATGAAATGCGTAAAAACTTAAAAAGGGACGTAATTTTCATTACGCCCCCATAAAATGATGGATATATCAAAACTAATATCCGAAGATATCTTCTGTCGAAACGATGGTAACAGGACCGAGAGTCTTAAGATAGTCCATATCCAAGTCCTTTATATCTCCCAAGATAGCGTAGGTGTATGGACGATCCTTAACCCATGTCTGCTGAGCAGCTGCCACATCTGAGAGCTCAAGTTTCTGAACTTCCTCAAAGATTTTCTTCGTAAGCGGCTCAGAGATACCGAGACGACGGCAGTTTCTATATGCCCAAAGAACACCCATTCCGGTAGTGCGCTGAGTGCGAAGACGGCTTAGAAGAGCATCCTTGGCCACTGCAAATGCAGCATCTGACTGTGGCATTTCATTGATAATATCATCAAACGCCTCGATGGCCTGACGCATCTTGTCGTTCTGTGTGGCGATGAAAGCCTCGAATTCATAGGTATCATCAGCAAATGAAGGAGCATAGAGATTTGCCCACGCAGAATAAGCAAGTCCACGGGCCTCACGCATTTCCTGGAACACGATGGTATTCATGCCACCACCGAAGTATTCATTGTACAGGTTGACGACAGGAGCGGCATCTGCGTTGAATCTCTCACCACGATTTGAATACTGCAGATAGTAAAGCTGCTTGGCATCATACTGAGAGAGAACCACCTGATTTTCAGGAGTCTGAAGACTCTTAGAGTAAGTCTCAGGGCGAAGCTCGGCATCATCAGAGAACACATGATTTGCGAGAAGGGCATCCTTCACGGTAGCCTCCTTCATAGGACCATAATACATAATCTCATGACCCTGAGCGAAGACTTCACGAACCTTGGCGAGAAGGTCCTCCGACCTGAGGCTGACGATCTGCTCATCGGAGAGAGTAGTTCTCTTGATGGTTTCAGCGCCATACATGATATATGAAGTGAGTGCCGAATAACAGCTTCTCTGGTTCTTCTTGGCGTCTGCTCTAGCCTTGAGAGTATTCATCTTGAGTGCAGCAAGTACATCATCATCCTGCTGAGCATTGACGATAAGATCCTCAACGATGCGTATAGCCTCAGGCATGTTCTCTGAAAGTCCGCTGATGCTCACGCTAGTCTGGTGCGCTCCAGCACTGACTCTGACATCACAAGCCAGAGAGTACATCTTTGAAGCGAACTCCTCAGCGCTCATATCTGGGGTGCCAAGATATGGAAGATAATCACATGCGAGATCAAGTGCAGGATCATCGTCTGTACCATAATTGAATACGTAATTAAGGTTGAAGACGTCATTGAGAACATTCTGCTTGTACAGAACTGGAACTCCCTTAGCAAGCTCAAACTGAGACATTTCCTTCTGGAAATTGACAAATACAGGTTCAATTGGCTTCACGCTAAGCCCCTGAATCTCCTTGAGGAAGTCGCTCTGCTTGTCGCGATTTGTCGCAATAGGAGTGATGGCCGGTGCCGATATCTTCTGGACTGTAGTATCCTCACCCATGCGCTTGTACACAACGGCGTAGCTGTTTTCGCCAAGGAACTCATTTGCCCAAGCCACAACATCTTCCTTGGTCACAGCGGCGAGGCGGTCGAGATCCTTGGCTGCATCTTTCCAATCAATGCCATTGATAAATGCATCCACATAACTCTGAGCACGAGCCTGGTTGCTCTCCAACTGCTGCATCTTGACGAGTTTGAGGTTGTTGATGGTAGAAGCGATGAGAGACTCGTCGAAGTCGCCAGCGCGGAGCAATGCGACCTGCTCAAGCGCGATGTCGCGAACCTCTTCGAGTGTCTGGCCTGGCTTAGGACGGCCCATGGCAATGAACTGGCTGTAATCTGGCTGACTCTGGAAGCCGGCAAAGAGACTAAGTACCTTCTGCTGCTGATTTACATTAAGGTCAATGAGTCCAGCCTGACCATTAGAGAGGATAGCGCTAGCAATCTCTGCAATGGCTGAGTTCTTCAGGTCAGACGCTCCAGGAAGCCTCCAACCCATGGCAATATTCTCAGCCTCAAGGCCATATACTTCCTTGACTACAGGGGATGTGATAGGAGCCTCAGGCTCGAAATCAAGCTTAGGAAGCTCTGGATTTGGCTGCCAGTCGCCAAAGTACTTCTCGATGGCGGCTACCATCTCATCAGGATCAAAATCACCTGATACACAGATAGCTATGTTATTTGGAACATAGTACTGGTCGTGATATTTCTTCACATTTGTGATAGAAGGATTCTTAAGGTGCTCCTGGCTACCGAGTGTAGTCTGCTGACCATAAGGGTGATGAGGGAAAAGAGCCTGTGCGAGAGCCTCCCAAACCTTGCGATTATCCTGGGTAAGGGACATGTTCTTCTCTTCGTAGATAGTCTCAAGCTCGGTGTGGAAACCACGAATAACCGTATTCTTGAAACGGTCTGCCTGAATGCGAGCCCAAGTGTCGATCTGGTTTGAAGGAATGTCCTCTACATACACAGTCTCATCGTCTGATGTCCAAGCATTTGTGCCATCAGCTCCGATCACAGCCATAAGTTTGTCGTACTCATTAGGGATAGCGATCTCCGATGCCTTGTAGCTGATGGAATCGATCTTGTGATAGATGGCCTTGCGCTCAGCCTCGTCAGTAGTTTGACGATAGGTCTCGAAGAGAGCCTCGATCTGGTCAAGGAGAGGTTTTTCAGCCTCATAGTCAGATGTGCCGAACTGCTGAGTACCCTTGAACATGAGGTGCTCGAAATAGTGAGCCAGTCCAGTAGTCTCAGAAGGGTCATTCTTGCTACCTACTTTGACAGCAATATAGGTCTGAATGCGAGGTGTCTCCTTGTTCACACTCATATACACCTTGAGGCCATTGTCCAAGGTGTACATCTTTGTGCCAAGGGCGTCACCCTTCACTGTCTCATACTTAGACGAGCAGGATGCCATAGCTAGTACAGACGCTGCAATGGCAAGGACTTTAAAGATTGTTTTCATAATATAATTATTTGATTATTCGCATTTTAGCAAACTTCAAAAGTATAGTCTTAGGTTCTGGATACTCATCAAACTTGATGATAGCCTTGAGCTCTGGAATCTTACCAGAAATGGAGGTAATAAGTCCACGACCGAAGCGATTATGTTCAATGACCTGACCCTCGCGGAAATCACCGATGAGGTCGGGGACGAAGGTAGCAGGATCGAAGCGCACTGGCGGCGGAGTGGCGCTGCGAGGCACGCTCGCAGGGCGTGCAGGCTGCGCCGGACGAGCCACCGGAGCGGTTTGAGCCTGCGGACGTCTGAACGTGCTCGACGCCTGCGCTCCGCGCTGACCGACAGTGCCATACGGCTGCTGCGGACGCGAGCCAAACCTTGATCCCATCAAGGCCTCGAATCCATCTTTCAGAGGATTCTCAAAGTACTGGCTATCAATTTCTTTAATGAATCGGCTAGGAGTATTGTCCTTCGTCTTTCCATTAATCATTCTTGAGTCTGCGAAAGCTAGATCCACAGTCTTCTTCGCACGTGTGAGCGCCACGTAGAAAAGGCGCCTTTCCTCCTCAATATCGCCTGGAGCGCCATAGCCTCCAGATGGGAAGAGTTCTTCCTCCAAGCCAGTGATATACACATGAGGGAACTCAAGGCCCTTGGACGAATGCACGGTCATGAGCGCCACCTTGTTATTTGTATCTTCTTCGTCTTCCATGTCAATGTTACTGAGAAGGGTAACATTCTCAAGGAAGGCATCAAGAGTGACGAGTGGAAGCTCATCCAAATCCGGATCAAGTTCCTGCTCCTCGATGATCTCATTCTGCTTCTCCTGCACGTATGACAAGACGCTGCTAACAAGCTCCTCCACATTCGCCGTCCTAGACTGTCCTTCGATGGAAGTATCTGATTTATAGAATGCATACAGTCCAGACTTGTCCGCGATCTTCTTCGCCATTTCATGCGCGTCAGTTACAGGCAGCTCCATTGCCATAGCATTGATCATCTCGCAAAACTCTCGCAGCTTCTTTATCGCAGCAGGCTTGAGGCCATACTGCTCGAGCCCCTCCGCAAATGTGGCCTTGAACAGCGAAGTCTGCAGGGCTCTCGCCGCCTGAATGAGATAGTCGATAGATGTGTCGCCAATGCCACGCGCCGGCTTGTTCACCACCCTCTTGAAGGACTCCTCATCGAGAGGATTCACACACAGCTTGAAATACGCCATCATATCCTTCACTTCGGCCCTTTCGAAGAAGGAGTTGCCGGAATAGATGATATACGGGATGTTTCTAAGTCGCAGTGCCTCCTCGAGCGCTCGCGACTGGGCATTGGTTCTATATAGTATCGCAAAATCCTGATACTGAGCCGAATACTCACTCATCTTGCGTATGATGTCGCTCACTACCCTATTCGCCTCCTCCTTCTCGTGTGTGGCGCGCAGAATCACTATCTTCTTGCCATCCTCACCCATGGAGTAGCAGTCCTTCGGGATACGGCCTGAATTCTTCTCTATCAATGAGTTAGCGGCATTAACGATGACCTGGGTGCTGCGATAGTTTCTCTCCAGCCTGAATATCTTGCATGTAGGGAAATCCTTCTTGAAGTTCAGGATATTCTGAATCTTGGCACCACGGAACGCATAGATGGACTGGGAATCATCTCCCACCACACAAATGTTCTGGTGGCCCATACTGAGCTTGCGAAGTATCTTGTACTGAGCTTCATTGGTATCCTGATACTCATCCACAAGGATGTATGAGAACTGCCCCGAGATCTCCCTGAGCGCATCAGGATTATCGCGAAGCAATATATTCATATTCAGCAAGATATCATCAAAATCCATAGCCCCTGACTGTTTGCATTTTTGTGCATAGAGGGCATACACCTCGCAAAGGCGAGGCATCTTCGAGTGGGCATCATCCCTCATGGCGTTCAAGTCCTTGCGATACGCCCCTGGCGTCACAAGGTTATTCTTCGCCATCGAGATTCTAGCCTGCACGCTGCGGGGCTTGTAGACCTTGTCGTCCAGACCCATCTCCTTCAGGCACGCCTTGATGGCGCTCTGCGAATCGGATGTGTCGTAAATGGTGAAGTTCTCCGGGTATCCCAATGATGCCGAATACTTTCTCAAGAACCTGATAAAGATGGAATGGAACGTACCCATGTACAGTCCCCTGGCCGCGCGTCTCCCGACCATGAGCGATATTCGCTCCTTCATCTCGCTCGCAGCTTTCTTCGTAAAAGTAAGAGCCATAATCCTTTCTGACTCCACTCCACGAGCGAGGATATATGCTATCCTGCTGGTCAACACTCTAGTCTTTCCCGAGCCCGCTCCCGCCACAATCAGCACTGGACCGTCCACATTTTCCACCGCACGCCTCTGTTCTTCGTTGAGGCCTTCCAATATAGCGCTTACATTGTTCTCCATAATGATGCAAAATTACTAAAAAAGTAGTATCTTCGCGCGTATTTTAGAAAATACTCAATATTAACTCATTTATAATGTCAAACAACATCACTTTGAAAAAGGGCCTCGACATTCCTATCAAGGGTGCCGCAGAGCTCAAGACCAGCAAGGCCATCATGCCAGGTGTTGTAGCATTGTGTCCATCTGACTTCAAGGGCCTTAACCCTAGGCTCCTCGTCAGAGAGGGTGACAGAGTGCTCGCCGGCTCGCCTGTACTGGCAGACAAGAAATGCCCTGACATTCTCTTCACATCCGCAGTCAGCGGTACCGTAGAGCAGGTAGTCAGAGGCGACAAGAGAAAGTTGCTTGCAGTTCTCATCAAGGCTGATGAGGTTCAGGAGTATCTCGATTTCGGTGCAAAGGAGATCAACAATCTTTCCGCTGCAGAAGTCAAGGAGACTCTCTTGAAAAGTGGTCTTTGGGCAGGTATGATCCAGAGACCTTACGGCATCATCGCAGATCCTGAGGTGAAGCCAAAGGCAATTTTCGTTTCAGCGTTCAACACAGCTCCATTGGCAGCAGACCTCGAGTACGCTCTCAGCGGCGAGGCAGAGGCCATCCAGGCAGGTGTAAAGGCACTCGCTAAGCTCACTGACGGCGGCGTGCACGTTTCACTCTGCGAGGAGCAGTATTCAAGCTCACCTCTTCACAAGCTTGAGGGTGCCACACTCCACACTTTCAGCGGAAAGCATCCTGCAGGCAACGTAGGTGTTCAGATCAGCCACATCTCTCCTATCAAGAAGGAAGAGACCGTATGGACAGTATCACTTGTGATGCTCGCAGCCATCGGTAAGCTCTTCCTCACTGGAAAGTATGACCTTAGAAGAAAGGTTGCAGTGACCGGTCCTATGGCTAGCGATCCTAGCTACATCGAGACCCTCCCTGGCATGCCTATGAAGGAAATCACAGGTTTCTGTGCTGAAGCAGAGGAAGTCCGCATCATCAGTGGCGATGTCCTCACCGGTGCAGCTGTAGGCGCTGAGGGTTACCTCCGCTTCCAGGACAACCAGATCACCCTCATCAAGGAAGGCACAAAGAAGGAGCTTCTCGGATGGGCTCGTCCATTCAGATTCAACCAGTACAGCGCAGACCACACCTACTTCAACTGGTGTCTTGGCTGGCTCAGACCAGGCAAGAAGTACGCTATGGACACAAACCTCCACGGAGGTCCACGCGCACTCGTCATGTCTGACGCTTATTATGCAAAGGTACTCCCTATGGACATCTATCCTCTCTACCTCATCAAGGCTTGCCTCGCTGGCGACATTGAGAAGATGGAGAAGTTCGGTATCTATGAGGTTCTTCCAGAGGATCTCGCACTCTGCGAGTACATTGATCCTTCGAAGATGTACATTCAGGATGTAATTGAGAACGGCATCAACCAGATGCTTAAGGAAATGGCTTAAAAGTATGAACAAGATTTTTGAAAAAGGCGGCAAGCTTTATTGGCTGCACTCAAGTGTTGACGCTTTCGAGACATTCCTTCACGTTCCAGGCACAGTGACCCGCAAGGGTGCACACGTCAGGGACGCTGTCGATCTCAAGCGTATCATGATCATTGCCGTAATCGCTGCTATCCCTGCCGCACTGTTCGGTATGTGGAACACCGGTTACCAGCACTCTCTCGCCATCGGAGCTACTCCAGCATTCTGGAGCGACTTCTTCTATGGCCTTCTCAAGGTGCTCCCTCTCTATGTAGTGGCTTACATCGTAGGTCTCGGCATCGAGTTCGCATCATCTCAGATCAGAAATGAGGAAGTTAACGAGGGCTACCTCGTATCGGGTTTCTTCATCCCACTCATCGTTCCTGTTGACGTTCCACTTTGGATGCTCGCTATCGCCGTAGCATTCGCAGTGATCTTCGGAAAGGAAGTATTCGGTGGTACTGGTATGAACATTTGGAACCCTGCACTCCTTACACGTGCATTCCTCTTCTTCTCATATCCTAGCTCTATGTCTGGTTCAGACTGCTGGGTTGCGCTCAGAAGCGGAGAAACCGCTATCGACGGTTTCACCGGAGCTACCCCACTTGCAGTTGCAGCAGACCAGGGTGCAAGCGCTGTTGATTTCATGAGCATGTTCCTCGGTACCATCCCTGGTTCAGTGGGTGAGACCAGCGTCATCGCTATCCTCATTGGTGCTTTCATCCTCCTCTGGACTGGTGTTGCTAGCTGGAAGATCATGCTCTCTTCAGTAGCAGGTGCGCTCGCTATCGGCGGTCTCGCACAGCTCTGTGGTGGCTCTGACATTCCTTGCTACTATCACCTCGTAATGGGTGGTTTCGCATTCGGTACCGTATTCATGGCTACCGACCCTGTGACTTCAGCTCAGACAGAGTGCGGTAAGTGGATCTATGGTTTCTTCATTGGCGCAGTATGCGTCATCGTAAGACTCTTCAACCCTGGTTACGCTGAGGGTATGATGCTCGCCATCCTCCTCGGTAACACCTTCGCACCACTTATCGACCACTGCGTAGTAAGCGCTCACATCTCAAAGAAGAACAAAACTGTCAAAATCGCATAAGTTATGAATACAAATAGTAATGTCTATACTGTCATCTACACCACAGTAGTGTGTGTACTTGTCGCTGCGGTTTTGGCTTTCGTTTCACAGACTCTCAAGCCAAAGCAGGAGGCAAATGAGAAGGCTGAGACCATCAGCCAGATCCTTACCGCCGCTCAGTTCGGTGAGAAGTCAGAGTGGGCAGCAAAGGGAAACACAGCAGTTCTCGATTTCTACAAGGAGAACATCGCAGAGGCTATCGTAATCAACAAGGCTGGTGAGAAGGTCGCTACCCTCGACACTCAGTCATCTGAGGTTTACAATGTAGCCAAGCTCAAGGCTCAGAACTACAGCATCAAGGATGGTTCAGAGGTTGAGCTCCCTGTTTACATCTTCAAGAACGGTGTCACCGTCCTTCCTATCTATGGTGCAGGTCTTTGGGGACCAGTTTGGGGCTATGTAGCTCTTCAGGACGACCTCAAGACCATCGTTGGTGCATACTTCGATCACGAAAGCGAGACTCCAGGTCTTGGTGGAAAGATCAAGGACGACCCTGCATTCCGCGCTCAGTTCGCTGGCAAGTCAGTTGATTTCGCTGACGCCAAGCCATTCGCCATTGTAAAGGGCGGCGCACCTGCAGGCAAGACAAACGCCATCGATGCCATCACCGGTGCTACCATGACCAGCAATGGTCTTGATCAGGCTATCAACAATTGGCTCAATGCTTACGGCTCTTATCTCGGTGGTTCATCAGAGCACAAGTGCTGTGGTCACTGTGGCGAAGGCCACGAGTGCTGCGGCGAGTGCGCAGACTGCGAGAAGGCTTGCGACGAGCCATGTGAGGCATGTCAGGCAGCAGATTCTACATCAACCGCAGAATAAGGAGGAACATAATTATGGGAAAAATGAAAGAAACTATATTGAATCCGATCTTTAAGGGCAATCCTATCACTGTCCTCGTGCTCGGTATCTGTTCTTCTCTTGCTGTGACCGTAGGTCTCAAGGGAGCTTGTGTAATGGCACTTTCAGTTATCGCCGTTACCGGTCTCTCAAGCCTTGTTTGCTCACTCATCAGAAAGACTATTCCAAACCGCGTCCGCATCATCATCCAGCTCGTTGTCGTTGCGCTCATGGTAATCCTCGTGGACCAGCTCCTCAAGGCATTCGCATACGCTATCGACAAGCAGCTCTCAGTTTACATTGGCCTTATCATCACAAACTGTATCGTGATGGGTCGTATCGAGGCATTCGCTCTCGGTAACAAGCCTATCCCTTCACTTCTTGATGGCCTTGCAAACGGTGCTGGTTACGGACTTATCCTCATCGTTGTGGCTTTCTTCCGTGAGCTCTTCGGTTCAGGTACCCTCTTCGGATATCCTGTTCTCTCAGCTATCGGATACACAAACAACGGTCTCATGATCCTCCCTCCTATGGCCCTCATCCTTTTGGGCTGTGTGATCTGGATCCAGAGATCTATTCAGAAAGATCTTCAGGAAAAATAATAACACTTATCGATTATGGAATATTTGAGCTTATTCGTAAAGTCAATTTTCGTTGACAATATGATTTTTTCATACTTCCTCGGTATGTGTTCATACCTGGCAGTATCGAAAAATGTAAAGACAGCGAACGGTCTTGGTATCGCTGTTATCTTCGTGCTCCTCATCACTCTTCCAGTGAACTACCTTCTGAACACATACGTGCTTCAGCCAGGTGCGCTCAGCTGGCTTGGTGAGAAGTTCGCATCTGTTGACCTCAGCTTCCTTAGCTTCATCCTCTTCATCGCAGTGATCGCAGCTATCGTGCAGGTAGTCGAGATGGTTGTGGAGAAATTCCTTCCTTCTCTCTACTCTTCGCTCGGTATCTTCCTTCCACTCATCGCTGTAAACTGTGCAATCCTCGGTGGTTCACTCTTCATGCAGCAGAGAGACTTCGCTAATGTAGGTGAGTCTGCAGTATACGCACTTGGTAGCGGCCTCGGCTGGTACCTCGCTATCGTAGCACTTGCAGCCATCCGCGAGAAGATGGCATATTCAAACATCCCTGCAGGCCTCAAGGGCACCGGTATCACCTTCATCACTGTAGGTCTTATGGGTATCGCCTTCATGGCATTCATGGGTATTTCACTTTAATCAAGGAGGACAGAAATTATGAGTTATACATTACTTTCAGCAATGGCCATCATGGTGATCGTGATCATCATCCTCGTGGCAATCCTCCTCTTCATCAAGATCAAGCTCTCGCCTAAGGGTACAGTGAAGATCAGCATCAACGACGGAAAGAAGGTTCTCGACGTCGCCCCTGGTGATTCTCTCATGAACACCCTCGCTTCGCAGAAGATTTTCCTTCCATCAGCATGTGGTGGAAAGGCAAACTGCGGACAGTGCAAGGTTCAGGTAACTGACGGTGGCGGTGAGATCCTCCCTACCGAGGTAGGTTTCTTCAACAAGAAGCAGATCAAGGAAGGCTGGAGACTTGGTTGTCAGGTTAAGGTCAAGGACAACATTGGCATCGCAATGGATGAGTCTGCACTCAGCATCAAGAAGCTTGAGTGTGAGGTTATCTCAAATGACAATGTTGCTACATTCATCAAGGAGTTCACAGTTAAGCTTCCAGAGGGAGAGAACATTGAGTTCAAGTCAGGTCAGTACATTCAGATCGACATCCCTAAGTATGAGCTTGACTTCAAGGACATCGATGTAGATCCTATCTACAAGGGCGACTGGGAGAAGTTCGGTTTCTTCAACCTCCATTCTTCAAACCCAGTGGATACCATCCGTGCTTACTCAATGGCCTCTTACCCAGGTGAGAAGGGCATTATCAAGCTCAACGTACGTATCGCCACCCCTCCATTCGACAGATCTGTTCCTAGAGAGCTCGGTCCTAAGATGCTTCCTGTAAACCCTGGTATCGCATCTTCATACGTATTCACCAGAAAGCCTGGTGACAAGGTTATGATCTCAGGTCCTTACGGTGACTTCCTTCTCCCTAAGAACGACCCAGATAGCCAGGAGTACATCTTCGTAGGTGGTGGTGCAGGTATGGCACCTCTCCGCAGCCACATCATGCAGCTCTTCAAGACCCTCAAGACCGGTAAGACCGTTCACTTCTTCTACGGTGCACGTGCACTCGTCGAGGCATTCTACCTTGAGGACTTCGCTGAGATCGAGAGAGAGTTCCCTAACTTCAAGTTCCACCTCGCTCTCGACCGTCCAGATCCAGCAGCAGATGCAGCAGGCGTTCCTTATGTAGCAGGTTTCGTTCACAATGTCATGTACGAGACATACCTTAAGGATCATGAGGCACCAGAGGATATCAAGTACTTCATGTGTGGTCCTCCTATGATGGTAGGCGCTGTGAACAACCTTCTTGATTCACTCGGCGTAGACCCTGCAAACATCCTCTACGATAACTTCGGTGGTTAATAGCCGCGGTTAGGACCCAAGTCCTATACCTTATATAATTAAGAGAGCCTGCTTCAGCGTGAAGCAGGCTCTTTTATTATTATGGATTTACTACTACAATTACCAGGTAGCCAGTATCAATAGGAGGACCGGCATCGATAGTGAACATTCCTGTTCCTCCACGAAGGCAGTGAAGCGTGACGCCATGCCCATCAGCATCAAAATCATAGGTATATATGCCTCGACTGACATCATAGTCAAGATCTTCTCTGCATATATCCAAATCAGCTTCTGAAGGGAACATATCGCACCAGATATGTACATCTTCGCCATCCCTTGCTGTAATGAAATTGCCTGGATAAAGAGTCATCCAACCCTGCGCCGTATTATCGCCAGGATAGACTGGAGTATCTGGATCTGACGACCCCTTGCGAGTAATGGCAAGGTCAAAGATATATCTAGCATTTCTTCCGACACCAGCGCGACCATCAGAGTATCCCCACCCAGGGCGGTTTATATTCAATGGATAGTAAGTCTTCTCACCACCCACTGTACCCTCCAGGACAAGTCTCGTATATGGAGTGCCAATGGATTCATCCTGCACGTCATTAGGATAAGCATAAAGTGTAACTCCCACATTTCTCTTCGCGGCGCCTATGGCATGCCTGGATGCCCCTATGCCTGTATAAATATCCTTCACCACTGCGGAAGGGCAGGCCATCTGCTCCATATCTCTTTCAGATAGACGACCGGCATTCAGAATGTCCAATGGTTTGAATCCATCTTGACGAAGTATCTCTGCAGATGCATTGACATTTGTCAAATATACCCTGGCATTTTCCAGCAATTCGCCGGAATAAGGTTTCCCGGAGAAATCGCATAGGACGGAATTCAGCACCACCTCAGACATCATAGGTTCAAGGCTTATGGTACAGCGGCCACCGGCCGCGACTACGCCTTCCCCTGTCATCAATGGGAATTCAGGATCATCCTCGTATAGATGCGCCATCAGATGCTCTAGAGCATCGTATGTCCCGACCTGCCGCACGCTGTACCCACTCTCCGGCGGATTCGCCACCGCAACAACTATCTTATCTCCCGCCGTAGACGCTATCGACAGCGTGCGTGACGGTCTGTCATACCTCTGATAAGAATCAAGTTTCCTCAGTCCGTCATCATTGAACATGAAGACATCCAGAGTGTGCACGTATGACATGAAGTCACTGCCTATGGGATAGACAGACAGATGCCCCTTCGTAGATGTTCGCTCCACAGTGATCGGTCTAACTATCGAGAAATCCACGGTCAGGTTCTCCGACTCCGCTCCAGAAGGTGCACAAGACGGGAAGAGGGTCAGTAATATGAATGATAAATTTAGCAAGCTGGCCAGAACGGCCTGGGGCGACTGCCCAAGAAAAGAATGATTGGTATGCAATTGACCCTCTCGTCCCATCAGTTTTAAGCGATCTAACATATACTGTTCATAGTTTAAGTTCGAGGGCAAAAATAGAATAGGACGATATGAGGACATAGGAATACGTAATTTTCCTGCACACATTTTTAAGAAATGTTGCATTTCACAAGTTTTTATGTGTCCGAAAATATATGGAAAATGTTAACTTTGTCCATATATGAAGAAGATAGGCAAATTCCTCATGAAGGGGATCCTCAGGCTGTTAGGTTCGCTTCCTCTCAAGATTCACTACAAGCTGGCACGTTTCCTTGCGTGGCTGGCTGGGGATGTGATAAGATATCGTAGAGACGTAGTGATGACTAACATCTCACGCTGTTTCCCCGATAAGAATTACTGGGAGCTGGCTGATATCAGGAAAAAGTTCTATCTGCACTTCGGGGAGGTCGTAGCAGAAGCCATCTGGTTCGGAGCATGCCACAACCCTAAGAGACTTCGCGACGCGAGAATAGTGGAGCTTCTTAATCCTGAAGAACTCAAGAGACTGTCAGAAGTAGCGCCATCACACATGGTACTTTTCTCCCATACAGGAAACTGGGAACTTATCGGCGGCATAGAAAGCTACTCACCAGAGGTGGAGATTCCCATGACTGAGGAAAACGTTTGCGTTGTATACAGGAAGCTCTCCAGCAAGGTCTGGGACGAAATCATGAAGGAGAACCGTGCTGCTCCGCTAAAGAACAGGGACGGCTTCAGCGGCTATCTTGAGACTGAAAAGATAGTTCGATACATCTACGAGCACAAAGACGAGAGAAAATTCTACCATCTCTGCACTGACCAGAGACCTTACTTTGAGTCTGCTGGATACATTACTTTAGACTTCTTCGGACAGCCAGTCAGAATCATGGCAGGAGGCGCGGCGGTAGCCCACAAGTTCCACATGTCCGTAAGTTACCTGAAGATGCACCGTGTATCTCAGGGCCACTATACATACGAGTACATCACGATTTGCGACGACGCATCAGAAATGAGCGTCGAGCAGATCATGAGAAAGTACTACGATTTAGTAGAAGAAGAGATAAAGGAGCAGCCAGAAAACTATCTCTGGAGCCATCATCGCTTCGCTTAGGCTATACCGAGGAACTTATTGATGCGAGCCACGGCCTTAAGGTCTGCTGGAGAAGAAGCATCACTGAACACTCCCCTCTCGACCATTGCACGAAGTGACTCACTTATGTAGTCATAGTGCTTGTCAGACTTCTTCACCACGTCCAGATGACGAGCAATCTGTCCCTGGATTACAGGCCACTTAAAATTGGCAGTCCAGCACTCCATCTGATGAGGAGTGGCTTCCTTGGCGTAGAGATCCAGCACAAGCCCAAGTCCACGCACCCATGAGGATATCTTCTTTCCGCGAGAAGAGGAGCGGTCAATGGAACTCATGTTGCAGTAATAATAGTACAAAGGAAGCATGGTATAGGCTGTCTTTGGGTTCTTGAGAAGGACAGCACTCCACCATGGAAAATCCTCGAAAGAGAGACCCTTCTCAAACGAAATTCCATCAAGCATTTCCCTTCTGATAAGATGGCGCCACACATAGCAATGCTTGATAGGGTTTTCTATATCCTTAGGGTGAGAATACTCTGTAGCCTTGGAAATGATATCATCTGTATAGTCAAACTCAACAGTCGAGGCGTCATAACTTCTATAGAATGACGATGGTTTGAAGTTCACATTCTCAGAGTTGAAGAGCATCCTGAGTATCAGTTTGTTCCTGTACGCCTTGTCCTTGTACCAGCTTACCATTTCGGCGCCGCTTCGCTCCTGAATAGAAAGGGCAATCTCAAACGTCTGAGGATGAATGAAATCGTCAGAGTCCAGATAGACGATGAACTCTCCCTTGGCGAGCTTGATGCCCTCATTACGGGCATCCGACAGACCACCGTTCTCCTTATGTAATGCTACAAAACGAGAATCACGAGCAGCATACTCGTCGATAATCTTTCCACATGAATCCTTAGAGCCATCATCCACACAGATGGCCTCCCAGTCACTAAATGTCTGGTTTGAAACGCTATCCAGACATCTTCTTAGATATTTCTCTACGTTATAGATCGGTATGATTATAGATATTTTCGGCATGATTAAATCGTGTCTTTAAATCTTTCTGGTATCTTAACGACCACCTTCGCCTCAAACATGGCTGGTTTGTTCCAGGCATACGGTGGCCTAACTATATTCTGTATTCTACGAGCCAATGGCACTGTCTTTTCCCAGACAGAAGCCTTCTTCTCGCTCACAAGCTTGATGGTTCCGGCTCTTTTCGCCAGATGCTTGGACCATCCTTCCGAGACAAGTCCACCATCTCCCATCTTCGCCTTGATCCTTTCAAGGTCCACACATCCGAAATGAAACAGATACAGGTCCTTAACTATATGGAAGTTTCCTTTCCTTGTGCGGTGGAAACCGGACCCCCATGCTACTGGAGCACGAAGTACGGTAGCCTTCGAATAGCGAGTGGATAACTTCGCATAACGTCTCTGGCTCAAAAAACTTTGCGAAGCGTCAATCACTCCTTCTTCTCGCAGATTCTGCCCCACATCGACGCCCAAGCCCGAAATGGATGGGCATGAAGTCTTTACGGATGACAAAAACTCTGGGAGCGAGACACCCAGCTGCGGGTCCACGACGAGGAACTCATCAACATCAGTGCCAATTATAAGGTCATAGCGAGAAAAGAGCTGACGCGCCTGCTCTGAGAGGAAGTCGATACGCCTCCTATCGCCTTCGTGAACGCTACATGAGACATGCTCCACCGCCATGGTGTGCACGCCCTCGCAAAAGTCAGGAATGACCTGGTCAAGGCCATCGAAGAACACATAGAGATTCTCCTTACCTAACTGTTCGCCGTAGTATTTTACCCATTTACGAAGGAAGAACTCGTCGTTCCTAAGCATGGTGAGAGCCGCTATTTTTTTCATAAATACTTAGCTGTAATGGTGTCTTTCTCCTTTAACTGCTCCGGTGTGCCTGCAAACACCACTTCTCCACCTCTGTCTCCCGCATCTGGGCCAAGGTCAATGACCCAGTCAGCTGCACGAATGACATCGAGGTTATGTTCTACAACGACAAGTGAATGTCCCTTCGCGAGAAGGGCGTCAAAAGCCTTCAGGAGCTTCTCCACATCGTAAAAATGCAAGCCTGTGGTAGGCTCATCGAAGATGAACATTATCTTATGCTTATCCGAAGATCCACCACTCATCAGAAGGAATGACGCCAGCTTGATACGCTGGCTCTCACCGCCAGAGAGGGTCGCAGAACTCTGTCCAAGCTTAATGTACCCGAGTCCGACATCCACGAGAGGCTGGAGCTTGTTTGCGATGGAGCGTGCGAGATCCTCCTTTCCTTCCTTGAAGAAGGCAATGGCCTCGTCCACACTCATGTTCAGTATATCGTCAATATTCTTCTCCCTGTATCGAACCTCAAGGACATCGCTCTTGAAGCGCTTTCCTCCACAGGCATCACAGACCATGGTCACATCTGCCATGAACTGCATCTCGATCTTCACGACTCCATCTCCCTGGCACTCTGGGCATCGGCCACCTTCCTGGTTGAACGAGAAGTAATTGGGACCGAAACCATTGATCTTTGCATACTGCTGCTCAGCCATGAGCTTGCGAATGTCGTCGTAAACCTTGAGGTAGGTGGCAGCATTTGAACGAGAACTCTTGCCTATAGGATTCTGGTCAACATACTCCACACGCGTGATGCGGTCAAGATTTCCGGAAAGCTTGCGGAACACGCCTGGGAGATCGCCTGTATCATTGATATGCCTATAAAGCGCAGGATACAGGATATCGCCGACGAGGGAAGACTTGCCACTTCCGCTCACACCCGTCACGACCGTAAGGGTGTTCAGCGGGAACTGCACGTCCACATTTTTAAGATTATGCTCCATGGCTCCCTCAACGGTGATGCTGTAAATCCATGGTCGTTTCTCACGGGAAATGCGCTGACGCGCTCCGAAGAGGTACTGAAGCGTGAGGGAACGCTTCACCTGCTCGGCATCAGGATGAGTATCATTCACGCGTCCCGAGAACACCACCTCGCCGCCATGCACGCCTGCACGCGGTCCCATATCGAGAAGCAGGTCAGCGGAGCGAATGATCTCTTCATCATGCTCCACCACGACCACTGTATTTCCTATGTCACGAAGCCTCTTCAGCACTGAGATAAGCCTGTCGGTATCGCGTGGGTGAAGGCCAATGCTAGGCTCATCCAGAATGTACATCGAGCCGACAAGCGAGCTGCCGAGCGCAGTCACGAGATTAATTCGCTGGCTCTCTCCACCGGAGAGGGTGTTGCAGGTACGACTGAGCGTAAGATATCCAAGTCCCACATCCTGAATGCACCTGAGGCGAGACACTATCTCGTCGATAGCTCCCTTCGCTATGCTCATCTCATAATCATTGAGCTCAATGTTCTGGAAGAATGATATCGCCTCGTCGACATTCATGTCGAGCACCTCGGCTATGTTTTTACCGCCTACGCGCACATAGAGAGCATCTACGCGAAGTCTGCTGCCGTGGCACACATTGCACGATGTCTTGCCGGAGAAACGGCTCAGCATGTACTTATACTGTATCTTGAATCGCTGAGTCTCTACCCAGGCAAAGAATTCATTGATGCCGATGATGCTGTCATCTTCCGTGGCGCCTTTTACGCCATCCCAGAGCATGCGCTTCACCTTTTCGGTGAGCTGACAGTATGGAGTGAAAATAGGGATGTCATACTTTTCCGCAAGCATGATGATGCGGTCCTTGAACCATCCCATCTTGTCTCCCCTCCAGCATGCGATGGCACCGTCATAGATGCTCTTCGTCTTGTCAGGGATCACGAGGTCTTCGCTTACGCCAATGATCTTGCCAAGTCCACCACAGGTAGGACATGCGCCCAGAGGGCTGTTGAAGCTGAACATGTAGTCATCTGGCTCACGGAAGGTCATGCCATCCATCTCCATTCTGTTCACGAAGGAGTGCATCTGCACGCCATTCCACACATGTACCTTTCCGTTTCCGCGTGAAAACGCATCCGCCACAGAGCCAAGTAGCCTGGTGCGAAGGTCACTGTCTTCGCGTGAGCCTGCATTCAGCTTCACACGGTCAATGAGCAGGTACATCTCTGACGGATAGTCGCCAGAGTCTGCCATCTGCATGATCTCCTCGATACGGACAATGCTTCCGGCCGAAAAGAATCTCGAATAACCTTCCTCCTTGAGCTGAAGCATGAGCTCCACCTTGTCGGATCTATTCTCCCAGTCCAGGTCTGCCAGTATATAGGCCATCTCGGACGAGCCATCGAAAATGCAGGACATCACATCATTTGTGCTGTGACACTTCACTTCCTGTCCGCTTACAGGAGAGTATGTGCGTCCCACACGGGCAAAGACAAGTCTCAGATAATCATATATTTCCGTAGTAGTAGCCACAGTAGAGCGAGGATTCTTCGTGCTGACTTTCTGCTCTATGGCTACAGCTGGTGGGATGCCATCTATGACATCCACATCCGGTTTGGACATTCTGCCAAGGAACTGTCGGGCATAGGACGACAGGCTTTCTGCAAATCGGCGCTGTCCCTCAGCGAAGAGGGTATCGAAGGCAAGGGAAGATTTTCCCGATCCGGAGATGCCCGTCACTACGACGAACTTGCCACGTGGGATCTCCACATCGATGTCCTTTAGGTTATTCACCTTGGCACCCTTGATGACTATGTTACCTTGTTCTGACATTTCTACTTTCTTTTATTCCTTGGATGGCTTTCCAGCACTGCTGCCTGCCATGTAGAGGAATCAATGTGTGTATAAACCTCTGTTGTGAGGACACTCTCGTGTCCAAGCATCTCCTGGACCATCCTTAGGTCCGCACCGTTCTCGATGAGGTGGGTCGCAAACGAGTGCCTGAAGGTATGAGGAGATATGCTTTTTTTGACACCTGCCATCAGAGCCTGCTTCTTCACCATCTCGAAGATGGAGACACGGCTAAGTGGTTTTCCGAAGCGGTTCAGGAATGCGATATCATCATATTCCGGAGCCGCAGGCTCAGGACGGCAGTCTACATACGCATCCATAGCCTCCAGTGCCATCTCCCCTATCGGCACAAGCCTTTCTTTGTTTCCCTTTCCAATGATCCTGACCACTCCTTGGTCCCTGTAAATCATGGATAGTTTAAGGCCTACTGCCTCAGAAACTCTTATGCCACAGCCATATAGAACTTCCAGTATAGCTTTGTCACGATATCCTTGCCAAGTAGAAAGGTCCACTCCATCGATAATGGCTGAGACCTCCTCCACGGACAAGACATCTGGCAGATAGCGTCCTAGTTTTGGAGAATCTATGCCATCACAAGGATTCTCCTTGGTCTCACCGTCCAGGATCAACCAGTTGAAAAATGAACGAATGGCGCTGAGCATCCTGGCTTGAGTACGCTTGGATACCTTTTCCGAGCGTTCATCTATGAATGCCAGCAAATCGTCTGTACTGATGTCCTTGGGGTCTTTTCCAATGGCCTCGAGGCATTCAGATACATCAGAGAGGTAGGATGCCACGGTATTTGGAGACATCCCCCTCTCTATCTTGAGATAATACGAATAGTCCTTACAGAGCCTTGTATTCTTCTCCATACTTCATCATCTGGCCAAGGTAGTCGTCGGTGTACTCGACCTTGTAGTCCACTACCTTGCCACCCTTCATCACCGGAACGATGTCTGGGTTCACGAAGCCACCATAAGGCTTGAGATTAAGTGAAGCATAGCGCTCAAGAACCTCCTTATGAAGATCCTGATCGATGTCGATAGCGTACTTCTCCACAAGAGCCTTTCCTGCAGCGTAGTCACCCTCTGACTTGATTCTCTGAATCTCTGCGAGGAGGTCTCCGAACAAGCCTCGAAGTGCCTCATAGTCATTTACTACGAAATATGTCTTTCCGTCGCGAACCTTCTTCTCGATGATATTCTGCGCAGCTCCCTTTTCGTAGCACCACTCAGCGATGAGCTTTCTGTTCTGCATGTGAGCCTCAGTATTCTGCTTGCCGAGCTCAACGCGTGAGAACTGAACCATCAGACCATTGCGGATATAGTTTGAATACTGTGCCTTGTAGGCCTCTGCATCAGGGAGAATGCCAAGCTCAACGAGCTTAGGATCTGCGCAATAGTAAAGGCCGAAGAGGTCAGCGCGGGTCTCTTCGAGAGTAGAGCTGAACTCACCCATTGCATTAGGAGAAGTGCCAGGAAGAAGCTGGCCTGAACCGTGTCCGAGACACTCGTGAAGGTCTGTGTGCACCTCATCGGTCACTGAGAGATACTTCTTCGCAAGAGCGATCTCCGCCTCGTCATAAGCAAACTCGCTGAGTGTGCTGTGCTCACATTCATTGGCAGCATAGTCGTATGCATGAGTGATATTGGCAATGGTAACGCTCTTTGAGCCATAGTCCTTGCGGATCCAGTCAGCGTTTGGAAGGTTGATGCCGATAGGTGTAGAAGGATAGCAGTCGCCTGCAAGGCAGACTGCGTTGATGACCTTCGCAGATACGCCCTTCACCTCCTTCTTCTTGAAACGTGGGTCTACTGGAGAGTGATCCTCAAACCACTGTGCATTCTCTGACAATGCCACTGTACGTCCTGAAGCCACATGGTCCTTGATGTTTACGAGAGCCTCCCAAGCGCCCTTGCGCGCGAGTGGGTCGTTGTAGTCCTCCACGAAACCATTGACAAAATCCACAGTGCCGAGTGAGTCCTGGAGCCAATGGATGTTGTACTCATCCCAGAGTTTGAGGTCGCCTGTGGTATAGTAGTCAACGAGGAGCTTGATGTACTCCTTCTGTGCATCATTCTCAGCCACTGCTGCAGCCTTGTTCAGCTCATCCACGATCTTCTCGATCGCTGCGCCGTAAAGGCCACCAACCTTCCAAACTTCCTCGCGGATGGTGCCATCTGCATCCTTCACCACCTTGGAGTTAAGTCCGTAAGAAATAGGAGTCTGATCACCAGGCACTGCCATAGCATCATAGAACTTCTCCACCTCCTCGCGGGTCACACCCTCGTAGAAGTTCACCGCAGAAAGGGCAACGATATCGCCTGTAGCGTCGGTAGACTTGCGCTGCTTCAGGAACTCTGGGTCATAGATCACCTTGAGCAAAGTCTCACAGTCATCTACGCCCACTGCCGAAAGGAGTGACTGGAAGTACTCCTTTGAGCACTCAGGAAAGAACTTGTCCTCAGCATAGTGGTGATGAATACCATTCGAGAAGAAAACTCTCTTTGCGTAAACGATGAAATTCTGGAAATCATCGCAGTCTCTGTCACCCTTATAGTCCTTGATGATGGACTCAATGGCGTGGCGTACCTGAAGGTTATATGTTCCGTTCTGATCCCAGTAGATGTCGCGGCCCCATTTTGCAGCCTCGCTGAGATGATAGACATACTCCTTCTGCTGAAGTGAGAGCTCATCCCATCCAGGGATAGTGTATCGAATGATCTTCAGATCTGCAAACTCATCGATAAGATACTTGAAATCAGCCTCTTGAGGCTTGTTTTCGCATGACGCAAGAGCGAGAGTCGCTCCACCGAGTGTCAACAACATTTTTACTAGTTTGTTCATTTGTCTTTTTTTTGTAGCACAAAGATAGCAAAAACAATAGTTTTTGGAAAAATGTAGTACATTTGCAGACATGAGTACAATTTTGAGATCAATCCGCATTATGTCATTTGCCGCGCTCATCATCTGCGCGACATGCTGTGACTGCAAGAAAATCGAGAACACAAATGACTTCGACAGAGTACTGATTCTATATGAAGCTGGATTCAACTCCCTTTCTTCCGACCTCATCGAGGACATAGATGACGTAAAGGGGCACTATCTGCCACTTCAGACCGACAGGAACGCTGTGGTGGTCATCAGCCAGTTCCCGACCAAGTATCTGAGCTACAAGACAGTCACCGATGTAAGCATCACCAGACTCTACAAGGACAGGAAAGGAAGTGTCATAGCTGACACCCTTTTCGTAATGCCTGCAGGCAGTATATGTACGAAAGCAGACGACTTCAAGAAAGCCCTTCAGACCGTACAGGTCAAGCTTAAGTCAGATCACTACGGACTTCTTTTCTCTTCGCACGGAAGCGGCTGGATTCCAAGCGGTTATTACAATGAACCAGAGGAGACCATCTTTAGCCTGAGCCCGAAGAGAGCGCCACGCAAGCCACTTCCAGAGGGCGCTGTTCCATACTATGAGAACGACGAGTTCCCAGGCCTTCCACGTACCAAGAGCATTGGCCAGACCGTCGTAGGAGGAATGATGGACAACGTAAGCTATGAGATCGACATAAAGGAGTTTGCGCAGAGCATCCCTATGCATCTGGACTACATACTTTTCGACGCATGCCTCATGGCAAATGTAGAGGTGGCATACGAGCTTAAGGATGTGTGCGATGTCATCGCAGCATCAAGCGCAGAGGTCATGAGCAAGGGTTTCGACTACACCACCTTATGCGAGAGGCTCGTGAAGTCAAACCAGAGCTACCCTAAGATGGTTTGTGAAGATTACTACCACTTCTATGAGAGCCAGACCGGTCTCTATAATTCAGCCACCATCTCACTCATTGACTGCAGCAAGCTTGACGCTGTGGCAAATGCATGCAAGACCATATTTGAGAATCATAGATCAGAGCTCGAGGCCATTGACTATACTTCTGTCCAGAGATTCTATAGATCATACCACAGATGGTATTTCGACCTCGAGGACATGGTAGCACACTGCAGCCCTACTGCGGCTGAGAAAAAGGCCTTTGATGATGCGATGGCACAGTGCATCATCTACAAGGCCGCCACGCCTGCATTCATGGGCGGCGGCGACTATGAGAACTCAGCAGGTTTCTACATCCATACGCACAGTGGACTCACGTCTTACCTGCCTTGCGCCATCAAAAACGACAAACAGCGCAAGTATCTCGATGATTTTTACAAGGAATTGGCTTGGAACAGAGCCACTTCGCTTGTCAAATAAGTTTTTTTTTCTATATTTGCGCCCGCATTTGAAAAGCGTAGGCTTTTGGTGCAATGGGGTTTCGGGCTATTCCGAAACTGAGTAACACATTTTAAATTTTTACACAATGCAGCATTATGAATTGAACGGAAACGTTCGCGAGGTTGGAAACAAGGCCGTTATCAAGGCTTTCCGCGCACAGGGTCTCGTTCCTTGTAACCTCTATGGTCTCGGTATGGAGAATGTACCCTTCACTGTTTCAGAGAAGGCACTCATGGGTCTTACAAACACCCCTAACTCTTTCATCGTTGACCTCAAGCTTGACAATGGTAAGGCTTTTACCGCTGTTCTTCACGAGCTTCAGTTCCACCCAGTAAAGGATAACTGTCTTCACGTAGACTTCCTCGCAGTCAATGAGGAGAAGCCTATCGCTATCGACGTTCCACTCGTAATCGAGGGTCACTCAGTCGGTGTACAGAAGGGTGGTAAGTTCACACAGAACTGCCGTAAGCTTCATGTAAGCGCTCTTATGGCTAACCTTCCTGATTCACTCAAGGTTGACATCACCGCTCTTGACATCGACAAGAAGATCAAGGCTGGCGAGCTCAAGTACGATAACATCACTATCCTTACTGACAAGGATACCATCGTTTGTGGTGTTAAGGCTACAAGAAACTCTAAGGGCTAGTAGTTACTTACATATCGCGTAAGGTATGAACTATCTGGTAGTCGGTTTAGGTAATATCGGCGCCGAATACGCTTCGACCAGACACAATATGGGATTTATGGTGTTGGATGCCTGGGCTCAGGCATCCAACATTATTTTTCAAACTGAAAGGTACGGAAGTGTAGCAGAGGTGTCGTTCAAGGGAAGAAAAATTTATCTTCTCAAGCCTTCTACATATATGAATCTCAGCGGAAACGCAGTGAGATACTGGATGAACAAGCTGGACCTCCCTATGGAGAATTTGCTTGTGATTTGTGATGATCTAAATCTTCCATTTGGAACTCTTCGCATGAGGAAAAATGGTAGCGACGGAGGTCACAATGGCCTAAAAAATATCAACGAACTACTTGAAAGTCAGAACTATGCGCGCATTCGCATGGGCATAGGCAACGATTTCTCTCGAGGACATCAGGTAGACTTCGTGATCGGTGAGCTCACTGACGAAGAGAAGGAACAGATGGGACCTATCTGTGATAAAGTGATAGAAGGCATCAAAGGTTTCGTGACTATTGGTCCAGACAGGACCATGAACAATTTAAACACAAAAAAAGTGTAAACTATTGCATTTCAAAACTTTGTTTTCTAAATTGCGCCCGAAACCACACGAAATTGAATTTTCACTATTTTATTATAAACTTTTAAATTCTAACATTATGAAAGCACTCGTTGAAAAAATTAATGCTGAGATCGCTGCTTTCCAGAAGGAAGCTGCTGCTCAGGTAGAGAAGGGTAACAAGGCTGCTGGTGCACGCGCACGTAAGGCTGCTCTTGAGATCATGAAGGATATGAAGGAGTTCAGAAAGGCTTCAGTTGAGGCTTCTAAGTAATTCCCATCATTTTTTTATATTTTGATGCAACGTTTATAAAACCTTCTGCATCTATGATGTAGGTTTAGGTTTTAGTACACGTCTGGGGTCGTGGGCCGTGAGGTCAGCGGCCCTTATTTTTTGCTATTGTCTTAAAATATGAGTAATATTGTATGATTATATAATATTGCCATGCGATATCTTAAACTCATTTATATAGCAGTTCTAACGTTTGTACTGAGCGTTGAGGCAGTAGCCATTCCTGCGAAGCCTGGTACATACAAATACACTCAGCCAGACGGCAGCACTTTCTCTGCGCAGCTCAGAGGAGATGAATATTACCATACACTCACGACAGAGGATGGTTGTTCTGTCATTCTGGACCCCTCTGGATGGTACTGCTACGCGCGTTATAACTTCAGTGGAGACATAGAGAGCAGCGGCGTGAGGGTGGGAGCATCAGCGCCAGCCAGCGTGCTGGCGGCTGCGCGAAGCATTCCACACACAGCCGTGAGAGCTAAGGCATTGGCCAGCAGAAGAAGGGATTTCCGCCCACGAGCAGCCATAGCAAGCGGCACTAAAGCCACCCCGAAATCAAGAAAAGCCATCATAATACTCGTTCAGTTCGCTGACGTCAAGTTCAGAGACAGCGAGCAGAAGACCGTCAGCAAGTTCGAGAACCTCCTAAACGGTAGCGGAAACAAAAGCGCCATTGAGTACTTCAACGACCAGTTCCGCGGGGAATGGCAGTTTCAGTTTGTCGTGTCCAAGGTGGTGACGCTTCCCGAGAAACTTGAGTACTATGGGCAGAACAAGGGGCGTGAGATTGACATCCACGCTGCAGAAGGCGTAGCTCAGGCATGCAAAGCCATTGACTCAGAAGTAGATTTCTCGCAGTTCGACTCCGATGGGGATGGATATGTCGACAATGTATTCGTATTCGCCGCCGGGCATAGCGAGGCTGAAGGCGCGCCAGCGTCGGCTATTTGGCCACATCAGTTCGGCGTCGAGGGAGGAACAGGCGAGCAGCTTAAGCTAGATGGTGTTTTCATCGATAACTATGCCATTGCCACAGAGCTTCGAGGCGGTCCCCTCTCGACAGAATTCACGACCATTGGAACATTCTGCCACGAGTATTCGCACACTCTCGGAGTCGTGGACCTCTACGATACCGACTACGAGGGCAGCGAGGGACGCTCCAGCGGTCTATATGGCCTCAGCATCATGGATACCGGCAGTTACAATGACGATGGACGCACCCCTCCATGCTACACAGCAGTGGAGATGTGGCAGCTAGGCATAGGTCAGGCACAGCCGATCACAGAAACAGGTCTGTACAGTCTCAAGCCGCTAAGCCAGGAGAAAAAATACTTCTGGATTCCTACCGACTCTGATATGGAATTCTATCTTCTCGAATGTAGAGATAGTGAAGAATGGGACAGATTCCTTGGCGGAAGCGGACTCATCATCTACCACATAGACATCTCAGAGCGCAAGGCGGGCTATTCGGAGACATACGAGATGGAGATGACATACCAGACAAGATGGTGGTACAATGAAGTAAATGCATGCCCTTCCTTCATGGCGGCAAAAGTGGAGAGCGCCAGGCCTGGAGCTTCCAGCGTAAGCCAGGTCTTCTGGCCAGGTGCCAATGCCACCGTGTTTGGTGCAAGCACTAACCCAGCATTTGTGTATCATAGCGGGGCCTCCCCTGCCATCTCGATCAGGGATATAAAAAAAGACAGGAATGGAGTAAGCTTCTCCGTAACCGGTCCAGTAACCATAAAGAAAACAGAGGTATTCCAGGATGCCTGCATCGTTAACTGGAACTGCCAGATAGGCTCTGAAGAGCCATGTATCATCAGCTGGACAGGCGCGTACGGAAGCGGTCGCACCGAAGTCAAGCCTTATGCATCAAGTGAATACTCGTACACCATAGAGGGACTTTCAGAGAAGAGCGACTACGAGATCAGAGTATACCCGAAGTCAAGTCCAAGTGACGGAGCTGTCACGACCATCACCACAAAGAACTACTATAGCAGCGGATATCCATTCATTTATCTCGGCTCTACCGACAGGAATCCAGATGGTAGTTTCTCGCGCGGCACCAGGACTCCACTCAGAGTTTACAATGCCAGGGGTGCCACAGAGGTGAGATGGTTCCTTGACTCAGCGCCTATCTCTGTAGAAGAAGACGGATACTATACTATCCAGAAGGGAGGAGATCTTAAGGCCGTAGTCTACTATTTCGACGGAAAGAAAGAAAGCATCGTAAAGAAAATCAAGATCAGATGAGACGCATATTCACATACATAGTACTAGCACTCAGTGGCATTTTCTTCACCGGATGCATAGGAAACAGTGTAGATCAGGCATTCCTTTATTACGAAGGAAATACAGTTCACGCCAATGGGGCGCCACAGTTCAGCTGGGACGAAAAGACATGCCAGGTGTCATTCTCCAGAGACGCCAAGGAGTTCAGGGTATTCACGGACACCATGTCGGACTATTATAGCATAAAGATGTCCGAGATCCCATCCTCTCAAGGCCAGAGCATCAGCTGCGACCTCACCTGGACCACTTCAGACGATGTGATCACAAAGAAAGGAGTGACATTTAAAGTGGAGCAGATCGATGTAGACGGAAAGGTCTGGCTATGGAACAGGAAGGAAAAGATAGGCGTTATCGTCCAAATAATTGATTAAACACCTTACAGATATGAAAAGACATCTTATCATCTCAGCAATGCTCATGGTTGCAGCAAGCATCCAGGTAGGAGCACAGAACAACGGGGGCATAGACGCATCGATGCTCCAGCAGATCAGCAAGGGTTATGAAGGCACTGCAGCTGACAAGGCCATCAGAAACGCGCTTAACACCACAGCGATAAACACCCTTTCAGAGACTCCTGCTACAGAAAGACTTACCGCTACAGATTTCACCCACAGGGTAAAGACCAAGGGCATCACCGACCAGAAATCATCTGGCAGATGCTGGCTATTCTCTGGACTGAATGTACTTAGAGCGAGAGCCATCGACAAGCACGACCTTGGAGCATTCACATTCTCACAGAACTACGTGTTCTTCTACGACCAGCTCGAGAAGGCAAACCTCTTCCTGCAGGGAATCATTGACACCAAGGATCTTCCATTTGAGGATAGAAAGGTAGACTGGCTTTTCCAGAACCCTATCGGTGATGGTGGTCAGTTCACTGGTGTGTCAAACCTTGTGACAAAGTATGGACTCGTACCTAGCGAGGTCATGCCAGAGACATTCTGCTCGAACAGCACCTCACAGATGTCACAGAACATCACCAAGCTTCTGCGTCAGGATGGTCTCAAGCTCAGAAACACAAATGATGAGCTCATGGCTGCCGCTGCCAAGCTCAAGGGCAAGAAGGCAGACAATGCGAAGGCTGAAGCATTGAACAAGCTTGAAGCCATGAAGGTGGACATGCTTAAGGAAGTATACCATGTGCTTGCACTCTGTCTCGGCGTCCCTCCTACTGAGTTTGTATGGAACAACAAGAACTATACTCCTAAGAGTTTCTACGAGGAGTTCGTGGGCGAGGATCTCGAGAACAACTACATCATGGTTATGAATGACCCTACCAGAGAGTATGGCAAGGTATACGAGATCGATTACGACCGTCATGTCTACGATGGCCAGAACTGGCTCTATGTAAACCTTCCTATCGAGAGGATCAAGGAGATGGCTATCGCATCCATCAAGGACAACACAGCTATGTACTTCTCTTGCGACGTGGGTAAGTTCCTCAACAGAAAAACAGGAATGGCTGACATCAACAATTTCGATTACGAGTCTCTTCTCGGAGTTAAGTTCACCATGAACAAGGAGGAAAGGATCAAGACCCACGCAAGTGGATCCTCACACGCCATGACCCTTATCGCAGTGGATCTCGACGAGAATGGCCAGCCTAAGAAATGGATGGTCGAGAATAGCTGGGGTGCAGACTCAGGCTACAAGGGAAATATCATCATGACCGACGAGTGGTTCAATGAATATATGTTCCGTCTCGTCCTCGAGAAGAAATATGTACCTCAGGACATCCTGAAGATGCTTGAGCAGAAGCCTATCATGCTTCCTGCTTGGGACCCAATGTTCATGGCAGAGGAGTAATATCATGAAAAGGACTATGACAATATGCGCCACACTTGTGGCGCTTTCTTTCCTTGCGTCATGTGGCAGAAGCCACAAGACTGGTGCTGAAGTAGAACAGGGCGACAGCACGGCAGTAGAAACAGCAGAGGCTGCTCCAGCAGCAGAAGCCACTGAGGCCACAGGAGAAGGTACCTGGACCAAAGTAGATCCAATGGAACTGGAGATGATGCCGATAAAGTCATTTGCAGAGGACTGGAAGGCCCTTTGTGTGGGTACATCCAAGAGTATGAACGCAATGACCATTTCCTGGGGCACGATAGGTCAGCTCTGGAATAAGAATGTCGTTATCGTTTATGTCTCATCCGACAGATATACAAAGAGAATGATGGATGAGAACAAGTACTTCACAGTAATGGGATTTCCCGACAATAAAGAGTGCAGGGAAGCCCTTGTCTATCTCGGGTCTCACTCCAAGAAAGAAGTATCAAACAAGATAGAGGAAGCTAAGCTGACCGCAGAGTTCACCGAGCTTGGAAACCCTATTATCTCAGAAGGAAACCTTGCCATCGAGTGCAAGAAGATATACGATGCTCCTTTCGACCTTGACAAGGTACCATCAGATGTACGAGAGAAATTCTACTCAGCCATAGGCGTACACACCATGTACGTCGGTGAGATAGTGAATATCTGGAAGAAATAATGCTACTGCTTCCAGCGCGAAAGTACAGGGAAAAGAGCGACAAGATACCCGACCACGGCCACACCGGCCGTGGTCATTAGTATATCTCCCCATTGGATGATTACAGGATAGGCGGAGACCATGAAATTTCCAGGCATCTTGATGAAGCCAAATCTCTGCTGAAGGAAAGCAAAGCCAAGGCCTATGAAAAGGCCTATGGCGAGTCCTAGAAGGGAGATGAGCCATCCTTCCAGCACGAAGATGCGGTCGACAAGCGACTCTGTCGCGCCAAGGCTGCGGAAAGTGGCGATATCGTCTGTCTTTTCAATTATGAGCATGGACAGACTGCCGAAGATATTGAAGGCAATGATGAATATGATGAAGATGAGTATAAGGAAGATGGAAACCTTCTCGTACTTCATCATCTTGTAGAGCGACTCATTCTGCTGGAAGCGATCAAGCACACGGAAGTCTGGGCCAAGTTTCTCCTCAAGTGTGCGGAAAACGGCCTTTCGCTGCCTTGCAGTCAAGCCTTCCACAAGTCTGATCTCGACAGCCGACACCTCATCCGAGTAGCCAAGCAGTTCCCTCATAGATTCAAGAGGAAGAATTACTAGCGAACCATCAATCTCTGAATTCACAGAGAAGGTACAGGATGGACGTGCCTTTACACTACGGATGGAAGCTGTAGGATTTGAGAGTGAGATGGCCTTGTCCCTTGCAGGGAAATAGATTTCGAGAGGAGCAATGAAGCGCGGGTTAAGATCCAGCTTATAGGCAAGCGCAACTCCGACCGCGCACATTGGCACTTCACCGAAGTGCAGCGTGAACTCCCCCTGGCGGACATGTGTGCGAAGAAGCGACTCCTCCTCATAGACGGAATCCACACCCTTCGCCGTCGCTATGCCCTGATGGGAATCGTAGTTCACGAAGACATTTTCCTGAAGCACACTGCTCATGTTGAACACCTCCGGTGCAGTGTACGCCCAGTCAAAAGCATCCCCTTCCGGGACAAAAGTCTTGCCTTCGGAAGGGGTGATGAGTATATCAGGATCGAGGTCGCTGAGTGATGACTTCACGAGCGAGTCGAAACCATTGTAAACAGAAAGGATGATGATGAGCGCCGCCGTGCCCACCGCCATACCCGCAGCGGAGATCGCAGAGATGATGTTAATCACATTATGCGACTTCCTCGCGAAAAGGTACCTCTTGGCAATGAAAAACGGCAGGTTCATGTCACAAACTACATCTTGAGCAGCTGGTCAATGTGCTCGGCGTAGTCAAGGGTAGTGTCAAGGTAGAAAACGATCTCAGGAACGATGCGGAGCTGCTTGCCTACTTTCTGGCCGAGCTCTCCACGATACACCTTCACGTTCTCCTCGAGGATCTTCATCACCTCAGGAGCCTTGGCCGATGGGAAGATGCTAACATAAGTCTTCGCAATCGACAGGTCTGGGCTCACGCGAACCTCGCTCACAGTGACCATGGCACCGCCAAATACGGCCATGCCCTTGCTTCGCAGGATCTCGGCCATGTCCTTCTGGATCTCACGGCCGACCTTGAGCATTCTTGTACTTGGTGCCTTATCCATGATTACTTAACGTTGATGATGTAGTAGTTCTTCTTACCCTTCTGAACGAGGATGTACTTGCCATCAAGGATGAAGCTCTCGTCGACCTGACCATTAGGGTCGGTGAACTTCTCTTTGTTGAAGCTGACACCATTTCCCTGGATCATCTTCCTAGCCTCACCCTTGGATGGGAACACCTGGGTGTCAACTGCGAGGAGCTCAAGGACATTGATAGGAAGCTTCGACTTCTCTACGTCGAAGGTAGGAACACCGTCAAATACCGCGAGGAATGTCTTCTCGTCGAGGGCCTTGAGAGCCTCTGAGGTACCCTTGCCGAAGAGCATCTCAGATGCAGACACTGCATTCTCATACTCCTTTTCGCCGTGAACCATGATGGTGATCTCCTTCGCGAGGAGCTTCTGGAGCTCACGACGCTCAGGGCACTCAGCGTGTGCAGCGATGGCGGACTCGATAGTCTCCCTGTCGAGCATGGTGAAGATCTTGATGTACTTCTCAGCATCCTCATCGCTCACATTGAGCCAGAACTGATAGAACTGGTAAGGAGAGGTGCGCTCTGGATCAAGCCATACATTTCCCTTCTCGGTCTTTCCGAACTTTCCACCGTCAGCCTTCTTGATGAGTGGGCAAGTAAGTGCAAACGCCTCGCCTCCGCATGTACGACGGATAAGTTCTGTACCAGTGGTGATGTTTCCCCACTGATCCGCACCACCAAGCTGGAGCTTTACTCCATTATGCTGGTAGAGGTAGAGGAAGTCGTATCCCTGGAGGAGCTGGTATGTGAACTCTGTGAATGACATACCCTCTGAGGACTCACGAGAAAGTCTCTTCTTCACTGAGTCCTTGGACATCATGTAGTTTACAGTGATAAGCTTACCGATGTCGCGAGTGAAATCGATGAAAGTATAATCCTTCATCCAGTCATAGTTATTCACGAGTTCAGCCTTGTTAGGAGCATCCGACTGGAAGTCAAGGAACTTGCCAAGCTGCTCCTTGATGCACTTCACATTATGTGCAAGGGTAGCCTCATCGAGGAGATTCCTCTCCTGGCTCTTCATGGATGGGTCGCCGATCATTCCGGTAGCACCACCCACGAGTGCGTATGGCTTATGCCCACAAGCCTGGAAATGCTTGAGGATCATGATACTTACGAGGTGTCCGATATGGAGTGAGTCGCCCGTAGGATCGATGCCGACATAAGCGGCAGCAGGGCCCTTCATGAGTTCCTCCTCGGTACCTGGCATGATGTCGTGGATCATGCCTCTCCACTTGAGTTCTTCTACAAAATTCTTCATATGACTTTTTCTATTTCTATAATCTGCCGAAAAGCGCATAAAGCGCATATAGACTACAAAGTTAAGCAATTATTCTCACATTATGAATATGTATTGCATAGTGCATATATTTTAGGAAAAAAGCGGAATAATCACTAATTTTGTATGATTTAAGCCAAACGGCTTTTGACAGAAATTAACTTATAAACTTTATAGAAAAATGAGAAAGCACATTGTAGCTGGAAACTGGAAGATGAACACTACAGTTCCAGAGGGCGTAGAACTCGCAAAGGCAGTAGTTGCCGCATCTGCACAGGTTCCTGCTGACGTTGAACTCGTCATCGGTACTCCATTCACTCACCTTTATCCTGTAAACGAGGTTGTTAAGGGCACTCGCGTCGCTCTTTCAGCTGAGAACTGCGCTGACCACGCAAAGGGAGCTTACACTGGTGAAATCTCAGTAGACATGCTTACTTCAGTAGGCTGTGAGTACACCATCCTCGGTCACTCAGAGCGTCGCCAGTACTATGGTGAGACTGATGAGAAGCTCGTTGAGAAGATCAAGCTCGCTCTCGCAGCTGGTCTCAAGGTTATCTTCTGCATCGGTGAGAATCTCGAGGAGCGTGAGGCTGACAAGCACTTCGCAGTTTGCGAGGCTCAGACCGTGAACGTACTCAAGAACTTCACAGCTGAGGATATGAAGAGCATCGTTATCGCTTACGAGCCAGTATGGGCTATCGGTACAGGCAAGACCGCTACCGCTGACCAGGCTGAGGAGATCCACGCTTATGTACGTAAGGTCGTAGCTGACATGTTCGGCGCTGAGGTTGCAGAGGAGATGACCATCCTTTATGGTGGTTCTTGCAAGCCTTCAAATGCCAAGGAGCTCTTCGCCAAGCCAGACATCGACGGTGGTCTCATCGGTGGTGCAGCACTCAAGGCTGAGGACTTCATCGGCATCGCTCTCGCATTCTAATCAAGCGAAAGCGTAAAGTCATAAAAAAGCCTCTGGAGCTATTCCAGAGGCTTTTTCTTTAATCCATGATACCTGATTCGCCAAGAAGCCGTTCTAGGTCTTTCATGTAGATGTTTCCATCAAGGCAGATGAATGTACACTCAGAGTCTTCTGCCGCCATCAAGACAAAGTTCGTGACGAACTCTCCCTTCTGCATCGTGTACATCCTTACCACCTCGCCGTCTTCCTTGGCTTCGAGAAGAAGCTCATACTTACCCTTGTTCATGAAGCTTTTCACATCGCCCTTGAGAGCATTTGCGACAGCCCTGTTCTCAGTCGATATAAGGTACATTCCCCTAAGCGACTTGACGATAGGAGTAATGTTCATGGAGTCGCGACCTACTGACATGTCCGGGAGTTTGCCGATCATCCTGAACATTGCAGGAGAGATGTAGACAGCGCTTACACCAGGCTCATCGGAGTACTTCATATAGATGCTCTTACCATCCTGAGCAAATGTGCATACCGTAAGCAGCAAGAATGCTGCAAGTGCGAAAATCTTTTTCATATATCACTTTATTTTATTTCATCAATGATTTCGTTTGCGCGAGCTGTCACATTGGCTTCAGCCTCCATAGCCATGCTTACACTCGCTGTCATCTTCGACGAGATGTAGCTCAGCGTCCTCTCCAGTTCAGCATAAGCCATCTCGGGATCGTCATAGGTATCCTTCAGCGAAGATGAAGGCAGCGAAACGACAATGGCGACGGCTGCAGCCACAGCCACAAGAGGAGCCGCGAAGCGTATGACCTTCGCTGTCGAGAGAGTGCTCGCCGGCTCAAGAAACTCCTCTAAATCAATGGTTTGTCTCACCTTGTCCACAAGCTCCTTCGGTGCCTTGACAGACTCGTCATCAGCGACCTGCTCCAGCAGGTCGAGGCTCATCTGATCGATTTCTTCCAATGTTTTCATAACAGCTCCTTCAAGTTTTTCCTTGCCATACTGATGAGCACCCTAAGGTTAAGATTTGACTTTCCCGTCTTCTGGGCGATCTCCTCGTAAGACAATTCATCAAAAACATACATCTTCAGAACTTCACGCTGGCTCTTCGGAAGCTTTTCCATAGCGGCCATCACGCGTGACAGTCTCTCCTTATCCATAAGCTCCTTCTCGGCATTGCTGCCTGCAGAAAGACTTTCTGGAATCTCTACACTCTGGACGCGGGAAGCCTTGCGTATGATGTCATAGCACAGGTTCTTCATCATTGTGATGCAGTAGGCCTTCAGGTTCTTTACATCCGCCAGGCTTTCTCTGCCCTTCCAGAGCTTTACGAAGAGATCCTGCACGGCGTCCATGGCATCAGTCTCCGACTCCAGAAGGTAGAAGGCTACCCTATAGAGCGAATCCGAAAGCGGAAGCACCTGAACATTGAACTCTTCGCGTGTCATATCCTACTGGTTTGTGTATCTCATGATAGCATCCAGCGAGATGCTACCGAAAAGGCATATCAGACTGCAGTCATTCGGTGCGAAAAGCACAAAATCACTGACCTTGTTTGAATTTTCAGCGACCACGCCATATATGCGCATGGCTGAGTCTTCATCTTTAGCTTCCATGAGCATCTCACAGCCCCTGAGAGCATCTTCGATCTCGCCTGTGATGCGAGCTCTCATCTTTGAGGAACAGCCCTCATAGTCCATGATGGCCATCTTCTTCACGCCTCTGATGAGATCCATCACGGCTCTGGCATCCCCACCGAGACCTTCAGAAGCCATCGAGGTGAAGATAAGGTTCTTCAATGCCGCGGTACCAAGTGTACCGACCTTCATCACGTCTACCTCTTCGTAGACCCTGTATTTGTTCACGATTGCGAACAACTCTGCCCTAGGTATGCTCTGGCCATACGAAGCCAGGGTCATAAAGGCTAATGTAAATATCAATAGTATCTTTTTCATATCAATCAAGGAGGCATTTTTCAGGCGCTCCGACAAATAGACGAAGAGCCACAAACAATGTTAATGCAAAAATAGAATTTTTCTGTAAATTTGTGCTCGGATCGAGGTGAGTGCCATTAGGCGCTTGAAAAGGGAACCAGGTGAGAATCCTGGACTGTGCCCGCAGCTGTATGCTCCACTATCCATCCATGGTCTCTGATACCACTGCCTGAGGGCGGGAAGGTGCCATGTGAAGGAGCAAGCCAGAAGACCTGCCACGGTCAAGTATTA
Source organism: Bacteroidales bacterium (assembly GCA_024398075.1). GTDB lineage: Bacteria > Bacteroidota > Bacteroidia > Bacteroidales > UBA932 > Cryptobacteroides. Next base: position 13,273 of record JAKSJM010000008.1, on the reverse strand, counting down.
CCGACGGACTCGGGGTCAAGTCCATGGTCTTAGCGATCCATACAGATGTCTCTAGCAGTAATGTTGATTACGGCGTCCCTGTTCATGACAGAGATGCCAGATACTTTGGGCGCAGCCAAGGTGACCTCGCGAAGAGAGGGCACCGCGACCAGCACAGCACCGATAAGGAGCATCGGCGCCGCAGCGATTGAGCGCAGCGGGGCCGTGAGCCTGCATGAGGTGCTGCGTACCTTCGCCGGCGTAAGCATCAAGGACTACGGCGGCATAGGAGGGCTTAAGACCGTATCGGTAAGGAGCTTAGGGGCGCAGCACACATCAGTCACCTACGACGGGGTGCCAGTCTCAGATGCGCAGAACGGGAGCATCGACATATCTCGATTCAGCACAGAGCATCTGGCGGAAATAGCCATGGAGATAGGCGGAGCAGACGATATCTTCAGAAACGCCAGAACGCTGAATTCTGCAGGAACATTGGTTCTAAGAAGCCAGAAACCCGATTTCAGCGACAGTGCCACGAAGCTCATCGCCAGCATGCGGTATGGATCCTTCCAGACCTATCGCCCATCTGTCAGGCTGGAAAGACGCCTCGCGCAGAAGTGGAGCGTCAGTGCGAGCGCCGACTGGACGAAGTCTGATGGCGCATATCCATTCACATTGGCCAATGGTAAAGAGACCGTCCAGCAGCGACGACTCGGCAGCGACGTAAGCATACTGAACAGCGAGCTTAACATCTATGGCGAGGAGCTGCAGGCCAAGCTGAACTGGCGCAGCTCGGAGCGTGGTCTGCCTGGACAGGTCATCTACTACACACAGGACCCTACCGAGAGGCTCTGGGACCGCGATCTCTCTTCCAGCCTGAACTGGGAGCACGGATGGAACGAGAAGTGGAGATCGCGAAGCACGCTCTCATTCACGCGCAGCGCAAACAGATACCTGGATGTCTCTGCGAAGTACCAGCAGCCAGAGGACGACCACTACCTGCAGCGCGAACTTGCTGGAAGCTGTATCATTGGGTTCACCCCTATCGAGATGCTTGAGTTTGCGTTTGCTGAAGATCTATTTGCCAATGTTCTGGACTCCGATATCCCAGAATGCGTGTTCCCACGTCGCATCACTTCCATCACAGCCATCTCCGGAAAGTACCATTCGCAGAGGCTCACTGTCGTGAGCAGCATTTCGGGGACATTGGCTCACGAATGGGTAGGAAGTGGCCGTCCCGCGCCGGACAGACGTCGGCTCTCCCCTTCCGTGAGTGCCTCCTACGAGCTGCTCTCCGGCCTTCGCCTTCGCGCCAGCTATCGTGATGGCTTCAGGATGCCGACCTTCAATGACCTATACTACGCACGCGTGGGAAACACATCACTGCGCCCAGAGATAGCGAAGCAGACGAACCTGGGTCTTACTTGGACAGCGAAGGGCATCACCATCACGGCTGATGGCTATTATGGCAATGTAAAAGACAAGATAGTCGCAGTGCCGACCATGTTCATCTGGAAGATGCATAACATAGGAGAGGTGGAGATGTCGGGGCTGGACCTCACCGCGCTATGTCATGCTTCACTTTCAGACGGCATGCGCGCTCATCTGTCGATGAGCTACTCTTTCCAGCACGCAGTGGACGTCACAGACCCTTCCGCGAAGAACTACAGGCATCAGATTCAGTATACGCCACGTCATTCAGGAAGTGGCATAGCGACTCTGGAGACTCCGTGGTGCGACCTCACATATACCCTCAACGCCGTGGGTATCAGATACTTCCTTGCCCAGAATATCGAGTCCAATGCTCTCGACCCGTACTTTGACCACTCCTTGACACTTGCAAGGGGATTCAAAGTCAGGAAAGTCTTCCTGCGACTCTCGTTCGACGCACTGAACCTCGCCGGAAAGAACTACGAAGTCGTGCATGGTTACCCTATGCCAGGAAGAAACTATAGAATGAATCTCAAAATATCATACAAATGAAAAAAGTACTTTTATTGCTCGCCATGGCGATGACCGTGGCTATCTCATGTAACAAGACCCCTGTAGAAGACCCAGCAGAGCTTCTTCCCTCAGGTTTTTATGTAATGAACAATGGAAACTGGGGAGACAACAATGCAAGCATTGGCATCTATGACACGAAAACCAAGTCTCTTGCAGCTGACGTATTTGGGACAGTGAACGGCAAGGCTCTGGGCGATCTCGGCCAGGACATCCTCGTGGACGATGAAAACGTCTACATCGCCGTAAACGGCTCCAAGGTAGTATTCGTTACCGACAAGGATCTCAAGATCAAGAAGGAGATTGTAGCCACCGAGGGCGGAAACAAGCTATCTCCTCGCTACCTCGCAAAAGGCTCGAAAGGCATCTATGTATCTTACTATGAGGGATATGTTGGACTCATCTCCGCAGATGGCTCCGTGAAGGTCACCGCTGTCGGTCCTAACCCAGAAGGCGTGGCATGCGTAGATGGAAAGGTATACGTAGCGAACTCGGGAGGTTACCTCTACCCTACCTACAACAACACCGTGTCAGTAGTGGACGAGGCCACTTTCAAGGAAGTCTCCACCATCACCGTAAACACAAACCCAGCAACAATAAAGGCCTGTGGATCAAAACTTTACCTCCTGAGCCTTGGCGACTATGGCATGATTCCGTCAATGCTCCAGTGCATCGACGCCACCAGCGGAACCGTCAGCACGGTAGACTGCTCAAGTCCTTCGGCCATAGCGCTCTGTGACGAAACGCTCTATGTTCTCTGTGGAGGATACGATGCAGAGTGGAAACCTCTTCCAGGATCCGTCAATGTCTTCGACGCAAAGACTGGCACAAAGAAGACCACATTCAGCCAGACAGTTGAAAACGCCTATTCAATCTCTGCCACCACAGGATATGTCTGGGTAGGCGCTTCTGACTATAAGACAAACGGAGACATGTATGTCTTCACATCCGACGGCACTCTCTACGACAAGTTTGACACTCAAGGCCTGAACCCTCAGGCAGTAGCAGCTCAGTAATGTTATTAAGTTTACTATACGTCCTCCTGTCGGGCATTGCATTGCCCGTAGGAGGCATTCAGATGCAGTATCTGTGGCGCAATCAGCTAGGAGATGTATATTCTCTAGGACTTGGCTCTGCCGCATGCCTAGGAGCTGCCGCAGCAACCATGAGCGGATGGTGCTCACTTACAGTTGGTTCCTTCATCTGTACACTTATATGTACCATCATCTGCTTCTTCGTGACACTCCGGATCTCGACACAGAACCTCATTACCTTCGGTATCATTTTCGGTACCTTCATAGGTTCACTCGGAACCATCGTGGTAACAAATGCGCCAAATGGTGACCTCCTGAAGCAGTATTATCTCTGGGGAGCGGCAAACTTCCGCCTCGAGGGAGTAACCACAGCAGACATCCTCTTTTCCGTGGGTCTCTTCATAGTAGGCTTTGGGGCTGCCATCTGGCAACATCGTGACCTTACGAGACACTTCCGTGGAGAGATAGAACTGTCAGCATGGAGAAAGGCGCTCGCGCTTCTTCTCATAATGTTTCTTGTCACCTCCGCAGTAAGCATATGTGGTCCTATCGGCTTCATCTCACTGGGAGTGCCGAATCTCAGCAGAACTATCTGTAAATCAGAGGATATAAGAAAGCATTATATGCTTTCCTCAGCTATGGGAGTGGGACTGCTCCTCGTTACCTATCTCGTAGTGGAATATGTCAGCTTCGGCATATATCTGCCTATCAGCGCAACTATGGCCATCATCGCATTGCCACTGACAGCATTCCTCTTTATCAAGAAATAGTATTACTTGACCGGAGCATCGTCCACTGGGAAAGACGCCACGAATTGACATCGCAGGGTATCTAACCTGTACGGAAGCGGTGCTTCGGGATTTGAGATCCTATCATTAAGCCAAGAGAGATACATGACTGTCCTTACTGGAATTTCCAGATCTAAAGTCACATTCTTTCTAGGTAATGCGTATTTTTTGGTAGGCACTAACCTAAAACAAGCTCCGAGCATAGTATCATAATCCACTGGCAAATCAAATGCTTGATGAATTTCCTCACTTCTTTGATTGACCACGACCTCAAAACAGGACATAAGATTTTCTCCCTTTTCTACTCCTAGAACCGAAGAATTAGCAGTTAGTTTCATTCCGCCATCGTACAGGAGAGTAACCATATCACAATCTTTAGAAGTCAGCTTCAATTTCAATTCATTGACCATGTTTTCATAAGACGCTCTGATTTCACCAGCGTTATCTCCGAAAAGCTGATAGGCATCACCTGAAGGAAGAACTGAATAAGTTTTACCATAGCGTATACGTGGATTATCATCCTTAGTTTCAAGGTTTTCCAAATCAGGTCTTACGAAAAGCACTGGCGAGCCACCATACGAGTCCAGGCCACTGACTGTAACCTCTAATTTTGGACTAGCCAAAGATTCTCCTGGAAGATAATACCTAGTCACTGCCGCAGGTGTAGATGCTCCAATCATTAGTCCATCACACGAAGAGAGCAATACTGGCGAAATTAAACACAAAAAAAGAAAATAATTGCGCATACTATTGATTATTATTAGTTCTATGTTGAAAATTATAAATCATCTTGATATAGTGATTGTAATCATGCTCATTCCCATTTACAACAGTCCAGCCAGCGGTAAGTGAGTACCAGCCATCATTGATACCACTTGTCCATTGACTACGCCACCCCCAGTTGATTGATATTTCTGAGATATAAGGCGAAGAATACGAGTATGTTGTATATGGATCCTCTATCGGGTACGGTATAGTAGTTGGTCTATCAAGAACATAATGATGGAAATAACTATTTATATATCTTCTTCGCCTATACCCATCAATTACAAAGCAATGAATATCTCCGTCTGATGGGACCATAAGATCTGATGCAGAAACTATAACAGGCATTCCATTCCCAAGACTTGTCTTCACTTCGTTTTCATCATAATCAGAATGATAACATGTTATTCCACAAGGAGAAAAAACATCGCTAATCAAATCTCGAGGAATCGCCCATGAATAAACTCCCAAAATATTATCACAATAATGCATATTAACCGTTTGCCCAATATAGCCCAACAAAATCGCTTCTTGCAGCATCACATTGGAACTACTTATATAGTTGAAACCTATCTGTGACCATGCATCAGTAGAAAATGTGGAGAAAGACTGCTTCATATCCACGCACTGTTCCGTCACAAAACCCGTAGCTTGGGATATCTATAGAAAAACCTTTTTCCGTTTGGAGATAATATAACACCTGTGCTCCTGCTACTGCAACGCATCCCACAGGTGCCCTTTTACTTGTATCACTTATAAGGTAAGGACAGCAGCGATTATATGGAGCGTCTTGATCCCACTGTGGCACCATATGCTTTACAGAGTCAACTATCTCATTCGTAACAAGAGTATCTACTTCCCAATGTCCTGAAGGAAAATCAATCACAGGAGGGTCTATTACCGAAAGAGGAGTACTAGACCAAAATGAACGGTTTGTATTTATAACATCTCCCCCGAACATAAGATCATCATCATTAGACATTGATATACGTTTCATAGACTCAGCAGTGATAGCCATCCAAAATTTTACAGCCGGATTACCTTCTTCTAAAGAGAATCGCCCTCTATCACCTTCAGCCACTATAGCAGGAGTACGTTTATCAGAAGAATAAATTCTCCACCCACCATCTTCTGGTAGATTAACAATGTACATAAGTGTATCAGAATTTTCTCCGATATATGGAAAAATCTGATACTGCGAATTCGACTTTGTACTTGGATAATCACGTTCAACCACCAAACGAATATCATTGAGACTAACATGGTCACGACTTACCATGTCATAAGAAGAAGAGGAACTTGGAACTGCAATATTGGTGTCAAATTTCTGACACGAGACAAATATGCAGAACGAAAGCAAAAAAGAACAAACAGCAATTCTTGATTTCATAATACGAATAGTGAAATTATATACCCTACCCAAGTTACATAATAATTCCTATTTGTCAAAATTAAATACGACAAATATTCAAAACCTCTTATGTTTTCACTAACGAATATGTCTGGCCTGAGCCCAAGGCATGACGAAGGCAGGTGGCTGCTCGGCAATGAGAAGGTCTCGCATATAGTCCATGTAAGGTGCCACGTGCGAAAAGAACATCCTGTAGCCAGCGCAGAGCGCGTTCAGGCCGCGCTCGCCGCGCTCGGTGGCGTTGAAGCGGTGCTTAGGGCATTCGCCCGCGCACGCCTTCAGCCACTCGCAGCGGCGGCACTGAGATGGCAGTGCGTTTCGCTTGTCGATACCGAACTTGACCATCTTATCGGATGTCATCATTGACCTGATAGTGTCAGTCTGGATATTACCTAGAAGATATTTTGGGTAGACAAAATGATCGCAGACATACACGTCACCATTGTGCTCAATGACTGCATTGCCTCCACAAGTCTGCGCATACACGCAGGTACCTGGCGGCTGGCCGCACCATCCGGCCAGGGTCGCGTCGAACTGGTTCACAAAGACTCGACCCACGTCATTTCGCACCCAATAATCAAATATGTCGCAGATGAAGCGTCCCCAGCCAATGTCACTGACCGACCACTGGGCTAGGCTTGCGCCTTCCGTGGATGGATCCACTATGAATGGGCGCGCTTGCTTGATAGGCTTGCCGGCAGCATTGACAGGATACTTCACATGCTCCACGACAGGCATGAACTGCATGTAACGGCTGCCTATGGACTTCAGGAACTGGTAGACCTCCAGTCCCCTGCCCTCGCTCTGATGATTGACAGTGGACATGGTGTTGAAGTCGGCGCCAGCCATACGCAGGAGGCTGATGCCACGCATCACCTTCTCCCATGTGGGAGCTCCACCCTTATCCTTTCTGTACTTGTCGTGGATATCTTGAGGGCCATCGATGGAGATGCCCACAAGGAAATGGTTTTCAGCGAAGAAGGAAGCCCACTCCCTGGTAAGCAGGGTTCCATTTGTCTGAATGGTATTGTGTATCTGCTTGCCACCCGCATACTTCTGCTCCAGTTCCAGGGCTTTCCTGTAGAAGTCAATTCCCAGAACGAGCGGTTCTCCTCCATGCCAGTTGAATGTAACCTCTGGCACTTCGTTTGCCGCAATGTTCTCGCGAATGACTGTCTCCAGCATCTCGAGGCTCATACGCGGCTCACGGCCTCCGTAGATCTCAGATTTGTCCAGATAATAGCAGTAATGGCAGTCAAGATTACACAGAGAGCCCGCCGGCTTCAACATCACGTTGAACGCCAGCGGGCCGCTGAGGCGCATAGCATCAGCAAGAGTCAACGTCTCGCCTTTGCCTGCAGCCATATTACTCACCGAGTCTCTTTCTGATAGCAGCGCTCTGCTCCTCGAAACCTGGCTTGTTAAGAAGAGCAAACATGTTCTTCTTATATGCCTCTACACCTGGCTGGTTGAATGGGTTCACACCAAGCTGGTAAGCTGAGACGCCACAAGCGAACTCGAAGAAGTAGAATACGTTACCGAGGTTGAACTCGTCGATCTTCTCGATAGAAAGCTCGATCTGAGGAACACCACCGTCGATGTGAGCAAGCTTGGTTCCAAGCTGAGCCATAGCGTTACAGTGCTCAACATGCTGACCTGCGAGGTAGTTAAGACAGTCGAGGTTCTGAGGATCCTCACCGATGATAGAGCTGCGCTGAGCCTTCTCTACATTCACGATGGTCTCGAACATGCATCTTGTTCCGTCCTGGATGAACTGGCCTACTGAGTGAAGGTCTGTGGTGTTGTTTACAGATGCTGGGAAGATACCCTTGAGGTCCTTACCCTCTGACTCACCATAAAGCTGCTTCCACCACTCACCGAGGAACATGAACTTAGGGTTATAGTTTACGAGAACCTCAACGTTCTTTCCATACTTAGAGTAAAGGAGATTTCTCATGGCAGCGTACTGAACTGCAGGGTTCTGCTCGCTCTTGACAGCAAGGTTCTTCTGAGCCTCAGCTGCACCTGCGAGGATAGCACGTACATCAAATCCTGCTACAACGATAGGAAGGATACCCACTGGAGTGAGAACTGAGAAACGGCCACCTACATTGTCAGGAACGACGAAAGTCTTGTAGCCCTCCTGGGTAGAAAGGGTCTTGAGAGCGCCCTTCTTCGCGTCGGTGATAGCTACGATTCTCTCAGCAGCCTCCTCACGACCATAGGTCTGCTCGAGGTACTGCTTTACGATGCGGAAAGCAACTGCTGGCTCAGTGGTGGTACCTGACTTAGAGATGACGATGCATGCTGCATTTCTCTCTGCCACGAGGTCCATGAGCTCGCAGATATAATCCTCTGAGAGGTTATTACCGGCGAAAACTACCTCAACGCTATCCTCAGCGCTCTTAAGCTGCTTAGCGAAGTTATGTGAAAGTGCCTCGATAGCGCAGCGTGCTCCAAGGTATGAGCCACCGATACCGATGGTAACGACGAGATCCACACCCTTTGCCTTCCATGAGTCGCGCACTGCCTCGCAGTCCGCGATGAGTGACTCTGGGGTATCGGTAGGAAGTGTCTTCCAACCAAGGAAATCATTACCTGCGCCCTGCTCTGAAGCAAGTACGTCAAAAGCCTCAAGAGCCTGCTTTACTGACTCCTGATATTCTGCATCCTTAACGAAGGAGCTGCAGCCCTCCAAATTAATCTTGATCATATAATAGATTTTACTAACTAACTATCCCTTAGGATTATGCAAAGATAATACTATTTTATCTCAAAGTCAAACCCGCAGATACTTTATTTACCTGCGACAGCATCGATTTCCACCTTCGCTCCCTTAGGAAGGGCTGCAACCTGATAGCATACACGTGCAGGCTTGGTCTCTGGGAAGAATTCTGCATATACAGCGTTCATGGCGCCGAAGTCCGCGATATCAGATAGGAGTACGCAAGTCTTCACTACATCATTGAACGAAAGGCCAGCCTCCTCAAGGATGGCACCGATATTTGCGAGTGACTGCCTGGTCTGCTCCTCGATGGTAGCAGGGATTTCGCCAGTAGCTGGATTTACAGGAAGCTGTCCCGAAACGAAGAGTGTACCATTAAGTTCTATGGCCTGAGAATAAGGTCCGATGGCTGCTGGAGCCTTAGGTGATGCAATGATTTTCTTCATGATGTGTCTAATTTTTGCAAAGGTAATCAAAATATGCTACCTTTACTTTGCTAATTAGGAAATAAAATAACATTGATAACCATGAAAAGAATTTTAATCAGCATCGCGCTTGTCGCTACCGCCCTTCTCACTTCGGGCTGCGGTATTTTCACAAAGACAGGAATCAACCGCCCTATCATTGACCAAGAAATCGCTCCCGTAGCAGACATGAGCGGCAAGACAGGTATCGTGGCACACAGAGGTTATTGGAACTGCCGCGAAGCAGGTTTCTCGCAGAACTCCATCGCAGCACTTCGCCTCGCTCAGGAGAATGGTTTCTGGGGTAGCGAGTTTGACGTACACCTCACTGGAGACGGTGTGGTCATCGTGAACCATGATAACTCCATCAATGGCAAACTCATCTGGAGCACACCATATTCAGACCTCAAGAACGAGCTCCTGAAGAATGGCGAGCACCGCCCTACACTTGACGAGTACCTCGTTCAGGGCGCTAAGTCAAAGACCACCATGCTAGTCCTTGAAATCAAGAAGCAGCAGGATATCGAGCACGAGGATATACTTCTTGACAAGTGCGTTGCGTCACTCAAGAAGCATCATCTGTTCAAGCCAGAGCGAGTAATGTTCATCTCATTCAGCCACCACGTATGCCAGCGCATCGCGAAGGAGTACCCAGAGTTCGTGAACCAGTACCTGAACGGTGACAAGTCTCCAGAAGACCTCAAGAAGGACGGCATCAACGGCATCGATTACCAGTATGCTCTCCTCGGAGTAAAGAGCAGCTACATCAAGCGTTGCCAGGAGCTCAAGATGTCCACAAATGTCTGGACCGTAGATTCAGAGAACATCATGAAGAAGATGATTGCAAACGGAGTGAACAGCATCACCACGAACGAGCCACTTATGCTTCGTGAAGTCCTCGGAGAGAACGAATTGAAAATCAGCAAATAAGTATGAAGAGATTCATAACCACAATAGCTGTGACCATTATGGCCACGGCTTTATGTTTCGGACAGGCTCAGCCTAAGGCAAACTCAAAGGCTGAGGTAGTCAGCGGCAAGGCGCGCTTCACAGTGCTTACCCCTCGCCTCATCCGCATGGAATGGGCGGCAGACGGACGTTTCGAGGATCGTGCTACACTTGGCATCGTGAACAGAAACATTGGCGTACCAGAATTCAAGACATCGAAGATCGCCGGAGTGCTGACCATCAAGACTTCGGAGATGACACTCACCTACTCTGGAAATGCAAACTTCGGCCCGCACAACCTGAAGGTGACCTTCGAGATGAAGGGAGCAGATGGGCGCACAAAGAAGGTCACATGGCATCCTGGAATGGATGACTCGGCGAATCTTCTGGGAACCACACGTACCCTTGACGGCTGCGACGGCATCACCACCAAGGAGCCATACGACAAGGGAGTGATCTCAAGGGACGGCTGGGCCGTCATAGATGAGAGCGACCGCCACATACTGGAACCAGTGAAGTCTGACTGGAAGAACTGGGTAGCTGAACGCACTGATGTAGAGCGCAGCGACCTCTACTTCTTCGGCTATGGCCACGATTACATGCAGGCAGTTAGCGACTTCACGAAGATTGCAGGAAAGATTCCTATGCCTCCGAAATACGCCTTTGGCTACTGGTGGTGCCGCTACTGGCAGTACTCAGACTTCGAGCTTGAGGATCTCGCACAGCATTTCGCTGACTTCAGCATCCCGATGGACGTCATGATCATTGACATGGACTGGCATGACACTTACGGACTTAGCCAGAAGCGTGAGAAAGACGCATCGGGTGAGAGACGTGGCTGGACAGGATATAGCTGGAAGAAGGATCTGTTCCCTTCCCCAGAGCACCTTTTGGAGTCGCTTCATCGCTATGGAGTGAAGACATCATTGAACATTCACCCCGCATCAGGCATGATGCCATACGAGGACCAGTACAATAGGTTTGTCGCAGACTATCTGTCACGCACATCAAAGTATGACGGCCCAAAGGGATATGTCGATGAGGCTGGAAACCCTGTATATGTGCCATTCCGCATTGACCAGATGGAGTGGGCTGATGCATACTTCAACTCTGTGATGCACCCGCTCGAGAAGCAGGGCGTTGACTTCTGGTGGCTCGACTGGCAGCAGTTCAAGGAGAGCAAGTACATAAAGGGCCTTTCAAACACCTTCTGGCTGAACTACACCTTCTTCCAGGACAAGGTCCGCCAGAGCGCACGCGAAGGCATCTACGCTGAGCGTCCAATGATCTACCACCGCTGGGGAGGCGTCGGCAGCCACCGCTATCAGGTAGGTTTCTCTGGCGACACCAGAGCCACCTGGAAGGTGCTAGCATATCTACCTTATTTCACAGCCACAGCATCAAACCTGGGCTATGGCTACTGGGGACACGACATCGGCGGTCACATGCAGCCTAAGGGAGTGAACTACACCGACCCTGAGCTATATACAAGATGGATGCAGAGCGGAGTATTCACCCCTATCTACAAGACTCACTCGACCAAGGACAGCTCGATGGAAAAGCGTTTCTGGGTATTCCCAGACCACTTCGACTACATGCGCGAGGCTGTTCGCCTGCGCTATAACCTCTCACCTTACATCTACAGGGCTGCGCGCGAGGCGTACGACACTGGCATCAGCATGTGCCGTCCACTCTACTACTACCACCCAGAGGAGGAGAACGCATATACCTGGAAGGAGGAGTTCTACTTCGGCGAAGACATTCTCGCCACCGTAGTGGCTGAGCCATGCGACAGCATCACCGGTCTCGCGAAGAGAGAGATGTGGTTCCCTAAGGGCAGCGACTGGTACGACGTTTCCACCGGCACCACATACAAGGGAGGCACCACACAGACACTCAAGTACACCATCGCTGAGAACCCATATTTCGTGAAAGCAGGAGCCGTTATCCCAATGGCCTCGCCTAAGATCAAGTCGCTTCAGGAAGCGTCCAATGAGCTCTACCTCTTCGTAGCGCCAGGCAAGGGCAATTTCACCACCAAGTACTACGAGGACGATGGCTGCACTCAGGCCTACAGCACCCAGTATGCAACGACCGAGATATTCAAAACCGCCAAGGATGGTTCGCTCGTCGTTATGGTAAGTCCTCGCAAGGGATCGTACAAGGGCATGTCTGACACCCGCAAAGTCCGCGTGGTGGTGGATGGCACATACGCGCCTAAGAGCGTAAAGGTCAATGGTGTAGCGGTCCCATACGATCGCTTCGCATCACGTAGATCTGGCTCCGGAAACTCGGTATGGGGATATGACGGAGCAGAACTTGCTACCACCATCTATGTCGAGGAAGTGCCAGCAGATCAGCAGCTTCTCATCGAGTGCGAGTTTGACCGCCTTGCAGTCACCCATCCTAACCTCATCAACGGAAAGAAGGGACTGCTCAAGCGAATGAGAGCCATCACTCCAGAGTACAAGCTGGCATTTGCGACAAACATTGACTCTATGCTTCAGCTCCCTGAGCAGTTCACTAAGTACTCTCAGTGCGCAAGCTTCATAACAGAGGATCCAGATAGAACTGTAGGATATCTTCAGTCGCTCGATCCAGCAGCGCTTGAAGCAGAGATGCGTTCTTTCGGCAAACTACCAGAGGATTTCATCCAGAGAGTCATGGCTCAGTGCAAATAGTCATCTCTTTCAGAGAAGTCACTTATCGATTTTGAGGTTTTTCGTTCATTTCGTTCGAAAAACCTCAAAATTCTTTTCAGAATACTTGGAAATCCAGAAAAAAGGCTTACCTTTGTAATCTCGTAAAGCACCATGCCGAGCGAACTACTGGTGCGGTAGTTCAGCTGGTTAGAATGCCGGCCTGTCACGCCGGAGGTCGAGGGTTCGAGTCCCTTCCGCACCGCAATAATCCCGAAGCAGATGCTCCGGGATTTTTTGTATAACGATGAGTCCAGGGAGAACCCTCGACCTCCGGTCCCCCGAGGGGACAGCCGCGAAGCGGCAGGGGGTAACGTAGATGACGCCGCGCGTAAGCGCGGGTTCGAGTCCCTTCCGCACCGCAGAAATCCCGAAGCAAATGCTTCGGGATTTCTTTGTATACCGACAGGATAGCATGGCTTCGGCCACAATTCCCTCCTAATCATGGCCGGACAGGCT
>JAKSJM010000071.1 GCA_024398075.1 Bacteroidales bacterium | reverse complement strand
GCCTGCCGCTAGCGTTCATCCTGAGCCAGGATCAAACTCTTCTTTGTATAAAAAAAATATAAATCTCAGCTTGTCTCCTGATGCTCTCTTCTCAATTCCTTAGAATTGACGCTCTCGATCATTTATCAAATTTCTCGGTACTTGCTTGTACTTCATCCAGTCTTTTCAATGAACTTGTCGACCGTCCGTTTCCCGAACGGGATTGCAAAGGTAGCACCTTTTTCCGAATCTGCAAGGGATAAACCAAAAATATTTTCAGTTTATCGTTTTACCACACGAAAAAAGAAAAACCGGCCCCTCATTATGAGACACCGGTATCCATTTATATATTTATATGCTGTAGTGACACACTAGAAAGGACGTCCACCACCCATTGGAGGGCCCATAGGGCCACCCATACCTGGACCACCACGCATACCGCCACCACGACGTCCGCCGAAGCTACCGAAGCGATAGGTAAGCGAAACGATGATATAGCGACCAAGAGTGTTATTCAAGGTCTCCCTGTGGTAGTTGTTCACATCAGATACTGAGAGGTTTCTTGCCTGGCCAAGGATATCGTATCCCTTGAGCGCCAAGGTAACGGTCTTCTTGAAAAGCAGTTTCTGAATCTCAGCGTTCAAGATGTACTCAGAAGGCTGCTCCGTGGTATATCCTCTATAGAAATTGTAGTTGAAGTCACTTTTGAGTGTAAGGTCAGCCACAGGAATGGTCCAGTTGATGGATGCTCCGAGCTGATTGTTCCAAGTAGTGGTATTGTCATTATTCGAGGCAATGGTGTACCATGACTTGTTCATTCTGGTTCTAGCGCTGGTGGTGAGCTCGAGATCATCGCTACGATAGGTGAAGCGCAGACGCTCAGTCGCGCCGAATGTCTTGGTGACATTCTCATCGAAAGCGAACTTTCCAGAGTTGTAATCTGCAAGGAAAGAGGTGTAGTCAAGCTCGCCATTGTCATAATACTTGTCGAGAGCCAGTTCCTTGCCGCCCACATATGATGTAGACTGCGAGAAGTTAAGGCGTGTCATGTTTGACACCGAGAAGTTTGACTTGGCGATAGGGACATTCGCGAACATGTTCATACCCACATTGCCCTTTCCTGGACCATTGAAAGGCATCGAGTACTGTGCTCCATTGGCTCCATACCAGATAGCGCTGACAATAGGATCCTGGGTGTAACCGCCATCGATGTTCATGTTGAACGAAGAGAAGGTCTGCTTGTTTGTGTAGCGGATGTCACTGCGGATGCTATGTGAGAAATAAGGCGCAAGCGAAGGGTTACCGAAGCTGATGTTCAATGGGTTTGAGTTGTCAGGAACTGACATCAACTGCGAAGTGCTAGGCTGCTCAGAAGAACCGCGGTAGAAAATACGCACATTGGCATTGTCATTGATATCCCAGAACATGCTACCCTGAGGAGAGAATCTCCACTGCATGTCGTCATACTTCTGCTCGCTACCCGCGCGCATTGTACTATTATATGTATGGGTAGGAATGGCTGCGAAACCGACCTGTGCCCTCATCGAAGAGGACTGATAGAGCATGTTTGCGCCAATGTTATGGCTCTGCGACTCGTTGACGATGCTGTTTGAGTAGGTAATGTCGTACGCGCCACCAAGGAGTTCATTGTAAGTTTTCTTCTCAGAAACAGACTTTCTCCAATTATAAGAGTAGTTTGCCTCCACATAGAAGTGATTTCCAAGTGGCTCTGTATAGGTCACACGACCCATCACACTGCTGGAATTGCTCTTCTGGTTATATGTCTGGTCTACGACATCCGACTTCTGCCAAGCGCCGTCACGGAAGTCTGAATTCGTAACAGACTTATTAATTCCATCAATCAGGTTCTGTGATGCAGAGAATCTAGTCATCACGGTCATGGTACGGCCTGGCAATCCGAGTCTCTGACGCAGGAGGAGGAAACCACTGGCGTTAAGATTCTTATTGTTACCTGAATTTATCTTGTTACCGTCATTGGTATTTTCGACAGTGCCATTGAGAAGGTCTGTCTTTGTATTGAATACAGAAGTTTCGGAGAAGTCACCTGTACCGAAGTTGATCGATGGCTCGAAGACAATGGATGTATTCTCCGAGAACTTATGGGTCATACGAGCGCCGATACGGTGTCCATATGAGTTTGTGATATTTGATCCCGTATTATAATTGATGAGGTCATCGTCCTGACGGTGAGTGATGGTGGACTCAGTCTCCTCAACATATCTGTTCGAACCATTATAGAGATAGTTTGATCCAAGCTCCATTTTGTCGTCAAAGAGGTTCCATGAGCCATTGAGACCGCCCATGTACGAAGTGGTGATACCATTGCCACCGCCGAAACCGCCAGAACCACGGCCCATGCCGCCACCTCTCATGGCACCCATCATGCCACCTGAGAGGTCATTGAAACCACGGTTGTTTGTATTGTTTGCGTTTACGATCAAGCTGAGGTTTGACTTCTCAGTGAACTTGCCCATGAAGCCAGCGCCCTGGAAACGATAATCACCCTGCACGTCGGTAGATGGCACGTCGTGACCGCCACCGAGGGACATGTTTCCGATGAGACCGTTCATCATGCCCTTCTTTACAGAAAGGTCGATGATCTGCTCCTCCTCACCGTCATCGATGCCGGTGAACTCAGCCTGGTCAGACTTCTTCTCGATCACCTTCACCCTCTCGATCATCTTCGCAGGAAGGTTCTTTGACGCGAGCTGAGGGTCATTGAGGAAGAATGTCTTTCCATCGATGGTGATCTTCGAGATGGTCTTTCCATTTGCAGTGATAGAGCCGTCTTCATTGATCTCCACACCTGGGAGCTTCTTGAGCAGATCCTCAAGAACATCATTCTCGGTGGTCTTGAATGAAGACGCATTGTACTCGATGGTATCCTTCTTCACGACTATAGGATTTCCCACTGCAGATACGCTGGCGGCGTCAAGGACCTTCTGGTCAAGTGAAAGCTTCACCTTACCAAGGTCAATGTTCTCCTTCACATCCACGACCTTCTCGAAAGGCTTGTAGCCCATGATTTCGGCCTTGAAAGTGTAGTTTCCAGGTCTTACTCCCTCAAGCTTACCTTTACCTTGATCGTCGGTAAGGCCATATTTTGAAGGTTTAGCAGCTCCCTTCGGTGTAAGTGAAACCGTAGCGAATCCTACAGGCTCATCATTTGAGGCATCGATGAGCTGAACCGAGACGACTGCTCCTCCCCTAGTCTGCGCCTTCACTCTCAATCCGCATCCCGCGAGAAGAATGAGCGAGGCGAACAAACAAACAATAATTCTCTTCATTAAACTGTATTTCTATTATCCAACTGTTACATTGGACACAAAAAAGATGGGAAAGTTTAATCCCCATCTCCAATATTTCTATTTCTTGACCCTGTCAGGGTTCGCTTCCAGGAATTTCGCCCAGGAAGTGGAAGGCGTCGCGCTGGACAATGGGCTCGTAAGCTGGTAGTAGTGACATAGTGCTATCGCCAATGCATCTGTGGCATCGAGATGCTTGGTCTCGAGAGTGACGCCAAGCGTCTTCTCGACCATCACCTGCACCTGCTCCTTCGAGGCAGCGCCATTTCCGCAGATGGCGATCTTCGCCTTGCGGGGAGCATACTCCGTGACAGCGATGCCAGCCTGCGTGGCAGCGATGATGGCAGCGCCCTGGGCGCGTCCCAGCTTGAGGATAACCTGCGCATTTTTCCCGAGGAATGGCGACTCGATGGCCATGTCATCAGGATGATGTACGGCAATGAGCTCGGCTATACCACCGTTAATATTTGCGAGCTTCTCAAACGGGTCGCTTATCTTACGCAGATCAAAGACTCCCATGGTAACATAATGCGGTCCACGGGAATCTACACGAATGACCCCGTAACCAAGGATGTTGGTTCCGGGGTCAATACCCAGTATGATTCTATCTTTAGTCAATCTTGTCGAATCCGGTGTAAGGACGGAGAACCTCAGGAATGATGATGCCCTCTGGTGTCTGGTTATCCTCGAGAAGGGCTGCAACGACGCGTGGGAGCGCGAGTGAAGAGCCATTCAGAGTATGGCAAAGCTGTGGCTTGCCATTCTCATCGCGATAGCGGAGGTGCAGACGGTTAGCCTGGTAGGTCTCGAAGTTTGAAACTGAAGAGATCTCAAGCCAACGTCCCTGAGCAGCGCTCCAGAGCTCGAAGTCGTATGTGATCGCTGAGGTGAATGACATGTCACCACCGCAGAGGCGAAGGATTCTGTACTTGAGGCCAAGCTTGTTGACAATGCTCTCGACATGAGCTACCATCTCATCAAGTGCAGCATAGCTGCTCTCTGGCTTCTCGACACGTACGATCTCGACCTTGTCGAACTGATGAAGTCTGTTAAGACCACGTACATCCTTACCGTAAGAACCAGCCTCACGGCGGAAACATGGAGTGTAAGCAGTCAGCTTCTGAGGCACCTCAGCATCCTGAAGAATAACATCACGGAAGATGTTTGTCACAGGAACCTCTGCGGTAGGTACCATATAGAAATCATCGAGGTTTGCGTGATACATCTGGCCCTCCTTATCAGGAAGCTGACCTGTACCGAAACCTGAAGCGGCATTCACCATCACTGGCGGCTCTACCTCCTTATATCCTGCTGCAGTATTGCAGTCAAGGAAGAAGTTGATGAGTGCTCTCTGGAGCTTTGCTCCCTTGCCCTTGTAAACTGGGAATCCAGCGCCTGTGATCTTAACTCCGAGGTCGAAGTCAATGATATCGTATTTCTTGCAAAGCTCCCAGTGTGGAACTGCATCTTCAGGGAGGTTGACCTCAGGGCCACCCATCTTGACCACCTGATTATCCTCAGCGCCCTTTCCAGGGACAATGAGGTCACAAGGGATATTCGGAAGGAGGACGATCTTCGCGTCAAGCTCTGCTGAAGCCTCATCATATCTAGCCATGAGTTCCGAAGACTTAGCCTTGAGTTCAGCTACAGCTGCCTTGACAGCCTCAGCCTCTTCCTTGTGGCCTTCCTTCATCAACTTACCTATCTGCCCAGCCTTAACTTTCTGCTGAGCGAGGAGAGCATCGTTCTCTGTCTGGAGTGAACGGCGCTCGGTGTCGAGCTTAAGAACAGTCTCAACAATCTCACGTGCATCAAAATTCTTGATAGCAAGCTTGCGGATCACGAACTCGGGATCATCGCGAAGCATCTTCAAAGTCAACATAATTATATAGTCTTTTTAGTCTTTTTGCAATAAAAAAAGGACTCACACTAACTCGAAGTGCAGTCCTTTTATGATTTTGAAATCCTTCGAGTTAGTTCTCAAATGGAACAACCGATACGTAGGATTTGTTCTCCTTCTTCTTGGTGAACTTTACAGTACCATCAACAAGAGCATAGAGAGTGTGATCCTTACCCATACCAACGTTTGTGCTAGGGTTATGAACAGTACCTCTCTGGCGAACGATGATGTTACCAGCCTTTACAACCTCACCACCGAATTTCTTAAGTCCGAGACGCTTGCTCTGTGACTCACGACCGTTCTTTGAACTTGACTGACCTTTCTTGTGTGCCATAATGTGTTCTCCTTTAAAAATTAAGCGATTTCGTTGATCTGGATCTTGGTAAGCAACTGACGATGACCGTTGCACTTCTGGAAGCCCTTACGACGGATCTTCTTGAATACAAGCACCTTGTCAGCTCTGCACTCATCATCAATAACAGTAGCCTTAACTACTGCACCCTCTACGTATGGAGTACCGACCTTAACTGCTCCCTCTGCGTCGATGAGAAGCACCTTGTCGAACTCTACGGCAGCACCCTTGCCAGCTGAAAGACGCTGAACAAAGATTTCGTTGCCAGCCTCTACCTTGAACTGCTGGCCTGCAATTTCTACGATTGCGTACATAA
>JAKSJM010000070.1 GCA_024398075.1 Bacteroidales bacterium | reverse complement strand
CACGTACGAGCACGATTGAGTGCTCCTGGAGGTTGTGACCCTCGCCTGGGATGTATGCGTTGACCTCTTTAGCGTTTGAAAGACGTACTCTGGCTACCTTACGCATAGCTGAGTTAGGCTTCTTAGGTGTAGTGGTGTACACACGAAGACAAACGCCTCTCTTCTGAGGGCAAGCATCCAACGCACGAGATTTGCTCTTAACCTCGAGAACCTCGCGTCCTTTGCGAACTAACTGTTGAATTGTTGGCATAAATGATTGTAAATCTTTAATTTATGTTTTTAACCCAAATTTTTGGGGATGCAAAGTTAGGAAGAATTTTCCTAATTAACAAAGTTATTAACAATTTTATATGATTAATTGTCAACGCATTAAAACATAAAGCCCACCTCAGACGAGGCGGGCCTTCATATAAAAGGTCTAAAATAGACTAGCGGATAGCTGCGAACTCGATGTCCTTAGCAGCGCGAGCAGCGAGGTTTGCGTCCTTTGAAGCAGCCTCGATGAACTTCTTTGCCTCAGCAGCATTGCCCTTGCGAGCAGCGATGATAGCCTTGAGGTACTGAACCTTGAGGTCCTGGCAGTGTGCAGCAGCCTCAGCCTTGTCGAGCTGACCGTTGAGGATGTATGCGAGAACTGTGTTGTGGCAGCAGCCCTTTGCGTCAGCGAGCTCTGTAGCGGCCTTAGCGTAGTTTCCGTTGAGGATGTCTACAACACCCATGTTTGCCTTCGCAGCGTCGGTGCCAGCCTTTGCGAAGCTCTTAGCGGCAGCGGTAAGGTCACCCTTGCGGAGAGCGATGACGCCCTGTGCATTGGCAACGTCGCCGTCATTTGCCTTAACCTTTGCGAGTGCAGCGGCAGCGTCAGCGTCCTTGCCGAGGTTGAGGAGTGCTACTGCGAGGTTGTACTGAGCGCGGTCAGAAGCGAACTTCTCAACTGCCTTCTTGTAGATGTCAACCTTCTTGTCGGTAGAAACCAATGATGCAGCGCGGAGGAGAGCCTCCTCGTCGAGTACGTCAATGTTGTCGTTGATGAGCTGGAGGAGCTCCTTAGAGGTGAAGTTCTTGTACTCTACGTTTGCGATGAAGCGTGCACGACGGAGCTCAGGAAGGATCTCGCCCTTGAGGTCCTTGTAGATCTCAGACATGTTCTTGATCTCGCTCTCGCGAACTGCAGGGTCGCTATACATAGAAAGGACGCGAAGGATGAGGTCCTTGTCCTCGATGTTAGACTTGGATACGAGCTCCTGGAAGCCCTCCCAGTCCTGACCGATAGACTTAACGTCTGGATCAGATGCCTCATGGCCCTTTACTACTGAGTTCCAAGCCTTGCTTGCAGAAGCAGCACGCTTGTCAGAAAGCTTGGAGTTGAGCTTCTCACCACCATCAGGTGAAGCGAAAGCTACGACCTCAGTGCTCTTGAGAGTTTTTCTGTCGTTTGCCTTGATCTCGTCGAGAGCGGCCTGGAAGTCCTTGATAGACTGGCTCTTGAGCTGCTTGTTCTGAACGTCTGCTGAGTTAATGTTATAAAGGATCTGACCCTCTTCTGTCTGAGAGATGATCTCCTGGTAGTTGTCAGCCTTGTAAGCTACCTGGCCCTGGCCCTTTACGAGCATATAGGTGGTGTTACATCCGTCAGCAACCTTCTTGGTAGGGAGGGTGACGCTCTTAGCCTTGTAGCTTGCTACGCCGCGGAGCTCGAGGCGAGCATTCTCCATGCCCTTAACGTATGGGAAGTGTACCTTCTCAACAACCTGACCGCCGTCCTTAGCGACAACCTTATAGTTATCCTCTACCTTCTCGCCCTGGAACATGAGAGGAGCCATAGCTGACTCGCCACCTTCGTATACGAGCACTGGAGTAACCTCGAGGATAGCCTTTGGATGGAAGTATCCTTCTGGATAAGTAACTGTGAGGGTAGCATCTACGCTACCAGCCTTGACCTCGAGTGGACTTGGGTTGCACTCAACGATCACATTCTCTGCCTGCTCGGCCATCTTTTCGATAGAGCCGCAAGCTACAGCTGCGAGTCCTGCGAGAGCAGCTGCGAAAATCTTGATACCTTTCTTCATGATTAAATATGTGTTTGAACTTTAATTCTCCTATTTGTGCAAATTCACGCAAATATAATAAATAATAATTGAATATTTGTTAACTTTGCTTTTCCCTAATTTAGGGGTATTGTATATGGATACACAAGACGTACAGAAAATAAAAAATAGATTTGACATCATTGGTAACGATGCTGCTCTGAACAGGGCGATCGAGACCGCCATGGCCGTGGCTCCCACCGACCTTTCGGTGCTGGTCGTCGGTGAAAGCGGTGTCGGAAAGGAAAACATTCCGAAGATCATCCATCAGAACAGTCTCCGAAAGGGCGGCAAATACTTTGCCATAAACTGCGGAGGCATCCCGGAAGGTACCATCAATTCCGAACTCTTCGGCCACGAGAAGGGATCCTTCACGGGAGCCATAGGCGAGAGGAAAGGATACTTCGAGGAGGCCGACGGGGGAACATTGTTCCTTGATGAGATAGGCGAGCTGCCACTCACCACGCAGGCTATGCTGCTTCGTGTGCTGCAGGATGGCGAATACATGAAGGTGGGCTCGTCGAAGGTGGAAAAGACAGACGTGCGCATCATAGCTGCGACAAATGTAAACCTCGAGTACGCGGTGAGCAAGGGCAAGTTCCGCGCTGACCTGTATTACCGCCTCTGCGGCATCACCATCCGCGTGCCTGCACTCCGCGAGCGCAAGGATGACATATACCTTCTCTTCCGCAAGTTTGCGGCAGACTATTCGGAGAAGTACCACGCTACCAGGGTGGGGCTTTCGCGCGATGCCATCATCAAGCTGAGCCATTATCGTTGGCCTGGAAACATTCGCCAGTTGAAGAATGTCACCGACGCTATCTGTGTGATGGAGTCGTCTCCTATCACTCCACTTTCGGAGCGCTGCGAGATAAATGCAGAGACGCTTGAAAAGTACCTTCCGAAGGAGTCGGGAGAGACCCTTCCAGTGCTCGTGGAGGGTGGTCAGGGACAGATCAATGATGACGAGAAGCAGTTCCTCATCAGCAGCGTCCTGGCGCTTAAGCAGAACCTCGAGGCGCTGAGCGGCACCGTGGTGAACCTGAAGAAGGAGATAGATGCCATGAAGGGTATAAGCTACCAGCCTCAGCTTGCCGCACCGGTGGCACACGATGAGGTGGAGGAGCCAGAGCTGCAGGGCGAGTTTGACGAGCAGCCGGAGCGGGCGCGCCCTGGCATCCGCATCAGCACCGACGACTTCCAGGAGGCGGAAGAGATAGAGGATCTCAATGTCCAGCACGCTACAGACAAGCTCTATAGGGCCGCACTGGCGAAGTACCCGAAGAACAGAAAGCGTGCGGCGGACGAGCTGGGCATATCGGAGCGCTCACTCTACAGATGGATCAAGGATAACGACTATAAGGGATGAAAAGACTATTTGGCATACTAGCCATCTTCGTGATGGCATTCCTTACTTCTGGATGTGGTATCTATTCATTTACAGGTACTTCCATCCAGTCCGACGTGAAGACTATCACGATCAATTATTTCGAGTACAAGGCTCTCAAGGTAAATCCTAACCTCTCGAATGATATCACCGAAGGTCTCAAGAATGAGTTCAAGAAGATGACTCGTCTTGAGCAGGTGGACATGGATGGTGACTTGGAGATCACAGGAGAGATCACTGGCTACGACGTAAAGGCTAGTGCCATCACAGCGGACGAAGTGGCGGCTCAGAACCGTCTCACCGTGACTGTGAAGGTGTCTTTCGAGAACAAGAAATATCCAGAGGACAATTTCGACAACCAGTCCTTCTCTGCGTATGCAGACTATGACTCGTCGAACTCTCTTGATGCAGTGGAGTCATCTCTGTGCCAGGAGATCCTTGAGAAGATCATCAATGACATCATTAATGCTACTGTCGCACAATGGTAAACATGATTAACGTCAAAACCCTGACCCTGGATGAGCTCGTGGGCGTGGTGAACCTCTACCCGTGGTTCGGTGGGGCGCGTAAGGAGCTGTGTCTCAGGATGTCACGCATGGGTGGCGAAGGCTGGGGTGAGAGCCAGTATGCGGATGCAGCCATGTATATGGGCTCGCGCGGGATAGTTTCCGACATCCTCCGTGCCGGGGAGTCTGTGGACTGCTCGGACAAGGATGTGGAGAGCCTCCTGAAGAAGTACATGGGCACGGAGGAGGAGCAGCCAGCGCCTCAGCAGGCAGAGGCTGAGAAGCCTCGCCGCGTGCGCGCAGCTGGCGGCGACTTCTTCTCGCAGGAGGAGTACGACAGCGTGAGGAAGAGTGATGACAACATCTTCTCTTCTTTCGCCGCCAAGGGTGACAAGAGCCAGTCGGAGGCTATAGAGCGCACCATCCTGAATGATTTCTGCACTGAGACATTGGCCAGAATCTATATGGAACAGGGCTATTATGAGCAGGCAAAGTACATTTATTCTCAACTTATTTTGCGTTATCCAGAAAAAAATGCTTACTTTGCAGCCCTTATTGCTGAATTGGATAAGAATATTAATAATCAGTAAAATATGAACACAATCTTTTTAATCCTCACGATTCTGATTGTCATCGCAGCTATCCTCCTCGTAGCGGTAGTGCTTCTTCAGAACGGAAAGGGTGATGGCATGGCTTCAAACTTTGTCGCTGGAAACCAGGCATTTGGCGTACGCCAGACCGCTGACATCCTCGAGAAGATCACCTGGAGCCTCGTAGCTTTCATCCTCGTGCTTTCTGTCATCTCTTCTTTCACCCTTCGTACCACTACCAGCGGTACCGATCTTAGCGGTGTAAGCCAGGAGCAGGTGGAGGTTACCCCTACTCCAGTGGAGATCGAGGCACCTGCAGCTCCAGCTACTGAGAACGAGTAGTAACTGACAATCTGTCAGTGTTCCGTAAAAGGAACGCTATTTGACCGACATCGTCTGTCCCCATGTGGGACGGACGATTTTTTTTGTTTAATACAAGGTAGACATGGGAAACTTTTTGGAGAAATATGCCACTGACCTCTGTGAGATGGCATCGAAGGGCAAGCTGGACCCAGTCATTGGACGTGATGATGAAATCCGCCGCGTACTCCAGATCCTGAGTAGACGTACGAAAAACAACCCTATCCTGGTCGGTGAACCAGGAGTAGGTAAAACTGCTATATCCGAGGGCATTGCCGCGAAGATTGTGGATGGCAATGTCCCTGAAAACCTGAAGTCGAAGAAAGTGTTCTCGCTCGACATGGGTGCTCTCATCGCCGGCGCCAAGTATCAGGGCGAGTTCGAGGAGAGGCTTAAGGGAGTCGTGAAGGAAGTGGTCGATAGCGAAGGCGAGATCATTCTCTTCATCGACGAGATCCATACCCTCGTGGGCGCAGGACGCTCGAGCGGCGCGATGGATGCATCAAACATCCTCAAGCCTGCTCTCGCTAGGGGAGAGCTCAGAACCATTGGCTCGACTACACTCGACGAGTACCAGAAATACTTCGAGACCGACAAGGCCCTGGAGCGCCGTTTCCAGAAGGTGATGGTGGATGAACCGTCACCAGCGGAGTCCATTGCCATCATGCGTGGACTGAAGGAGAAGTACGAGAACCATCACCGCGTGCGCATTGAGGACGACGCGCTCATCGCGGCGGTAAACCTCTCACATAGATATATCACCAGCCGTTTCCTTCCGGACAAGGCCATCGACCTCGTCGATGAGGCCGCATCGAAGCTGCGTCTGGAGATGAACTCAGTGCCTGAGCCTATCGATGATCTTAACAGCCGCATCCGTCAGCTGGAGATCGAGAAGGAGGCTATCAAGCGCGAGGGCGTTTCGCTGAAGATGGAGAAAATCGACGCCGAACTCAGCGAACTCATGGAGCGCAGAAACGGCCTCATGGCGCGCTGGGAGGAAGAAAAGGGCATACTCACGTCGCTGCAGGATGCGCGTCAGCAGCTCGAGGACTTCCGCACGGAAGCCGCCAGAGCGGAGCGCATGGGCGACTATGGCAAGGTGGCCGAGCTGCGCTATGGAAAGATGGCGGATGCGCAGAAGCGCATCGAGGACCTGAGCGCGCGCCAGCAGGCGATCAAGGACCCTATCGTCACTGAGTCCGTCACTCCTGCCGATATCGCCGAAGTGGTGGCGCGCTGGACGGGCATCCCTGTGAGCCGTATGCTGGAGAGTGAACGAGAGAAACTCTTGCGCATGGAAGAAGCTCTGCATAAGAGAGTTGTGGGCCAGCAGAAAGCTATCTGTGCGGTGTCAGACGCTGTGCGTCGCTCGCGTGCTGGCCTATCCAACGAGCATCGTCCTATCGGTTCGTTCCTCTTCCTCGGAACCACAGGTGTGGGTAAGACAGAACTGGCGAAGGCTCTTGCGGAGTTCCTTTTCAATGATGAATCCATGCTTACCCGTATCGATATGAGCGAGTACCAGGAGCGCCACACAGTAAGTCGTCTTGTAGGTGCCCCTCCAGGATACGTAGGCTACGATGAGGGCGGCCAGCTCACAGAAGCCGTGCGTAGGAAGCCTTACAGCGTGATCCTTCTTGATGAGATAGAGAAGGCCCATCCTGATGTCTTCAACACCCTTCTTCAGGTACTTGACGATGGTCGTCTTACTGATAACAAGGGCCGTACTGTAGACTTTAAGAATACTATTCTTATCATGACCTCAAACCTTAAGAATGAGGACCTTACAGCTGCGATGAAGCCTGAGTTCCTGAATCGTATCGATGAAATCATCCGCTTCGATAACCTTTCTAAGGACGACATCAGAGAGATCGTGCGCATCCAGATGTCAATCCTTCAGAAGAAGCTTTCTGAGGATGGCGTGGAGCTTACCTATACCAAGGCGTTTGAAGATGACATGGTGGAGAATGGCTATGACCCTACCTATGGAGCTCGCCCTGTGAAGCGACTCATTCAGAGGGAGCTTGTGAACCAGCTCGCACGTGCCGTGCTGAATGGCACTGTAAAGAAGAACTCAGTCATCGAAGTCGACGCTTCTGGCGGCCAGGTGGTTATGAGAAATAAATAAAAAAACGGCTCTGGAATGCTCCGGAGCCGCTTTTTTGTAGTTCGTCCAGCACGAACGTACTCTAACGGGTGAAAGTCCCTAAAC
>JAKSJM010000007.1 GCA_024398075.1 Bacteroidales bacterium | reverse complement strand
TTCTACGGCGTTCGCGCCGTGGCGTAACTTTTATAAAATTAACGAACTATTGTAAAGTTTATTTATTGTCGGTGAGCATAAATGAAAGCATTCCTGAGCAGCAGAGATCTCCATTTACATAAGCTGCAGACTCCACGCAAATGAGCGGGTCGTGGCAGCTGCTTACCTTTGATTTTACTACTACGGTCTCACCAGGATGAACTTGCTTCTTGAACCTGACCTTATTCATGCCCGCATAAAGTCCAAGTTTTCCATCAAGTTTCTCCTTGAAAAGCAATACGCTACCCTGAGCCATGATTTCACATAGGATTACTCCTGGTACAATAGGGTTGCCAGGGAAGTGACCTTGAACAAAATAGGCTTCTTCTGGGATCGTATAGGTCGATTCCACTTTACCTTCTTCTACGACCTCGGATGAGTCTACCAAAAGCATGGGCTCCCTGTGTGGGAGATACTTCTTCAATTCCTCTCTATCCATTGCTTCTTTTGCGAATATAATAATTGTTTCTAATTTTGCGTAAAACTATGTTGACGATGGACGCACCTAAATCTTTCCTGAAAAAGGGATTTCTCATAAGAATTACCTTGTTCATACTGCTGTTTTCCATAGCTTTCCTGAACATCTATAAACCTTTCTCTGAGACACTTTGGCTGTCAATCATAAAGAAGGAAAGCATTCTTCCTTCCATTTTGTTCTTTATAATTTGTCTGGCACTTATACTTGCCAGCAAGTTTATGCTAGTTCATCATCAAAGGAGTAGGGTGCTCTCCATGAGAGCTCTTATCCTCTGGCTCTTCGTGGAATTTGTCGTCATTGCTGCCATTTATATCGCATTCACTTTCATGTTTGGATACAATGTCACTGGAGCAGGTCCTACTCTTCTTGCGAAGACTACTTACTGTGTAGCACTTATTCTTACCATTCCTTACTCCATCGCCATCCTTATAGGTTTCAACGAGGATAGAAATGAGGAGATTTCGATGCTTACTCAGCGTCTGGCTTCCATCACTCCAGCACCTGATGCAGAACTTATCGATTTCCGCGATCATACTGGTGTGCTTCGCATTTCTCTCAAACTGGACGATATCTGCTACATAGAGTCCCAGGACAACTATGTGAACATCCATTACATGTCTACTGGTAAGCTCGCTCATTACTTGCTTAGATGCAGTACCACTGAGCTTGAAAGTATACTGAATGGTTCTTCGATCATGAGATGCCATAGGTCTTACCTTGTGAATGTGAATCGCATTACCATGCTTCGACATGCAAAGGGTAGAGCAGACATCGTCCTGTCTGATGTTGAAAAGGAAATTCCGGTGTCAAGGAGCTATTATAGATCTCTTCTTGAGGCTACCACACCTGACAAGCAGGTTAGGCGTACATAAACCTCTTGATCGATCCCTTAGGAGTTTTGGCGAAAGGCTCCATTCTCATCTCAAATGAATTGACCTTTGCGTACTGAGGTATGCTGAGGTTAAGTTTCTTGATGTTGCTCTCCATCACTGTCGCAAGTGATGAGGCATCGAGATGGTTCATCGCAGCCCTATCTGCATTTGGCACGATGAGAGCGTGGATGTTGTTTCCTCTCTGTACTATCAATGATTCTGCTACGTAAGGCAGGGCATTGAGTATCGCCTCTATCTCCTCTGGATAGACATTCTGTCCATTCTCTGACAGTATCATGCTCTTGCAGCGACCAAGAAGGAACAGTATCTTATCCTCGTCGACAGTGGCCATATCTCCGGTATGGAGCCAGCCATCAGGCGTAAATGCCGCTGCGGTGGCTTCTGGGTTCTTGAAATATCCTGCGAATACATTGTCACCCTTGATCTGGAGCTCGCCTGCTACATTATGCATGTCAGGTGAGTCGATTTGGTACTGAAGGGTATCAATGATTTCTCCGCAAGAGCGAGCCTTATACTCTCCTACGCGTCCGATGGAGATGACAGGAGCAGTTTCGGTCATTCCGTAGCCCGTGGCGAATGGAAGCTTGAGTTTGAATGCGAGCAATGATTCCACATCTGGTGGGATCGCTGCGCCTCCTGTAAGGAAAGTCTCAATACGGCCTCCAAGTGCCTGCATGACCTTCTCCTTGAGCATTTCGCAGTACTCAGGGTACTTCTCGTACTGGTCAAGCTTCATCTGACCCTCTTCGCTGCGAATCTCGGCACCGACTGTGTATTCCACGAACTTGCTCATGACAAGAGGAACAGCAAAGAAAATCCTAGGCTTGTTCTCGCGAAGGAGAGCTTCTACATTTGACGGAATTGGTGGCTTGCACAGCACGATGGTGTGCATACCTATACAGAGTGGAATGACGGCGTCGCAGACAAGTCCAAAGATATGTGCATAAGGGAGAATGGATGTATATTTCTCACCTGCCATGTATGGACAGTACTGAGGAACGTGCTCAACATTCCACGAGATGTTCTTGTAAGTAAGCATCACACCCTTAGGGTTTCCTGTAGAACCAGAAGTGTACATGATGCCGCAGATGTCGTCAAGCTGACGGGCGCTATAGTCTACATCTGAAGATGAGAAACCATTTGGATAGCGTGCTGCCATCAGTTCGTCGAGTGAATCGAAGTTTTTCTGGAAGTCTCCACGTGAAGCGAGGACTTCCATTGTGTTCAGGTCAATGGCTGCTACGATTCCAGGCATAGCCTCGAAGTCCATCTTCTCGAAGATGGCAGCCTCTGTATAAAGTATGCGGCTCTCGGAATGATTGACCAGCTGTACGGTGTCTTTCGGAAGGAATCCATTGAATAGCTCAACGCTTACAAAACCTCCACTGACTGCCGCCATGAAGACCTGTATCCAGTTTGCGCTGCTCTTTGCGTTGATCGCTACTTTGTCTCCCTCATTGATTCCACAGGCCTTCCATAGAACCTGAAGACGAGCACTGTTCTCAGCGAACTCGCCGTAGGTTCTGTCTGCACCTCTGAAGTCACCCACTGCTGGGCTGTTCCAGTTCTTCTTGATCGAATCCTGGAGCAGGTATACGAAGTTTACCATATTAGTTGTTCATGATGTAGTTCACGATGTCGTTTACTGTGTCGATCTGACCAGCTGCGTCATCTGGAACCTTGATGTCAAATGCCTTCTCGATATCCATGATGATCTCCACGGTGTCGAGAGAATCTGCTCCAAGGTCTGAGGTAAGTGAAGCTTCTGGTTTTACTTCTGAAAGTGATACGCAGAGCTTCTCTGCCAAGATTGCCTGGACTTTGCCGAGGACTTCAACATTTGTCTTTTCCATTTTCTTTCTGATTTTGGTTTTAGTCAAATATGTACACGCACATTTTCTTGTGCATTGCAAATGTATCAACAAAAATTGTACTGAGGATGCCTGAAAGCCGTTTTTGGGACGAATGGAGCGAGGTGTAGGGGCGAATGGGACTCGATTGTGGCGGATGGAAGTGGCCTATTTAGACAGTTTTTCCGTTCTTTATAAAAGATTTTCCTTGAAAATTGTGTTTTATTAGAAAGATTTATATATTTGCGACTATGAACATGATTATGAACATCCATTCACACCACCATCACCATTTCCAGAAGATTTGGTAGGCTCGAGTGTGTCTGATGTTTTGTAGCGACATATAGAAGGCTTACCTTTTGGTGAGCCTTTTTTTCATTGATTATATAAAACACTTGACATATTATGTTACGTATCGCCATTCAGGCCAAAGGCCGCTTAAATGAAGACTGCACTGCTCTTCTTAAAGAAATAGGAATCACTGCAGATGATTCTAAGAGAAAGTTCCTCGCTCAGGCACCGGACTTTCCTATCGAGATTCTCTATATGAGAGATGATGACATCCCTCAGGTAGTGTCAAATGGCACCGCCTCTCTGGGTATTGTCGGTTTGAATGAGGTCGAGGAGAAAGGCCTCAAGGTAGAAGTCGTGGAGAAGCTTGGCTTCGGCGGCTGCCGCATCTCGCTTGCCATTCCTAAGGCAGAGGAGTATACTGGCCCACAGTATTTCGAAGGAAAGAGGATCGCTACATCTTATCCAAATATTCTTAGAAGATTCCTTGAGCAGAATGGTGTGAAGGCTGAGATCGAGGTCATCACAGGTTCAGTGGAGATCGCTCCTGCTGCAGGTATCGCTGACGCTATCTTCGATATCGTATCTTCAGGTGGCACCCTTATCTCAAATGGTCTGAAAGAGGTCGAGAAGGTGTTCTTCTCTGAGGCTGTACTTATCTCAAGTGGCAGACTTACTGAGGATGAGAAGGCCACACTTGAGGAGATACTCTTTAGAATCGAGTCTGCCAAGGTCAGCAAGGGAAAGAAATATATCCTCATGAACATCCCTGAGTCTTCCATCCCTGAGGCAGTGAAGATTCTTCCTGCCATGAGAAGCCCGACAGTCATGCCGCTTGCTGCTGAAGGCTGGTGCTCACTTCACTCTGTCGTGGACAGCAAGGAGCTCTGGGACAAGATCAAGCAGCTCAAGGCCATCGGAGCAGAAGGCATACTCGTTCTTAATGTTGACAAGATCATTCTTTAATATATGAATACTTACTTGAACCCATCAGTGGAAAGGTGGGAGTCTTTGTGTCAGCGCCCGGCGAGTGCAAATCCAGCAGTGGAGAAGATCGTTAAAGGCATCTTGAAGCGCGTAAAGCGTGAGGGAGACGATGCCTTGAGGGCACTTTCACTTGAGATAGATAAAAGAGAACTTGGCGAGATACAGGTAAGCCAAGCAGAGATAGACGAAGCCGTAAAGACGGTCAAGCCTGAGGTAAAGCAGGCCATCGCAGATGCTGCCGCAAACATTGAAGCATTCCATAAGGCACAGCTGCCACGTGAGATCAAGGTGACTACGGCTCCAGGCGTACGCTGCATCCAGCGCCCTGTCGCTATACAGAAAGTAGGTCTCTATATACCAGGTGGTACCGCGCCACTTTTCTCGACAGTACTTATGCTTGCCATTCCGGCCCGCATAGCTGGATGTAAGGAGGTTGTGCTCTGTACGCCTACTGGCCGCAGCGGAAAAGTGTCTGCAGAGGTACTGTTTGCCGCTTCATTCTGTGGCATTCAGAAGATATATAAGGTCGGTGGTGCTCAAGCTATCGCATCGATGGCATACGGCACTGAGACTGTCCCAAAAGTCGATAAGATCTTTGGCCCAGGAAACCAGTTTGTGACCACGGCGAAGCAGATGCTCGGCGGCAGGGAAGTGGCCATAGACATGCCTGCAGGCCCATCTGAAGTGATGGTGATTGCAGACAGCTCGGCGAAGCCAGCGTTTATCGCTGCTGATCTTCTCTCTCAGGCAGAGCATGGTCGCGACAGCCAGGTGATGCTCGTTTGCGACTCGCTTGAGATCGTGGGCAAAGTGCAGAAGGAACTTGAGAAGCAGACGGCAGTCCTCGACAGGGCTGAGTTTGCGCTCAGCGCCCTGTCGAACAGTCTTGCCGTCGTATTTGATGGCCCTCAGGATATCGTCGACTTTGCCAATGATTACGCTCCCGAGCACCTCATCATCTCGACTAGAAAGCCTTGGGATATCGCTGACCAGATCACAGCGGCAGGCAGCGTATTCGTCGGTCACTATACCCCAGAGAGCGCAGGAGACTATGCTTCTGGTACAAACCACACTCTTCCTACATGTGGCTGGGGGCGCTCTTTCAGTGGCGTGAATATCGATAGTTTCATCCGTAAGATGACTATCCAGGAAATATCGAGAAAGGGCCTCGCTGGACTTGGCGGCACCATTGTCACCATGGCAGAGGCTGAAGGCCTACAGGCACATGCAAACGCAGTAAAGGTGAGGGTGAAATGAATAAGATAGAAAGCCTAGTGCGCGGCAATGTCCGCAGCCTGTGTCCGTATAGCACGGCACGTGACGAGTATCAGGGCAGCATTGGAGTATTCCTCGACGCGAATGAAAGTCCCTACGATAATGGCGTCAATCGCTACCCAGATCCTCACCAGAAACAGCTGAAGGCGCGCCTCTCGCAGATCAAGGGTGTGCCTGCAGAGAACATCTTCCTCGGAAACGGAAGCGACGAGGCCATTGACCTGATGTACAGGATCTTCTGTGAGCCTGGAAAGGACAACGCAGTGATGATCGCGCCTAGCTACGGCATGTATTCGGTAGCTGCTGATATCAATGACATCGAGGTGCGCATGGTGCCGCTCGCTGCTGAGTTTGCCCTGCCTAAGCAGGCGCTTCTGGATGCATGCGACGCGAACACCAAGCTCATGTTCATCTGCAGCCCGAACAACCCTTCGGGCAATGCCTATGAGCTTGACGAGATCATCGACATCATAAAGACTTTCCCAGGCATCGTCATCGTGGACGAGGCCTACGTGGATTTCAGCACTAAGGGCAGCCTCAGGGCATTGGTCAATGAATACGAGAATCTCGTCGTGCTCCAGACCCTCTCGAAGGCGTGGGGAATGGCTGGCCTGAGACTGGGAATGGCATTTGCCCAGCCTTACATCATCCGTCTTATGTCGATGGTAAAGTACCCATACAACATCTGCCAGGCCACTCAGGATGCTGTGATGCGTCTTCTCGAGGAACCGGTAGATGAGAAGGTGAAGGAGATCGTCGAGCAGCGCGAATCAGTAGCATCACAGCTGAACGTCTTCAGCTGCGTGAAGAAGGTGTACCCGAGCGACGCGAACTTCCTTCTCGTGGAGTTTGACGACGCTGACGCGATGTACGAGCATCTGCTGAAGGACGGAATCATTGTGAGAAACAGAAACAAGGTGATGGGTTGCAAGAACTGTCTTCGCCTTACCATTGGCCTTCCTGAAGAGAATGTGAAGATGATTAACTCCATCTCCGAGTATGACTGTGTAATAGGAAAGTAACATGAAAAAGGCAATCTTTGTAGATAGAGACGGCACCATCATCGTGGAGCCTGCAGACGAGCAGATCGATAGCCTCGAGAAGCTTGAGTTTGTCCCTGGCGCGATCAGTGGCATGAAGGCGCTCATGGGCCTTGGTTACGACATCGTTATGGCATCAAATCAGGATGGGCTCGGTACTGAGGCCTTCCCTGAAGAGACTTTCTGGCCAGCACAGAACAAGATGCTGAAGACTCTTGAAGGGGAGGGAGTCAAATTTGACGACTTCCTCATCGATGAGCATTTCCCTGAAGATGGGTCGCCGAATAGAAAGCCAGGCATAGGCATGTTCGGAAAGTATCTTTCGGGAGGATATGATATGGCTGCATCCTTTGTCATTGGTGACAGGGATACAGACATGAAACTTGCTGAGAACCTGGGCGCGAAAGGCCTCAAGGTAGGCGAACTGAGTTGGGCTCAGATCGCCGAGGTGATACGTGCTACCCGGCGTACGGCTTCAATAGACAGGAAGACCGCAGAGACCGACATCCATGTGAGAGTGGATCTCGATGGAAAAGGAGAGTCCAGCGTGGACAGCGGCCTCAAGTTCTTCGACCACATGCTGAACCAGATAGTTCATCATGGCGGCATCAGCATGGAGCTAAGCTGCAAGGGAGATCTCGAAGTCGATGAGCACCACACAGTGGAAGATGTGGCGATCGCACTTGGAGATGCCCTGAGGCAGGCTCTTGGCGACAAGAGGGGCATCGATAGGTATGGCTTCGCATTGCCAATGGACGAGTCCAGAGCCATCGTGCTTCTCGACTTTGGCGGCAGAAGCGAGCTTGTCTGGGATGTCCAGTTCACCCGCGACTACGTCGGCGACGTGCCGACTGAAATGTGGAAGCATTTCTTCAAGTCGCTCAGCGATGCCATGAAGTGCAATCTTTATGTGCAGGCGCGAGGCGAAAATAACCATCATATCATAGAGGGAGTGTTCAAGGCTTTTGCACGCTCGCTCAAGCAGGCTGTAAGGCGCGATGTCTTCAGCTATGAACTACCATCAAGCAAGGGAATCTTATGATAGCTATAGTAGATTATGACGCTGGCAACATCGAGTCAGTAAGCAATGCATTGAAAAGACTGGGTGCGGAGTTTGAACTCACGGCAGACCCAGCGCGCATCATCGCTGCCGAGAAGGTCATTCTTCCTGGTGTGGGCAATGATGCCGAGGCTGTTGCAAGCCTCAGGGCGAAAGGCCTTGAAACTGTAATCAAAGGCCTTCGTAGGCCTGTCCTGGGTATTTGCGTGGGCATGCAGATCATGTGTCGTGATTCTGAGGAGGGCAATGCTGTCGGCCTGGGAATCTTCGATGCTCATGTGAAGAAGTTCATTCCGACTGATGATTCCAAGGTCCCTCATATGGGATGGAACACTATCGCAAATCTAGATGGCAAACTGTTCAAGGGCATGAAAGGTGGACAGCATGTGTATTTCGTTCACTCATACTATGCTTCGTTGTGTCCAGATACCATCGCCACATGCAGGCATGCGGGTGTGATGTTCAGTGCAGCACTTAAATATGAGAACTTCTACGGTACACAGTTCCATCCTGAAAAGAGTGGTGACGTGGGTGAGCAGATTCTCGCAAATTTCCTTGCTTTATGATAGAGATAGTTCCTGCAATAGATATCATCGATGGTAAGTGTGTACGTCTTTCCAAGGGAGATTATGACCAGAAGAAGGTGTACGACGCTTCGCCTCTTGATATGGCGAAAGCCTATTCAGACTGTGGCGTGAATCGCATCCACATGGTGGATCTCGATGGCGCGAAATGCTCTGCTCCTGTAAATCTCAAGGTGCTTGAGCAGGTCGCTTCAGCTGTGGATTGCACGGTGGAATGGGGCGGAGGCATCTCTGGTGCTGAAGCGTTAAGATCTGTGTTTGATGCTGGCGCAGACCACGCAGTGGTCGGTAGCGTAGCGGCTCTTCATCCAGATCTTTTCGAGCAGTGGCTGGAACAGTTCGGCTCAGAGAAAATGGTGCTTGGAGCTGATGTGAAAAATGGTCTCATCGCCGTGAAGGGCTGGCTTGAAACCGCCCAGCTCAGCATCGATGAACTTGTCGAGAGATTCCTTAAACATGGTCTTGGCCAGGTCATCTGCACTGAGATCAGTCGTGACGGCATGCTTCAGGGCCCAGCGGATGAACTATATGTGCGCCTGCAGAGCGCATTCCCTGATGTTATCTTCACTGTTAGCGGAGGCATTAGCTCTATGGCTGATATTGAGAGACTTAATGGGCTTGGCCTAAAGAAAGTTATAGTCGGAAAGGCTATATATGAGAACAGAATTACACTCAAGGATATTGAAAGATGGTCGCTAAACGTATAATCCCTTGCCTGGATGTCAAAGATGGTGTCGTAGTGAAGGGCATCAACTTCGAAGGCCTGAAAGAGGTCGGCGATGCCGTAGACATGGGCGTTAAATATTCGCGTGAAGGTGCTGATGAACTGGTTTATCTGGATATCAGCGCCACGCAGGAAGGTAGAAATACCTTCGTGGACCTGGTGGGAAAGATAGCATTGGGCATTAACATCCCATTCACCGTTGGAGGTGGTATCCATTCGCTCGACGACGTATCGCGTCTTCTGGATGCCGGCGCAGACAAGATTTCGATCAACAGCGCCGCCATCGCAAATCCTGACCTCATCGGGCAGATCGCCGGGAAGTACGGAAACCAGTTCGTCGTGGTCGCCATCGATGCGAAGATGGTGGATGGCGTATGGCGCGCGACCACTCATGGCGGCAAACGCATGACTGAAGTGGAACTCTTCTCGTGGGCTCGCGAGGCACAGGAAAGGGGAGCGGGAGAGATACTTTTCACTTCCATGGACCATGATGGTACTTGCAATGGTTATGCTTGCGAAGCATATTCGCAGCTAAGCGACATTCTTTCCATTCCAGTGATCGCCTCTGGCGGAGCCGGAAGTATCGATCACATCGTCGATGTGCTCACTGAAGGCAAGGCGGACGCCGCTCTAGCAGCAAGTATCTTCCATTACGGACAGATTCCTATCCCAGAACTTAAGCAGGCTCTTTCAGCTCGCGGAATTAATGTAAGATTATGAAATTCAGTGATTTCCATTTAGAGAAAAATGGCGATGGACTTATTCCTGCCATTATACAGGATGCTCGCACCTTGAAGGTGCTCATGATGGGCTATATGAATGAGGAAGCGTTCGAGAAGACTCAGGCCGAAGGCCGTGTTACCTTCTTCTCACGCACTAGGCAGACTCTTTGGACGAAAGGGGAGACTAGCGGAAACTTCTTACATGTGGTCGACATCTATCTTGACTGCGATGCGGATACATTGCTTATCAAGGCTATTCCAGATGGACCTACTTGCCATCGTGGCACTACAAGCTGCTTTGACACCCCAGAAGACGAAGGCTTCGTACGCGAACTTGCCGGTGTGATAAAGTCGCGTCATGAGAATATGCCAGAGGGGTCCTACACCACCAAGCTTTTCATTAAAGGTGTTAAGGCCATCTCGAAGAAAGTGGGTGAAGAGACCACCGAGGCTATCATCGAAGCTGTAGATGGAAACCGCGATCGTTTCGTGTACGAGGCATGTGATATCATCTATCACACTCTCGTCCTCTGCGAGCAGATGGGGGTCAGCATCCAGGATCTTGAGCACGAACTCGCCCTTAGGCACCGCTAGGTGTGATATTTTTCGTACGAAATTCATATATTTGTCGTACAAATAGGATTTAATATGGCAAAGATACAGACTATTGGCATCTTGACTTCAGGAGGTGATGCACCTGGCATGAATGCAGCTATCAGAGCTGTCACAAGAGCGGCTATTTTCCATGGTTGGAAAGTCATGGGTATATACCGCGGATTCGCTGGATTGATAGATGATGATATCCATCAGCTTACCAGTTCCAGTGTCTCAAATACCATCCAGCGTGGAGGTACTATCCTGAAGACGGCACGAAGCAAGGAATTCATGACTCCTGAAGGACGGCAGAAAGCGTATGAGAATTTCAAGAAGCATGAGATTGATGCACTTGTAGTAATTGGCGGAAACGGTTCACTTTCAGGAGCGTTGCAGTTTGCTGCGGATTTTGATGTTCCATGTATCGGACTTCCTGGTACCATTGACAATGATCTGTACGGAACTGACTCGACCATTGGTTATGATACAGCATTGAATACTATCGTCGATTGTGTCGACAAGATTCGCGATACCGCGAACAGCCATGACCGTATCTTCCTGATCGAGGTGATGGGACGTGATGCTGGTTTCCTTGCACAGAACAGCGCCATAGCTTCCGGAGCTGAGGCTGCCATCATCCCTGAAGATGACTCTACTGTAGACCAGCTTGCACAGTATATCGGCCGAGGTATGCGCAAGAGCAAGAACAGTTCGATTGTCATCGTATCTGAAAGCCCTAAGGAAGGTAAGGGTGCACAGTACTATGCTGAGAGAGTTGAGAAGGAGTATCCGAAGTTTGATGTCCGAGTCTCAATCCTCGGCCATCTGCAGAGAGGTGGTGTTCCTACTGCATTTGACAGAATCCTTGCAAGTCGACTTGGTGTCGCCGCTGTCGAGGCTCTCGTAGAAGGACAGAGAAATGTGATGGTGGGCATTCAGAATGATAAGATAGTGTATGTTCCTTTCGGTAGGGCAATCAAGTGGAATAAGCCTATAGATAGGGAACTGATAGACGTTTTAGGTATCCTATCGCTTTAATTTGAGTTAAAAATCGTGCAATAAGTGAGAATAAATGCTTACTTTTGCACGATTTTTAAGATTAATGACATGGATTTAAAGAAGACTAAGAAAGCCCACCCCTGGCATGGCATAGAGCCTACCACAGAAAACGCTGACTTTATCAGGGCTTTCATTGAGATCGTACCTTCTGACACAGTCAAGTACGAAGTTGACAAGGCATCAGGCTATCTCTGCCTTGATCGCCCACAGAAATTTTCGAACATTGTTCCTAGCCTCTACGGCTTCATCCCACGTACCCTCTGTGACGTAAAAATGGCAGAGAGGTCAAATAATGTCCTCGCTCGTTATGATGTAGAGGGCGACCATGATCCGCTTGATATTTGCGTTCTTACTGAGAAGGACGTTACACATGGTGATATACTCGTTAAGTGCCGTCCTATCGGAGGTATCCGCCTTCTCGATCATAAGCAGGCTGATGACAAGATTATAGCAGTTCTCAAGGATGATGCTGTGTATGGAAACATGCAGGATATTGATGACCTTCCTAAGGACATCGCTCGCCGACTCATCCATTATTTCACAACCTATAAGGATATCCCTGGAGAGGTGAAGAAGAGAATGGAATTTATGGGCCTGTATGGCGCAGATGAAGCGAAGGCTGTGATCCAGGCTTCACTTGATGACTATCAGGATTATATTCAGAAGAACTAGTTCTTTTTGATAAAATAAATAGCCAGCGTCGAAAAACGCTGGCTATTTCGTTATGTGAATCGGCCTAATGCTCGATAGGGAAGGTGGTTCCTGGCACAGAGAACTTTATGCGTGCAGGCTCCTCACGTACATCGTCTACTGAGTATGTGATCTTCCATGTCTCTGAAGTAAGCATTTCCCAGATCTTGTCTGCGGTCATAGGGTCTGAGTAAGTGATCTGGAGAGCAGGCTTATAGTCTGCGTTCAGCTTCACGTCTACTCTGATGACGCCTTCCTCGCTTGAGAGCCAGTTACTTACGAATGGATAGCTTCTCTTATAGATAGGCTTCTCGAAGCCCTGGTTCTCGATCTCGTATACATACCACTGCTGGCCTGCAAGATGCTGCGCTCTCTTCTCCACATATGTAGAGTCGTTTGCGTCGGTATATCTTCCGTTAAGGTCTCCGCTGGTGAAAGAATCGAACATCATCTCGAGGTAGTCGCGTGTGTCGATGATCTTCTCACCCTTTTCCATCTTCACGAACTCGAAGTTCACAGGAAGCTGGCGGAGCACCTCACCCTGAGCGTTCGTGATGTCTACAGTCTTCTTCTCTACGATAGACCTGATCTCATCCTCTGAGAGCTCAGCAGAAGGATCCATGTACAGATGAACGATGAGAGGGCAGTCGTACTCAGAATCGATTCCGTATACTTTCTTGTCTGTGTAGGTGAAGCGGAACTGGTTCGCGAGATTGTTCAGGTCGGACTTATTGAACATCTTGTCTGTGCGGATGGTAACGACCTTTATCTCAGGTACTTCCTTATGGTCTGGAGACTCGATCCTGCAGTGTGAAGGCTCGTAGATTTCCTCTGTGAGCTTCTCTGCTGTGATGACCTTAGGGTCGTATGTCACGATTACATTGTGCGAACGCACGAAGGTCTTCACGCCATGTGTACCCTTGATCTTCTCGAGCTTGGCCTTGAATGCCATCGAACTTCCGAAGCAGTGCACTGATGTGAGGTTCTCGATCTTCAGGGTCTCGAGTGTAGATGGATCTACGAGCTGGACAAGCGTGCTGTCGGCGTCATAGCCTTCGATGCCCCAGGTCTCATTGATGGTAGGGATCTCGAACTTGTCGCCTGCGATGAGCGCGATGAGTGTGATGACCACGGTAGCGACTGGCGCGATGTACTTCTTCCAGGCTGCGTTTGCGGATTTC
Organism: Bacteroidales bacterium; assembly: GCA_024398075.1. GTDB lineage: Bacteria > Bacteroidota > Bacteroidia > Bacteroidales > UBA932 > Cryptobacteroides. The sequence goes on along the minus strand of JAKSJM010000007.1, from coordinate 56,329 downwards.
TTGCTTGTGCCTACATAGAGTGCAGACTTGTTACATGCTGCAGCGCACTCGCCACAGAGGGTACAGTCTACATGGTTGACCTTTCCGTTGAACTCGCTTATCTTGATGCTGTATGGGCACTGCTTCTCACATAGGCCGCAACCATTACAGAGCGATTCGTTGCGGATCATGTTGACTGCCTGGAACTTAGGCTTGCGTACTACTACTTCGAGGACATATCCTACGATGCAGAAGAGCACGAGCATAAGCCATACTGGAAGTGCGATGCCACAGGCTGCGAGGATATAATATGCAGCGAGAAGGGCAATGCTCCAGATCCAGAACTTGAATGTATTCGAGATGGCACCAAGTGGGCAGATGTATTTGCACCAGAATCTATCAATGAAAAGACCTCCGACAAAAACCATGGCTACAGTGATTATCGCCATCCACAATGTGATTTCACCCTTGAAGCCAGTAGCCATTGCATAGTATGGATCGAGGTTCTTGCAGAAGAGTTCGCTCTCAATGACTGTGAAATAGAAAACGACGAAGAGAAGGATGTACTTGAAGATACGGAGGATGCTGTCGATGACGCTTCCGTTCTGGATCTTCACAGCCTTCAGCTTGAGTGACTTGCGGAGCTTGGTCATGAGGTCTTCCACAGTACCTACTGGGCAAAGGAAGCCGCAGAAGAGCTTGCTGAAGAGGATGACCGCCACTGCGAGTGCTATACCCATCACGATCTGCACTGAGCTCATCGAGCATGGGAGCGATCCGCGTGTGAAGAAGGTCATAAGTGCCTGGAGACCACCGACAGGGCAGTACTTCTCAGGATCTACCTTGGCCATCGTGTGTACGATGGCAGGGCCTAGAATAAATGCCAATAGTGCCAGGAGCACGCCCCACTGAAGGACATACTTTGGCCAATTCTTGACTACTGAATGATTCTTTGCCATTGTCTATTTGATTAATTCATGATTGATTCTGCTTGCTTTGTGAGGTAAGGCTTGAGCTCGTCAAATGGAATGGTGAACTCAGGCATGCCCATGGCATATGGGCCTATCTCATACTCACGATATGTGAAGTTCCATCCTTCAGCTGATGGGTATGGGACAATGCTTGGGAGTGGCACTGTCTGGTCCTCGACAAAAAGCCAGTCGAAGAGCGTGTCTTCGTCCCATTCGCCGTCGCTGTATTTTGCCATATACTCGTTCAGTCCCTTCCTGAGAAGTGGCTGGACTTCATTCAGGTATGCTGGGTCCACCACTGATGTGATGCGCTCGCTTGTGGCCTTCGAGAAGGTTATGTGTCCATCGCCAATTATACCTCCATGCGCACCGCCATAGTAAACGCTCTCGAAAAGTGAGAAGACAGCGTATTTGTCGTTCTGGCTGATGAATCTTAGTGAAGCGTCACAGCCCCATGAAGGTGGAGTGTACTCGTCGCTATACTCACGTGCCTCCTCCTTGGTGTCGCGTGACTTCGCCTCAAGTTCATGGCAAGTGTTCTCGCTGAGGTACTGAAGATAGCTGTCAACGTCTTTCTTGTCTCCATCGAATGGTGCAAAGAGCCTCTCTTCTTCTTCGAAGCACGCGATGCTGCTGAGGTCGCCCTCTAGGATAGTGAGAAGCTGCTCACGAATGGATTTGTCCAGGGAGGTTTTTCCTACGGGGAGTGTGACGTCCATAGAGTATTCTATGTCGTCGGTGTTCTCGGAAAACTCAGTCGTCTTAAGCGTGAGATCTGATGTTTTCTCGGTGCAGGATATGACACTGAAGGCCAATGCCACAGCTGTAAACATGGATGTATATTTTCTCATCTCTAACTTGTTTTATGCAAATGTAGTTATTTCATTCATATAATGAATGACTTGACAGCTTCATTGAAACATAATGGATTCTTTGCCGCTACAAAATGGTCGCCCGGGATGATTTTCAAGACGCTATTAGGTATCGAAGATGCGATATACTTTGTGTGACTTTCGCGTATCATGTCGTTTGTGCCTGCTATGACCAGTGTCGGCATGTTTAGAGTAGCGAGCTGAGTGGGAGTTATGTGAGGCTCCTTTACCATAAGTCTCAGTAGCATTTTCCTTTGTCTCATCCTGTCGGTGAAGATGCCCAAGACGTTTAGCCACCAATACTCCAGCACTGTCGGTATCTGGTAGATGGCTTTCACGCCGCATGGCTCAATGTTTCCTCCATTTAGGATAAGCTTTGACACTTTGTCCCGATGTGCCAAGGCGAATTCCATGGCAATGTTTGCGCCATCCGAAAAACCAAGTATGATGGCTTTTTCCAGCCCCATCTCGACCATGAAATCATCTAAATCTTGGGCGAACTGCCTGATGCTGAATTCCTTCTCTCCCATTGGCGATTTCCCATGTCCCCTTGTGTCTATGGCAATGACTCTGTGCGATTTCGAGAAACACTCCATCTGATGCCTGAAATAGCCATGCTCCTCTCCATTTCCATGGAGCAGAATCATTGGTTCACCAGAGCCTTTCTCTTCATAATATAGCTGAATGTCAGTCATTTGGGAATGGAATAAAATTTGTAGTAACGGTCTTCATGCATATCAATGTTAAACTATTATGAAAAAGATCATTACCCTTATCGCAGCAGTAGCTGCAGCTATGGCAGTCGTTTCATGTTCAGGCAAGAAGGTGGATATCACCGGTACCTGGAATGTAGACACACTCTATGGTGAGACTGTCCCAGAGACTCTTAACGCTCCTCAGGTTATACTTAATGAAGACATGACCTACGCCGGTGTCACTGGCGTCAACAATATGATGGGCGCTTATACTTTCGCTGACGGCGCCATCTCATTTGGTGAGGCTGCCCTCACAAAGATGATGGCTGACTCAGTGTCAGTGGCTGTCGAGGAGTGCTACCTCAAGGCCATCGCTTCAGCAGCCACCGCATCTCTCGAGAATGAGGTACTCACCCTCAAGGATGCAGAAGGTGCTGTAGTCATGACTCTCAGCAAGTAATTATCTGAGAGACTCGTGAAGTCTTACATCTATGCCGGTGTCCTCAAGGCCATCGGCTATTTTTTGTATGTCAGTCTCGCCGAGGTGATAAGGGACGAGGATGGCTGGATTAATGATCTTCGCTGCCTCGATGCACTGCTCTGGGGTCATGGTGAATGGCTGGTTCACAGGGAGGAGCGCTACGTCCACATGGCCGAGCTGTGACATCTCGTCGATAACCTCAGTGTCGCCGGCTACATAGATCACGAGACCGTCGATATCGAAGAGGTAACCATTGCCCACACCCTTAGGATGGAACATCGTGTGGCCCTCGGTGGTGTTATATGCAGCGACAGCCTTGTAGCTTATCTTGTCGGTAAGCTTGCCCTCGTCGCCTTCCTTGAGGACTGTTCCTTTCTGGATCTTCTCGTATGAGCTGCCGTTCACGAAGAGCTTCGTGCCTTCCTTTGAGAGCTGCTCGATGGCAGGCTCGCAGAGGTGGTCGCCGTGGTCGTGGGTGATGAAGATGGCGTCTGCCTGGCCATATCCGGTGTAGTCGATGGTCTGCTCGCGCATCTGTGTGACAGGGTCAATGTGAATGATGGTGCCCTCGAATGCGAGAGCCACTGAGCCATGGAAGATGCAGCCCAGCTCTACAAGGCCTTTGTTTGGGGTGGTGAACTGCTCGCCTCCCTCTGGGAATACGGGCTGTGGCTCGCTCTTGCAGGCTACGAGTGACAATGCTGCAGCGACTGCCATGATAGTTTTCAGATGTGACATAGTTACATTTGGTTTAATTTTCTCAAATATATCAAATTATACCTATCTTTACAAGCAAATCAATATTTGCTTTATGAAACGTCTATTCATTACATTGTCGCTCTGCCTTGCGTGCATGACCTCTTTTGCACAGATGTCCAAGTGGGTTCCAGAACCTGAGAAGCATCACATTATGCCTGATAAGAAGGTGGCGAAGAAGAGCCCTTACAAGGGTACTCAGAATTACGGCGCGAAGATAGCTGTGTTCGGCGGCTCCCTTTCGGTTAACAAGGAGTCTGATGCTGCGAAGCAGATCTGGGCGGATATGCTTGGTGCTGAGGTGGTTACCTATGGAGTGGGAGGCGCAGGCTTCTCAAATGAGCAGGGCTACACCCTTCAGAAGCAGGTGGCTCAGGCAGATACCTACGATGTCTACATCCTCTGGGCTTCGACAAATGACTATACAAACAGCAGGGAAGTCGGCACATGGAAGGACTACACAGCATACGACGGCTACGATGAGTCCAAGCTGAACACCCAGTGCGGCGGTATCAACTACTGCATAAAGACCATTCTGGAAAAGAATCCGAAGGCGAAGATCTACTTCTTCACCTCACTCCGTTTCTTCAGTGCTGACTCGGGTCACAACCCATTCTCTGAGGTTCCGAACAAGATAGGTAAGACCTTCGCTGAGTACGTGCAGGGCCAGAAAGACTGCTGCGCATACTACTGCATCCCTGTGCTTGACCAGTTCAATCTCCAGGGTATCAATGAGTTCAACTGTGCTGAGTTCTATGTGAAGGACAAGCTTCACATGAATGAGGAAGGCTACAGGCGTATAGGCCCTGTGCAGGCTGCATTCATCGCTGCCGGCAAATAGCCTAGAGCATCTCTACAAGTTCCTCCACGGAACAAGCCACACCATCAAAGAGCTTGTACATCAGTTCAGGCTCTTGTTTTTCTGGTATAAGGACAATGGTTTTCTTGCCCTTGCCGCTGAACCATCCTGCCTCCGTGTGAGCCGAGCGGCCACATGGGAGCACGATGACGCATGCGTCGCATGCTTCCATGGCAGCGAGGTCGTTTCCGAACTGACGCACGGACCTTGGGTGCTGGAGCTTCTCCCTGTACTGCTCAGGAGTCCAGTCCAGCCAGTCCTCGCCGACAAGCACCCACTTGAAAGGCTCGCTGTCGTCCTCTGGGGCGCCCGGGCCGAGTACTGCGCGCGACTCCTTCGCTGCGGGGTTTCTGAAATCATATACCGTGTGGCCTGCAGCGCGAAGCGCCTCGACCACCGCTGGATAGTGCTGGTTTCTCCAGGATGATGCTACGTATATCTTCATGTCCAATTGATTGTCATATATATACCAAATGTACGATATAATTGAGAATATTCGTTAACTTTGAAAGATATTATACTACATTTTTTATGTCAATAGCACTTTACTCTATAACCTCATCGCTTCATAATGAAGTGGCAGAGAATGTCCGTGAGGAGGACTTCATCATTGCCATTGAAGATGCCCTTGGGGAGCCTTTTGAATATTTCGGTGACGACTTTTCCAGCTACGGCGAGCATGATGCAGATGTCATCTATGTCCGCACAGGTGGCACAGAAGGCATTTTCAAGAGCCTTGGTCTGAAAGGGGATATCAAGCTGCTCACTTCTGGAAAGTCAAATTCATTGGCCGCATCTATGGAGATACTCTCATATCTGCGCGCAAATGGTCAGTCTGGCGAGATCCTTCATGGCAGTCCCGAGTACATTGCCAGTCGCCTGGAAGGTGAAGGTGGACAGGGAGAAGGGGAGTCGTGGCATAAGCCTCTGGAGCCTGTGGACCTGGGTGGCGTCAGGCTCGGCGTCGTGGGTGCTCCTTCTGACTGGCTCATCTCTTCCGGTGTGGATTATGCCGCGGCGAAGGAGAAGCTTAATGTGGAGCTCGTCGACATCCCTATGGCTGAACTGCTCGATGAGATGAAGTCATTTGAGGGCGACACTAGGAGCTTCGAGGGCTCAGAAGCCATCTATGACGCACTCAAGCGCCTTATCTCTAGATATGGACTCAGTGGCCTCACTATCAGGTGTTTCGACCTTCTTGATACTGTGCATAACACGGGCTGTCTAGCCCTTGCTCGCCTGAACTCCGAAGGCATTCCGTCTAGCTGCGAGGGCGACATCCCTGCGCTCCTCACCATGGTCTGGCTTCAGAAGAAATACTCTTGCCCAGGCTTCCAGTGCAACCTCTCGCGCATCTCCGGCGACAAGTTCCTTTTCGCGCACTGCACAGTGCCTTTCAGCATGCTGACATCATTCCGCTATACCACTCACTTCGAGTCTGGCATCGGTACCGCCATCAAGGGCGAGATGGAGGAGAGAGAGGTAGTCATCTGCAAGTTCGCCCCTGACCTGAAGAGCATGGTGGAGATACCTGCCCGCATACTTGAGAACCGCTCTGAGGCCGGCCTCTGCCGCACCCAGATCGTGGTCGAGGCTCCAGGAGCCGCTTCATACTTCCTTCGCGAGCCTCTCGCAAACCACCATGTGGTGGCTTACAGGTAGCTATTTCTTGTTCTTTGCATATTCGCTTGGAGACATGCCGAAGTGCTTCTTGAACGATGTCGAGAAGTGGCTGAGGCTTGTAAATCCTGTGATGTCCGAGATTTCGCTGATGTTGTATTTGCCCTCGCAGATAAGTTCTGCAGCCTTGTTCAGCTTGTAGTTCTTGAAGAATGCCGCAGGGCTTTCGCCTGTGAGTCCCTTAACCTTGTAATAGAGCTTTGTGCGAGAGATGTGTAGACTCGTGGCGAGATCATTGACATCAAGTTCAAGCTCTCCCATACTGCTTTCCATGACTTTGTACAGCTCTCCGAGGAAAGCCTTGTCATGAAGCGAGAGATTGTCTTCTTCCTTGATCACCTCTACATCCGTGCTCTCGTTCAAGGCTTTCTGAACGCTCTGGCGTTTGTCAAGCATAGACTTGATAAGGGCTATAAGGTACTTAGGATCAAATGGTTTCGTTATGTAGGCATCTGCCCCGCTGTCGAGGCCCATCACCTGATCGTTCACACTTGTCTTTGCGGTTACCAGTATGACTGGAATATGGCTGATGGACATGTCATTTCTTATGTTTCTACAAAGCTCATAACCATCTGTTCCTGGCATTGCCACGTCGCTAAGCACTAGGTCAGGCTCCCATTCCTTGATTCTACTCATAGCGCTCTCGGCATCAAAGCATGTCATCGTGTTATAACCTGCGCTGCTGAGAAGGATTTTCAAGTAGTTACATATGTCCAAGTCGTCGTCGACTATCATAATCTTTGTACTTCCTTCACCATCGACAGTATCCTCGAAAACATTGGCCTTGATAGGGAACTGCTCGCTCTGTGAGAGCCCCTTTACGATTTCATTCTCTTTATAAGCTGAGTCTGCATATGGCAGGGTGAGGGTGAAGATGGATCCCTTCTTCTGCTCATTCTGGTCGTTTTCTGTGCAACGTATGCTTCCATGATGAACTTCAGCCAAGGCCTTGACATAGTAAAGGCCGATTCCGGTGCCCCATGCAGAAGTTCCTGGTATGCGATAGTATCTCTCAAATACTTTTTCTCTAAGCTCCGGAGCTATGCCGATACCATTGTCTGCGACATAGATATTGACATTCTCTCCACTCTTGTAGAATCCGACCTTGATGGCACCTCCGACCTCCGTGTATTTGATGGCATTTGACATCAGGTTCGAAACCATCTTATATAGTTTGTCCTGGTCGTAGAGCATATCGAAGTTGTCCTCAAAACCTTCCGTGGTTATGACGATGTTCTTCATCTTCGCGGCGACCTCGAAGTAGTCTACAAATGTCCTCAGGTCTTCGCTTATGTTTCGTTTGGCGACCTGGAGCTTAAGTGTGTCATTCTCAAGTTTGTTGATGTCAAGGAACTGATCTACCAGACTCATCATTCTCTCGGTGCTCTTCTGCATCACTCCCAGCATCTTCTTTTGATCTTTGCTGAAGTTTTCGCTGTCGCTGAGAATGTCGATGGGCCCCTTGATGGTGGTAAGTGGAGTCCTAAACTCATGAGCTACGTTGGCGAAGAAACTCATATTCATCTTGTTAAGTCTCTTCTCCTGCTCTTTCTCGTACTCAAGCCTTTGCTGTTCTTCTGACGCTTTCTTTATCTTCTTGCGCATCCTATAGATTTGGTATACTATCATTCCGATAATGAAAGTATAGAGAGCTATAGCCCACCAAGATATCCACGGCGCAGCCTTGATGCTTATGGAGAGGCTTTCTTCGGCAGACTGAACATTCTTTGAGTCGTCCTCATAACGCACTCTGAATGTGTAGTTTCCAGCACCTACTCTAGTGTAGTATGCCTCAGTGTTGTCTCCAGCGTCATGCCACTGCTTGTCATATCCTTCCAACTTGTAGTAGAAATGGCTTCGTCCGCTACTTGCGTAGTCCAGAAGTGAATATCTGATGCTGAAACTATTCTGTTTGTGGGTCAGCTTGACTTTAGGTTTCTCACTTAAATTCTTCGAGATGGACCCTTTCTCGCTAGGCCTCAAGAACTCGTTGTAAACCTTCATGTCCTCGAAAACCAGTGGAAGCTTGATAGCATTGTTTCCGGAATTTGCCTTGATGGTCGTTATGCCGTGTGGACCACCGAAAATGATGGTCCCATCAGGCATTACGCATGAAGAACGGTCGTAGTACTGATTGCTCTTTCCTGTATTGTCAAAGTAGAAATTTGCGAACTCTCCGTTTTCTGGATTCAGCCTTCCTATGCCGTACATGGTTGACACCCAGATGTTTCCATTCGTGTCTTGCTCTATGGATGATATATCTACGCAAGGTGATCCATCGATAGGTGAGAGGCGCTTGGCTTCTTGGTCGTAACAAAGGAGTCCATTGGCAACGGTTCCGATCCATACTTTCCCATTGGCATCCTTCATCATAGCCGTAGGCACCATTACGGAACGCTTGATGCACAGTTTCATGTCGTCCCCCGATACGCTAAGCGACTGCTGCTGCTTCGTGCGGGTGTTAACTATGACAGGATCTCGGTAGAATCCGCAGACCATCATGCTTGAGTCATCAAGTGACAGCATTCCAGGAATGAATGTGAACTGGTTGTCCTTGTATGCCTGTACTCCTTCAAAGCTGTCACTGCTGTAGTCGTAACGCCATATTTGCTCCCCGAGCCCAGAGAACCAAATGTCTCCGTCAGAGCCTTCCTTCATAGACAGTATGAAGCTGACAGGGTATGTCTTGTCATGCTTCAGCTCGCCGTGGGTCAATGTATACCTGTTCACGTTGTATTCTGTCTCGGAGCTGGTCCAGATGTTCCCTCGGGAATCGCATAGAAGCATCTTCGCCTTGATGCCTTTGTGAGCAATGATTCTGTCAGTCATGCAGTCGTATGTGAATACTCCTGCATGTTTTGTGGCTGCTATGATGACGGAGCCCTCCTTGTTTGTGACAATGGATGTGACTTGTTCTCCGCTAAGTCTTTCCTGTAGTGCTCGGTAACTGCCGAATATGCTCTTGTTTCTCTCGGCAAGAAAGAATCCTTCATCCTCGAGTCCAAACCAGATATTGTGGGCGTCGTCCCTGAAAATGCTATTAATATTCCTTAAATGAGGCACATAGAATGGAAAGTCCTTGTCATCTTGATGCAGGAGCCTTCCGCTTTTCCTTCCATATATGTAGATATCTTCGCTTCTGGTAGCAAATAGAATGTGTGTGTCGTCGATAGGGAAGACTCTATATACTTCCGATGGATTGAAGCGCGTCTTCGCTCGGAGTGCGGCAGGCGCTTCGCTGAACTGGCGAGAGATGGTGCTGAAGATGTAGAAGCCTTTCTCTGTGCACAGCCAAATATCTCCATTGGGGTCTATGTTCCAGCCGCTTACATTGCCTGGGCACTCATATCGTCCCAGCAGATCGTACGTGCTAGAGTTGTAGCCAATGATGTTGTTGAAACTTACTGCCCAGATCGTGCCATCAGTGCCGGCTGCGAAACTGGAAAAGAATGGATAATTGGAATCGCTTAGAACTGGCTTTATGTGCTCGCTTTGCTCATCATAGCAGAGAAGTGCCGTGGATGAGTACATGAAGATCTTCCCATCCGAGCTTTCGAGGATTTTCGTTATATTCCTGTTCCTGTCGTCAAGTTCGAGACGCTTGAAATGGTCGTCGTCCTGGTAGATGCAGACTCCGTTCACTGATGCTATCCACATCCTGTCCTTGCTGTCTTTGAAGACATCGGTGATGTGGTTGTCAAAGAGTCCCTCGTCGTTTGAATAGCAGAAATAATGGGTGAATGTGTTGCCGTCATATTTGTCAAGACCTCGGAACGTTCCTATCCAGATATGACCATTCTTGTCCTGAGTTATTCCATATACAATCTGGTTCGATAGGGTAGAAGCATATACCTTCTCCTTTTGATTGGAGAAATCTTCTTTATTATGCTTGTCCTGCATGCCGCATGATGCGAGTACAAGCGAAATCAGTATGGTTAAATGTCTGAATGTCATATAGCGAGCCATATTTGACTCAAATATAATGGAAAAATATGAAAACTGTATTTTGTACAAATCTTAAAATGTTTGAATGTATGCAAAACTTCTAAGAATACATCAATATGTAAATTTGCAACGTTAAAATTCATGGAATTATAACATAAACCAAAACCAATAATCAATAAAACAAATGAAACAATCATTTCTTAAAAGAGCAATGCTTGTTGCACTGTTTGCAGTCCTCACAGTCTTCACTGCCGCTGCGCAGAACAAGACTATCACAGGTACTGTAGTTGACTCCCAGGGTAACCCACTCATTGGTGCTACCGTAATGGAGAAGGGCACAAGCAATGGTGCTATCACTGACCTCGATGGTAACTATTCCATCACAGTGAAGGCAAATGCAATTCTCGTATTCCAGTGCATCGGCTGCGCTACCCAGGAACTTCCTGCATCGGCCAGCCCGCTCAACGTAACCCTCGGTGAGGACCAGGAGTTCCTTGATGAGGTCGTAGTTGTCGGTTACGGTGTACAGAAGAAGAGCGATCTCACCGGTGCGATCTCACAGGTGAAGAGCGAAGACATCGAGAACCGTACCATCACCTCTGCCGCCCAGGCACTTCAGGGTAAGACAGCCGGTGTTCAGGTTCTTACAAATTCTGCCGCTCCTGGTGCTTCTCCAAGCGTTCGTATCCGTGGTATTTCTTCAAACAGCTCTACCTCTCCTCTTTACGTCATCGATGGACGTATCGGTAGCATTGCCGGTATCGATCCTAATGACATCGAGTCGATGGAAGTCCTCAAGGATGCTGCATCAGCAGCTATCTATGGTGTGGCTGCAGGTAATGGTGTCATCCTCGTAACCACCAGAAAGGGTAAGGGTGACGGTACCATCAGCTATGATTTCCAGTACACCATGCAGAGCCTTGGTAAAGTGCCTCACATGATGAATGCAGAGCAGTGGGTCGAGTATTTCACAGAAGGTGGCCTTCTCGATATGGACAAGGTCAACCAGTGCTGGGATTTCAAGACAAACACTGACTGGACCAAGGAAGCTTTCGAGACTTCAATCATGCAGCGCCATAACCTCTCATTCTCAGCGGGTGACGAGAAGGGTTCTGTTTTCATGTCTGGTTCTTACCTTGACAATAATGGTATGATCACAGGTAATAACGATGTTTACTCTCGTCTTACTTACATGATCAATGCTACCAGAAATATCAAGAGCTGGCTTGAGGTCGGTACAAACAACCAGATCGAGTACTACAAGTCACGTTCTGTATCAGAGGGTAGCGAGTATGGTTCATTCCTTCTCTCTGTCCTTCAGCTTGATCCTCTTACTCCTGTAAGCTACAGCGTGAACAATCTTCCTGCTTATCTTCAGAAGATTTATGATGATCCTAACATGCCAGAGCTCCTCGGAGACGGTAAGGGCAATGTATGGGCACCTTCACAGTTCGTGACCGGTGAGAACATCCATCCATTCGTTTCACGCGACAGCGGTTACAGCACCAGCCGTGGTTTCAATATCAACGGAACCACCTACATCAACTTCAAGCCTTTCAAGGGCTTCGTTTTCACCTCACGCCTTGGTTATATGCTTAATGCAGGTGAGAGTTACGGATATTCAAATGACTATTACTACAATGCCCAGAAGAGCAATGATATCCTCAGCGTAAGCGCGAGCAGCAGCTCTTCTTCATACTGGCAGTGGGAGAACTTCATGAACTACAACAAGTCGTTCAAGGGTGGTCATAACATCAACCTCATGGCCGGTATGTCATTTACCGAGAGCCGTTCATTCGGTGTTAACGGTAGTGTCAAGGGTTCTGGTTGGAATGAAGACCACACCTCATTCGATTCAGGTTTCAAGAAGGACGATCCACTCTTCCTTTACTTCAGCCAGAAGACAAACTCAGCTATCATGAGTGTCGGTGGTGGTGAGGAAGGCCTTGGCCGCAAACTTTCATACTTTGGACGTGTAAACTACGACTACCAGGGTAAGTACTATTTCCAGGCATCTCTCCGCGCTGACGCAGCTGACCTTTCAGTTCTTCCTGTTACAAACCGCTGGGGCTTCTTCCCTGCAGTATCTGCAGGTTGGACTGTATCACGTGAGGATTTCATGGAGTCTACCAGAAGCTGGCTTAACCAGTTGAAGGTTCGTGCATCATGGGGACAGAACGGTTCTACCGCTGGACTTGGTGGCTATCGCTATGCTACTGTAATCACCTCTACTGGTGAGTATCCTACTGGACAGGGTCTCAATTATGTTCCTGGTTATGCTCCATCTGCTACTGGTAACCCTGAGCTTGGCTGGGAGAAGTCTGAACAGACAAACATCGGTCTCGATGCTCGTTTCCTTAATGACAGACTCACACTCACAGCTGACTGGTTCAACAAGACTACCAAGGACCTCATCGTTTCTGGTATCACTCCTTCTACCGTAGTAGGTAACTCAGCTTCTCCTATCAATGCTGGTCATATCATGAATACCGGTTTTGAGCTTGAACTTGGATGGCAGGATGCTATCGGTGATGTTCATTATGGTATTCGTGGCAATGTAGCTACACTTAAGAACAAGGTTACCAAGCTTCACGAGACCCTCGACAGAATGACCGGTGCCACATTCCATACTTATGGAACCATCACCGCTTTCGAGGTAGGTCACCCAGCATGGTATTTCTATGGATATAAGTTCGACAAGATCGACCCAATCACCGGTACCCCTCTCTTCGTTGATATCAACAAAGACGGCGAGATCAATGATGCCGACAAGACCGAAATCGGTAAGGGTATGGCTGACCTCACATACGGTCTCACCCTCAATCTTGCATGGAAGGGTCTCGATTTCATCGTATTCGGTACAGGTTCTTATGGAAATGACATCTACTGCTGTCTTAACCGTTCAGACTATATCCTGAACAAGCTTACCTACTTCACCGAGGACCGCTGGACTCCTTCACACACCAATGCTACTCAGCCAAAGGCAGGTGCAAATGACATGGATAAGTACATGGTTTCAAGTGCATCAGTATTTGACGGTTCATACTTCAAGATCAAGCAGATGCAGCTTGGTTACACACTACCTTCAAAGCTTACCAAGAAGGTTCAGATCTCAAATCTTCGTATCTACGCATCGCTTGATGACTGGTTCACATTCACCAAGTATCCTGGATTCGACCCAGAGGTTAACGGTGGCGGTAGCAGCCTTGGTGTAGATAAGGGTAACTATCCTACCTCTAAGAAGGCTGTATTTGGTGTAAGTCTCAAATTCTAATACTGCATGACGATGAAAAAGATAATTTCAATATTCGCTATTTCGGCTCTCGTCCTCACAGGCTGTAACAAGCTTCTGGACATCCCTCAGCATGGTGCACAGGGATTCGAGGGATACTATTCTACCGACGCTGAGGCTGAGACTGCCATCAATGCAGCATATCTCCAGCTCCGTGGTAATTCTACCAATGTGTTCATGGGCAAGAACCTCCAGTCTGACGATGTATGGGCAGGTGGCGGCGGTCGTAATGACAATGCTGACCTCGAGCAGCTCAATGAGTTCTCGTTCAACACTGACCAGAGCTACATCCAGGGCATGTTCGAAGGATACTATGGTGTGATCTATAAGTGTAATGTCGTTCTTGGTCATTGTACTCTTGACACTCCTACCATGAAGAGAGTATGTGCAGAGGCTCGCGTTATCCGTGCTATGCAGTACTTCGATCTCATCACTCTCTGGGGTAATCCACCTCTCGTTGATCACGAGCTTGATCCATCTGAGTACAGCATGCCTAACGGCTCTACCGAGGATCTTTGGAACCTCGTCAATACAGACCTTAAGACTGCCATCGAGTCTGGCTATCTCCCTGAGAAGTCAAATGTCAATGACAAGCAGTGGAAGGTGACCAAGCAGTTCGCTCAGGCACTTTATGGTAAGGCTCTTCTATGGCAGGAGGATTATGCAGGTGCTGCTGCACAGCTTAACGCAGTAATTGACAGCAAACTCTATGACCTCTATCCAGTATATGAGGATATCTATCTTTATTCAAACAAGATGAGCTGCGAGTCTCTCTTCGAGAGCATCCGTATCACAAACCCTTCAAATGCATTCGAGAACTTCGATTTCACTCACCTCTTCCTACACTGGAGAACTGAGCGTTTCTCTATGACCGATGAGATGAACACCCGTTTCGTCACAATGCAGACCGGTTACGGCTTCCTTTCACCTCGCAAGGCTCTCTATGAGGCATTTGTCGCTGAAGAGGGTAAGGCAGGTTATCGTCTCAACTCTACACTCAAGACTCTTGATCAGTTCGCTGATATGGGCATGAAGCTTACAGCCAGCCTTATCGGTGAGGGCACTTTCCAGTGGAAGAGAAGAGTAGAGGCTTCCGGTGTGGATCCATCTTCTTACTCATTCTCTATGGAGGATGATTTCATCTGGATGCGCTACGCAGAGGTTCTTCTCCTCGCTGCCGAGGCAAATCTCAAGGCTGGCAATGCGTCAAAGGCTGCAGAGTGTCTGAATGCTGTACGTACCCGCGCTCAGCTTCCTGCCAAGGCCTCTGTCACCATGGATGATATCAAGACAGAGAAGCGCCTTGAGCTTTGCTACGATATGTGCCGCTACCAGGATCTTCTCCGTTGGGGTGATGCAGAGAAGTATCTCGCAAATCAGGGTGAGAATTATCCTGAGCTTCAGCCAAACGGCAACGTGGTTTACAAGCCTCTTTACGACGGCGACAAGAGCAAATATGGCTGGAAGAAGGGCAAGAATGAGCTTCTTCCTTACCCAGGACTTGAGATCCGTCTTAACTCTAACATCAAGCAGAACCCTGGTTGGTAAAATTTGTTAGCATTATGAAATTCACATTTAAGACTATATTCGCTTCAGCTCTTGCACTTGCTGCTGTAGCATGTACAAAGCCTGCTATCGATGAACTTTCAGGCATGTATGCTGCACCATCTGAGGTTGCGCTTGCAAATGCTACCGCCACTGTGGAGACTGAGCAGAACGGTGATTTCACTTATCTCACCGTTAAGATCGGAAACGCTTTTGATGTAAAGTTCGCATCAAAGAAGTACTATCTCGTACCTACTACATATTATCTCAATCCTGAGAATGGTATCAAGGCAGGTATGTACCTTGAAGGCGCATCAAAGGTTAATGGCAAGGCCATCACCTTCGGTAGCATCAATGTAGATGCAACAGCTCTCGATGAGGATGAGACCAAGTTCCAGTATCATATCTATTCTACCGTAGAGACAGGTGACAACGAAAGAGCAAAGTTCGACTGGAATGGCGTTATCGAGTTTGAGAAGCCTAAGAAGGTTGGCGCTGACTATATTTTCGTTGATACTCTTGGCGATGCTGTAGATGCTCAGGGTACTGTTACACCTGGTGCTGTTAAGCATAACATTGTTCTTTATCAGGGAACTGAGAAGGCTGGTGGTCTTGAGCTTATCACTGCCGCTGGTGCAGACATCGCTGGTCACTATGATGTAATGTCTTATGCAAATGTTCCTGGAAAGGCTGGTAACGGTTTCTATATGGATCTCAGCGCATATGGAATGGGTATCATCTCCGGAGGTTCTTACCTCATGGTTGAAGGCCAGTTCGTTGCAGTTGAGGAGGGACAGAGCATTGACGTCACCATCGATCCATCTACCGGATTCTATACTGTGAAGACTTCAAATGGCTTCGAGTATACTATGGACCAGTATGTTGAGACTCTCAGCATGACTATGACCAACAACCCTTCTTCTGTTACTGATGAGGCAAACAACCCAGTTTCAGGTTTCGACCGTTGGGATGTTCAGCTCAGCAAGGATGGCGCCGTAGTGGCAGCTTTTGACCTTGTGGTAGCTTCAGGTTCAGACATCGCAGGTGTTTACAATGTAGCTGGCTATCCTCACGCTGACCATATCGCTGGAAATGGCTGGGGCATCGCAGCGTGGAACTACTTCGGTGGCTCACGTTTCGCTGATGGCGCAAACTGGGTATACATCAATCCAGGTTCTCAGATTACCGTAACACTCAACGATGACGGTTCTTACACCTTCACCGGTATTGGAGCATCACTTCAGAGCTCTGTTGACGGAAGTCAGCCATACACTGGCAACTTCAAGTTCAAGGGCCTTGCACAGTAATTTACAATCAAGTCCCAGCCTTCAAGCTGGGACTTTTTTAAATGTATAGTTATGAAGAAATTCTCACTCAAATATTTAGCGCTTGCGGCTTTCCTTTCATTGCCTGCATTTGTTTCCTGTAATAAGGAGCCTGTAGAGGAGGAAGAGGAGCTTACTATCTGCATGCAGTACAAGAATCTGGAGATCAAGAGTGCCATCATGAAGGATAACAATAAGAATCCTCTCACGATGAAGTACAATGTCCTTACTCCTCCAAGCTTCGATCCGAACAAGGAGAAGTACAATGTCCTTTATCTTCTTCATGGATATGGAGATGACAACACAGCTTGGCTTGACAGCCCTCAGTCACGTGGCGGTACCGCTTCGCTCGCATCCAAGATGTATCAGGCTGTAAAGGATGGTGTGATTACAAAGACCGTAGTGGTTATGCCTGATGGACTTACTTCTTTCTACATGGGTGACTGGGAAGAGTATTTCTACAAAGAACTCATGCCAGAAGTGGAGAAGAAGTTCAATATCGATGGTCGAAGAGAAAGACGCGTTATTGCTGGTCTTTCCATGGGTGGATTCGGCTCAGCATACCATGCACTGAAGCATTCTGATATGTTCTGTGCTGTCTACACTATGAGTATGGCGTCTGCAGACGATATGTTCAAGGCTTTTGCGCTGGATGCCAAGAGCAAGGGTACCTTGCCTGCAATCTATGTCGTCAATGGCGATTCAGATGCTACTGTCGGAAAGGCACCGGAAGGATTTGTCGCTGCTCTTCAGAGCATTGGTATCGAGCCAAAATACGATCACTGGATGGGTGGACATGACTGGAAGTTCTGGGGTGAGTGTATCCCTAAGTTCATCGAATTTTTCGGTGAGGAGTTCAAGAAAAATCAAAAATAAACTATAACAATGAAAAAGATTCTTACAATTATCGCAGCAGCTCTTCTGTGCACAGCTGGATTTGCTCAGCAGGCACTTCAGTGGGGCGCAAAGCCTATCGTGTCCCCAGAGATCAATGCTGACGGTACCGTTACATTCCGCTATCAGAATGCCAAGGCCGTAAAGGTCCAGGTATCCGGTGACTTTATCAAGCCACAGAAAATCCAGACCCCTATGGGAGAGTTTGAGGTGGCTATGCCTGTAGACATGAAGGAAGGCCAGGATGGCATTTGGGAGTACACCACTCCAGAGGCTGTTCCATCTGAGATGTACACATATTCATTCATCGTTGACGGTAAGACCGAGATCGATATGAACAATGCCTGGGTAAACCGTGATATTTCTACCCTTACCAGTGTACTTCTCGTTGGCGGTGGTGTAGCTGATGACTACTTCATCAAGAACGTTCCTCACGGAACCGTAAGCAAGGTTTGGTATCCTTCGAAGACAGCCGGCTTCAACCGTCGTCTTACTGTCTATACTCCAGCTGGTTACGAGACCTCAAAGAAGACCAAGTATCCTGTACTCTACGTGCTTCACGGCATCGGTGGCGATGAGGATGCATGGCAGGATCAGGGCCGCGCTTGCCAGATTATGGACAATCTCATTGCCGCAGGCAAGGCTAAGCCAATGATCGTGGTCTTCACAAATGGCAACATTAGCCAGGAGGCTGCACCTCTTCAGAACAGTACAGGTTACAACATCCCTACGATGTCACTTCCTCAGACCATGGAGGGTACATTTGAGACCTCTTTCCCTGAGATTGTGAATTTCATCGATGGCACATATCGCACTATCGCCAAGAAGCAGAGCCGCGCTATCTGTGGCCTCTCAATGGGTGGTTTCCACAGCCTCTACATTTCCCTGAACAACCCTGATATGTTCAACTATGTAGGCCTTTTCAGCGCTGCTATCGGTACAGGCAACGAGAATAACCCTTCTCCTATCTACACCGACTTCGACAAAAAGGTAGACGCATTCTTCGCCAAGAAGCCAGCTTACTACTTTATCGGCATCGGTAGCACAGACTTCCTCTACAAGGCAAACGCTGACTATCGCTCACTCCTCGACTCAAAGGGTATCAACTACGAGTATATGGAGACCGACGGTGGTCATATCTGGAGAAACTGGAGAAAGTATCTTGACCACTTTGCACAGAAACTTTTCTAATCAATGAAGAAGACTATAATTATTTTAGGCGCAGCCCTCTGCGCCTTTCCTCTTTTCGCGCAGCCAAAGCTCGCGAAGGACAATGTAGACGAGGTCCTTAAGGCAATGACCTTGGAGGAAAAAGCGACCCTCGTGATCGGCTCGGGCTGGGGTAGCATGCTCGCAGGTAGCATGACCGCTTCCGATGCTTCACTCGTTCCTGGCGCTGCAGGAACCACTCAGGCGATTCCTCGCCTTGGAATACCTCAGACTGTCCTTTCTGACGGTCCTGCTGGACTTCGTATCGATCCAAAGCGTCCTGGAACAGACCGCACTTTCTACTGTACTGGTTTCCCTGTAGGTACCGTGCTGGCTTGCTCATGGAATGTTGACGCTGTAAAGGACGTAACTACCGCTATGGGTAATGAAGTTCTTGAGTATGGTGCAGATGTCCTTCTCGCTCCAGGTATGAATATTCACAGAAACCCACTCTGTGGCCGTAACTTTGAGTATTTCTCAGAGGATCCTGTTCTTTCCGGAAAGATGGCTGCAGCTTATGTTCAGGGAATCCAGAGTCAGAATGTAGGTACTTCTGTTAAGCACTATGCTGTTAACAACCAGGAGGTTAACCGTATGGCAAATGATGCAGTCGTAGGGGAGAGAGCACTTCGTGAGATCTACCTTAAGAACTTTGAGATTGCAGTCAAGGAGTCTGATCCTTGGACCATCATGTCTTCATACAACCGCCTCAATGGCCCTTACACCCAGGAGGATCATGACCTTCTCACCAAAGTACTTCGTGATGACTGGGGCTTCAATGGCATAGTGATGACTGACTGGACCGGCCAGCGTAACACTGTTGCTCAGATCGAAGCTGGCAATGACCTCATGGAGCCAGGTGACGCCCGCCAGACACAGGAACTCATTGACGCTGTCAAGAGTGGCAAGATGGACGTCAAGGCTCTTGATATTTGTGTCAAGCGTATTCTCGAGTACATTGTCCGTACTCCTCGCTTCAATGGCTACAAGTATAGCGACAACCCAGACCTCAAGGCGCACGCTGCTGTCGCACGTGTCGGTGCTACCGAGGGCATGGTACTCCTTAAGAACGAGAAGAACACTCTTCCAGTTGTAGGTGGAAAGGTAGCACTTTTCGGTATCGGCGCATACGAGACCGTGGCTGGTGGTACCGGTTCCGGAAATGTGAACAAGGCATATACCGTAAGCATCAAAGACGGTCTCCAGGCTGCTGGTTACACTCTTCTTGATGACATCACTGCCCTTTATGAGTCATATGTAAGTTTCGCACACAAGAAGGATGCTGCTGAGGCCTCACTCTCTCTGTGGGGCGCAATGCTTGGAACTTCAGTCATTGATGAACTGTCAGTGTCGAAGAAGGCTATTGAAAAGACCGCAAAGGTCGCAGATTATGCCATCGTCACTATCTGCCGCAATGCTGGTGAGGGTGATGACAGACACCTCCCAGGCGACTGGAACCTTACCGCAGAGGAGAGCCGCATGATGAATGAGATTGCGACTGCTTATCACTCTGCAGGCAAGAAGGTTATCGTAGTTCTCAATATTGGTGGCGTGATCGAGACTGCTTCATGGGCTGGTCTCGCTGATGCTATCCTTCTCGCTTGGACTCCAGGTCAGGAGGCTGGCCACGCAGTGGCTGATATTCTCTCAGGCAAAGTTAATCCTTCAGGTAAGCTCTCTATGACCTTCCCTAAGGCATTCATGGATCATCCATCATCAATGAACTTCCCATACGAGACCACTTCAGAGGCTGCTGATCCATTCGCTGCCTTCTTCGGCGGTGGCAAGCCTCAGCCAAAGAAGAATATCGACTACACGGACTATGCGGAAGGAATCTGGGTAGGCTATCGCTGGTTTGACAAGGCCCCTCAGACTGTGATGTATCCATTCGGATATGGTCTCAGCTACACGACTTTTGCATATTCAAAGCCAATGGTCAAGTCTGCAAAGGATGGCAGTTTCACTGCTACCGTGACTGTGACCAACACTGGTAAGGTTGCCGGAAAGGAGGCTGTTCAGGTTTATGTATCTGCACCTGCAGGTGGCATGGTTAAGCCTGTAAAGGAACTCAAGGCATTCGCTAAGACTGGTCTTCTTCAGCCTGGTCAGAGCGAGACCCTTACTTTCACAGTAAGTGCATATGAGCTTGCATCATTCAATGAGGCAGTTTCACAGTGGGAGACTGCGGCAGGCACATACAATGTCCTGTTTGCCGCTTCCGCTGCAGATGTCCGTGCTTCTGCTGCTCATAAGATTGCGAAGCCTCAGACCTTCTCGGTTAGTGCACATGCTTGCACTCCAAAGGATGCTAAGGATTCAGCACCTGAACTTTAATCGATGATTCAAACTTGTAATATGAAAACAATAAAGATTGTAGCGGTTTCTGCCGCGCTTCTGTGCTCTCTCGTAGCTTCGGCTCAGTGGCAGAGAATCCCTACTCCAAACGACACTCTCCAGAGTGTACGTGTGCTTCCTAATGGAAACACTCTCGTCAGCATCTATGCTCCAAAGGCTCGCCAGGTAAGTCTTATGGGTGACATGGTTCCATGGGGGCAGCCACTTGTTCCTACCGAGAAGAATGGCGTTTGGTCATTTGAAGTTCCAGGTGTAAAGGCTGGCGTATATCGCTACAGCTTCATCGTTGATGGCGTGCAGGTCATTGACCCTAAGAGCGACATCGCTTTGAACAACCGTCCACTTGCTGTGATTGAACCAAATGGCAAGGATTTCTTCTCTTATGATCCTACCATTGAGCATGGTGCTATGGCAGTGCGCTCATACTGGTCAAAGACTGCTCAGCAGACTCGCACCATGCGTGTGTGGACTCCTGCTGGCTATGAGACTTCTAAGGACAAGAAGATGAAGGCGCTTCCTGTGCTCTATCTTATACATGGCGGTGGCGATACAGACACATCATGGCCTACAGCAGGCTGTGCTGGTGACATCCTCGACAACCTCTATGCTGCAGGAAAGATTGAGCCAATGATTGTGGTTATGCCTAATGGTACCTTCCCTGGAAACGAGGTTCCTGTTTTCGCCGCTGATATGGTGACAGACATCATTCCATTTATCGAGAAGAACTATAGAGTAAAGGCAGATCAGGCTCATAGAGCCATGGCTGGTCTTTCTATGGGAGGAATGGAAACACTTGAGACTGTGTTCAATAACCCTACTCTCTTCGGTTACGTGTGGGTTCTTTCATCTAGCTTTATGCCAGGTGTAGAGCCTTCAAAGGAAGGCGAGAGATTGGGCGTCGAGGCTAAGATCCCTGTAATCAACAAAACCGTCAAGGAGTTCGTTTTCACTCAGGGCGGAAAGAGCGATATCGCTTACCAGAACGGTATCAACACCCGTACCTATCTCGAGGGCCTCGGTCTGAAGTTCGAATACATGGACGTAGAAGGAGGACATTCATGGTATGCATGGCGTCAGAATCTTTACGATCTCGCACAGCGACTCTTCAAGAAATAATTGCCTTCTAAATAATACGCGCAAACCCGACCTGAAAAGGCCGGGTTTGTTCATTTTATTTTCGCAGTAGATTATTTGAAAAGTTTCTGTGCGAATGTGTTAAGGTAGAGTCTCCAGTTGCTCCATACATGGCCACCGTCAGACTCGAAGAACTCGAAGTTGTCCATCTGAACTGCCTCAAGATTCTTCTTGAGCTCGAGTGAACCATTCCAGAGGAAGTCTGTGTTTCCACAAGCGAGGAAGTAGAGCTTTACGCCTGCCTTCTTGAGTGCAAGAGCCTGCTCCTCAGTCATTGCGCCTGCTGCTGAGAGAGGGCAAATGTAGTCGAAGAGCTCAGGGTAGAGTGTAGAAGCAGAGATAGTGTGACCACCACCCATTGAGAGTCCGGCGATAGCGCGTGAAGCTGGCTTGGCGATAGCGCGATAGTTCTTCTCGATGAAAGGAACGATCTCCTCGCAGAGGCTCTCTACATATTTGTTTCTGTTTGCAGGATCTCTCCAGTCCATATCCTTTACAGGGAGACCGAGGGTCTGAGCAGCTGCCTGGTTAGGGTTGCCGTTTGGCATGACGCAGATCATTGGCTCAGCAAGACCCTTCTCGATGAGGTTGTCAAGGATCTGAGCTGCGCGGCCCATTGATGACCAAGCCTCCTCGTCACCACCTGCTCCGTGGAGAAGGTAGAGAACAGGGTACTTCTTTTTAGGATTGTTCTCATAACCTGCAGGAGTGTATACTGTAAGACGACGGTCCATGCCGAGGATCTCAGAATGATACCAGCGGTGAGCTACTGTACCGTGAACATTGGCCTCACCATAGTTCTCTGTACGCTCGCCAGGAACCATAAGCATGCTGAGGAATCTGCTACCGTCACGCTGAACGAATACATTGAGAGGGTCGCTCATGGTGACACCATCAACGATGAAGCTATAGGTATAGATTTCTGGTGATGGGGTGTCAATGGTGATCTCCCATACGCCGCCTTCGCCCTTGGTCATTGGGACACCTGGGCCCCATGGGTTCTCCATCCATGCACCAACGAGGTTTACTATGGTAGCATAGTTTGCTGAAAGACGGAAGGTGGTCTTGTCGCCATTGATCTCAGGTGAAACAACCTTTGGACCGCGACCGAAGCTGAAGTTTGAAAGCTCCTGCGCATTTGTAGAACCTGCGAGAAGCACGAGGCCTGCGAGAAGTGTGATGATTCTTTTCATACTTTAGTGTGTTATTATTTGATCTTATGTGATGCTGTGAGTACAGGCTCTGACTGTGCGTCCTTGCAGATGAGGATGTTGTATACGCCCTTGTCCATCTGCCATGCAGCCTTCTTCTCATTGTAAGAAGCATTCCATGCGCTGTCCCATGTGAGTGTGATAACCTCGCTCTGGCCAGGCTGGAGAAGCTCAGTCTTAGCGAATGCCTTGAGTTCGCGAGCTGGCTTGTCAAGACCTCTCTTTACTACAGGAGCCTTGATGTAAGCCTCTACGACGTCCTTACCTGCTACCTTTCCGGTGTTTGTCACCTTTACGGTTACAGTGGTCTTGTCTGCCTCGATGGCTGATGAAAGCAATTCATAGCTGAAATCGGTGTATGAAAGACCGAAACCGAATGGGTAGCTGACTTCCTTTCCGAAAGTGGTAAAGTAGCGGTATCCTACGTAAATTCCTTCTTCGTAGTTTGTGTAGTCGATATCCTTCTTGAGGACTGGCTCTGCCTTGAGCTTAGCGCTCTCAGCTGCTGTCTTTGCATCTATAGCGTAAGCGCGGCTGAATGCGCTCATGTCGAAGACATAGTCAGCAGGGAAATTCGCGTCAGCAAGTGCGTCGCCATAGTTTACCTGGAAGGTCTGTGGCAGACGACCTGAAGGATTAACCTTGCCGCTGAGGACGTCAGCGACAGCGTTTCCTGTCTCGCAACCTGGCTGGAAGATGCAGACGATGCCGTCTACGCTGTCCTTCCATGAAGCGGTCTCGATGGCGCTTACGACATTAAGAAGTACAACAACCTTCTTTCCTGCAGCGTGGTATGCCTCAGAAACAGTCTTGATGAGCTCAGACTCATTGGCAGTAAGATAGAAATGCTCTCTCTTTCTGTCAGCACCTTCGCCGTTTGCGCGACCCAGGGTGATGATGGCTATGTCGTTTGCCTTAACATTGGCCTCAAGCATCTCTGGTGCAGGGATGAACTCGTCTGCGCGAAGTGGTGCTGTGATGCTGAATGGTGGCAAGCCGTTAGGGTAGTTCTTCTTGTTCTCGGCCTGGATGTGCATCTGGTAAGGCATGATGAGTGACTTCTCGATGCTGTAGCCTGCCTTGCGGAGACCTTCCACGAGGCTGACGCAGTAGTAGCCGTGGCCAGTTGCGCCGAAGCCCATACCTGCAGGGACAATGTCATAGCTTGTGGTACCGTAGAGTGCTACATTCTTCACGCCAGTCATAGGGAGCACGTTTGCCTCGTTCTTGAGGAGCACGAGTGAGTTTGCTCCGATTTCGCGTGCCAATGCTGAATGTGCTTTGAGGTCAGTCTCATTCGGATACTGGAAGTTCTTGAATGTGTGTGACTTGAGGACAAACTCAAGGACGCGCTTTACGCTGAGGTCGATGTACTCCATAGGGAGGGAACCATCCTCGGCAGCAGCGAGAATCGCAGCGCGCTGCTTGTCCTGGCCTGGCATGAGCAGGTCATTGCCGGCCTTGATGGAGAGAACAGCATTGCGACCTGCGTTCCAGTCACTCATCACGAGGCCGTCGAAACCCCACTCAGAGCGAAGAACGTCTTCATTGAAGAAACGGCTCTCGCAAACATACTCGCCATTAACCTTATTATATGAAGTCATGATGCTCCAAGGGTTTGAGAGCTTCACGGCGATTTCGAAATTTCTGAGGTAGAGCTCGCGAAGTGCGCGCTGACCTACGATGGCGTCATTCTGATTTCTATTTGTCTCCTGATTGTTGACAGCATAGTGCTTGAGGGCAACGCCGACATTCTTTGACTGGATACCATTCACGAATGCGGCTGCGATGAGACCAGCGTGAACAGGATCCTCACTATAATACTCTCCATTACGGCCACCGAGGGTGGTACGAAGAAGGTTGATGCCTGGCGCGAGCAGAACATCAAGGCCGTAATCGCTTACTTCCTGGCCAATGAGTTCGCCTGCCTTGTAAGCTGCCTTTGTGTCGAAGCTTGAAGCGATGGTGAGCTCCGATGGAAGCTCTGTGGTGTTATATACGCTTGAGTCGAATGAGCGACTAGGGCTGATCACCAAACGATGAGGACCATCAGCCATCCATACAGCAGGGATGCCAAGGCGCTCGATAGCGTAGGTGCTACCTGCAGCTCCAGGGAATTTCGATTCCGTACCCATAGGGGCGCGGAAACCATGGAGAAGATTCACCTTTTCCTGAAGAGTCATCGCGCCAATGACATCTTCAATCTTGTCTTTCCCAAGCTGTGGCTGAGCGAAAGCTGACAATCCAGCAAGGAGAGTCGCAACTGATAAAAGATACTTTTTCATTATTTGATTTATTGGTTATTTATTTTTCATAAAAATACGGGTTTTATGTCTTTGGATACTAACATATTTATCCAAATACTTTCAAATACCTCCAAAATGCAAGAATCAAACGCGTCAAGCGCCACAAAAACCCAGTTTTGTGGCGCTTTTCCTCGTTTCCGTGGCCATACTCAAGCCGAATGGCGTTCTCGCCATGAAATTCCCTGATTCCTGGCCATCTCGCACGGCGCGGCCATAATATCCCTCGATTCCTGGCCATCTCGCACGCCGTGGCCATAATATCCCTCGATTCATGGCCATCCCTCGCCCAGGCATGCAGAACGGCCACAGAAACATCCGTTTCGGTGGCCACGCTCGATATGAATGGCGTTCTCGCCATGAAATCCCCCGATTCATGGCCATCTCGCACGTCGTGGCCATAATATCCCTCGATTCCTGGCCATCTCTCGCCCAGGCATGCAAATCGGCCACAGAAACATCCGTTTCCGTGGCCACGCTCTAGCCGAATGGCGTTCTCGCCATGAAATCCCTCGATTCATGGCCATCTCGCACGTCGTGGCCATAATATCCCTCGATTCCTGGCCATCTCTCGCCCCGTCAAGCAGAACGGCCACAGAAACTCCCGTTTCCGTGGCCACGCTCGATCGGAATGGCATTCTCGCCATGAAATCCCATGATTCCTGGCCATCTCGCACGTCGCAGCCATAATATCCCTCGATTCATGGCCATCCCTTGCCCCGTCAAACAGAACGGCCAAAGAATCCAAAGCAGAATAGAATAATTATATTATATTTGTGTAGACCAATTAATTAATATTATGATACTAACTACTACACCTAAGATTGACGGACGAGAAATCGCCGAATATAAGGGAATTGTTTTCGGTGAGGTAATCACTGGAGTTAACTTCTTTAAGGATTTCGGTGCTGCTGTGAGGAATCTCATCGGCGGTCGTGCTGAATCATATGAAAATGAACTGATGAATGCTAGAGAAGAGGCTATTCAAGAGATGGTGACTCGTGCGGAAAAGCTTGGCGCAGATGCAGTGGTAGGCATTGATGTTGACTACGAAATGCTCGGCGAGAATAATGGTATGATGATGGTATCTGTATCTGGAACGGCGGTCTCATTGAAGTAATGGCAGAGCTAATGCGCCGCCATTACTTGCAGCTTGTCCAAAAAATCGAATCAGCTTTACGGAGGCGTATTTGAGGCAGTAAGAAATATTCCACGCCGTCCAGGTATGGGATGTCTTTGCGTCTCATATCCATCTCCGCTTCGACTTCTCGAAGCTCGCTGGCAGTGAGATCATCTGGGGTTAAGTCGTACTCCTTGAGTAATTCAATGGTCTCTGGTGAGACCGACTTGGGTGTTTTCCTTTTCATGGCATTTTCATTTTTTGTAGTGCAAATATACTGGTAACCCCAATGTTTTCGTAATATATGCAAGCCTTGCATTATTTAATCGGACTGCAAGGAATTGCTTATGTTTGCAAAGAAATGAGCTGGCCCAAACTGCTGCGATATAAGACGGTGTTAATCTTTGAAAACCGCAGTCATACCAAACAGATTACAACGAATAAGAAGGTTTTGCTTGATGGAAGCTAAAGTCAAAAAAGTTACAAAGAGTTTTAAAGTCCCATTTCTGGTGAGAAGTGGACAGGTCCTTCTGGTGGCTAGGGATGCTGATGCCGAGAAGGTACTGAATGAGCAGATGGAGATCATTGTCGACATCCTTGACTCTGCTGATTTTGAACTGGTTTATTTGCCAATGGTGCTGTCAGGCATCATGATAGATGCTATGCAGTACTCTTCACCTGGCCTTGCCGAGATTGATTTGGTAGGGAAGGTGAGTCGAGCAATAATGAGAGGTGTAAATGTGGACATCAGCGAATGCCCATTCCTTCTCATCGGTCAGACTCCTCATGGGCAAGAGTATGTGGAGATTGCAGATGGTTCGCTGATCCAGTCTGTCAGCGACTATTGCATGTGCGACGTCTTGCATAATAAAACTACATCAGGCATCCTTTTCAATAAGTGCTCCACCCAGCGAGATCGGGAGGGACAAGACGAAATTACTGGTAATTTGGCGTCGTATGACTTGAATGAGATGGGAGAGTTCTCATTCTCTGCGCTTGAAGACTCTGATGATCAGGACCTTGATGAGAAAACAAGAGCTATTATTCGTGCGATCAAAGACCTAAGGGATAATTATGGTGTGACGCCGGCAGATTTGGAGAAGTTCTTGGATGCTCCTTTGAAGATCAGTAAACTTGTTGTGACAGGTACAGGTAGTATAGAACTTCCTGACTATGGAGCAAAGCTTGATCTGGATAAGCTGTCGGAGGCTATTTACATCCTCTTCTTGAGACACCCTGAAGGAATCGTATATAAATGCTTGATCGACTATCGCAAAGAATTGACTGAGATATATGGGAAGATAGCAAACAGGGGGTCAATGCAAGAGATTGCTGCGACAGTTGAACACCTTGTTGATCCGTTTAATTCAGGCCAGATCAGTATCCACGTTTCGAGAATCAAGAAAGCATTTCTTAATGTCAAAGATGACAGAATAGCGAAGAATTATTATATCCTTGGTCCTCAAGGAGGTGCTAAGAAGATTACACTTGATCGAAGTCTGGTAAGTTGTATGGTTTAAAAAAACGGCGTTGCAAATAACTGCAACGCCGTTTTCTGACTAGTCTGAATCGTATAGGTTGTCCAAGTCTGAAGCGGTCTTCTGAGACTTGGACGCCCTGGAGAAATGGATGGCTTCAGTAAACTTTTTATTCGATGCAGCCATCTTTCGTGACATTACTGCTGTACCCTCTATGGTGCAACTGAAGTCGAGAGCGTTCTTAATGCCCAACTCCTTGGCGGTGAGTACTGAGTCCTGGTTCGCACCTATGAATCCGAAGGTCCATCCTTTTGTACGAAGAAGCTCAATTATCGAGCGTACACTTGTGACTGAGTACTCACGTGACGAGTTCTCGAAACCGTCAGTGATGATGGTGACAAGTACCTTGTCATTGTCGGTGATATGCTTCTGAAGATAGCTGACAGACTTGCCGATGGCGTCATAGAGAGGCGTGCAACCATTTGGCTCATAGTCCTTTCTGGTCATCTCTTCTATCTTGGTCACAGGGACTCTGTCGCGAACTAAGTTTACTCCTTCCAATCCATCGCCTGAGAAGGTAGCGATGCTGACATGCTGCTTGATGTCAGGATGCTCCATCTGGTTCTTTCTGATAGTCTGAATGGTCTCATTAAGGCTGGAAAGAGCCATGTCATAAATCGACATCATCGAACCACTCTGGTCAACGATGATGAGGTTGAAAATGTTTATTGATTCCATGTGCTTTTGAATTTGTTGATGCAAAAGTACATGGAATACTTGCCTAAAAAGAATCTCTGCAAGGCTTGCACAGGCAAAACAGCCGGCAGAATGATGCTACCGCTTGAGCGTTATGACTGTGATTTCTGATGGACATCCGATGCGGAATGGGGCGGTGCAGCCTATGCCTGCATTGACATACAGCATGCGGCCGTAGTAGTCATAGCGGCCGTCGCATTCATTGAATGAGAGGTTTGCTAGTGACCATCCAAACAGCCGGACCTGCGCCGCGTGCGTGTGACCAGAGAGGGTGACATTGGCGGCTTTTTTAGGTAAAACCTCTGAGGTCCAATGACTTGGGTCGTGTGATAGAAGTATGGTGAATACTCCCTCCAGGCCGTCGGTCGCCGCATTTAGGTCACCCATCTGGATAGTGTGGAATCCCTGGCCTCCATTAATGTTGTCCACGCCGGCTATGGCGATCATATCGTTTTCGCGCGAAATCATTGAATATGTGTTTCTAAGCACTCTCCATCCCAAGTGACGCTCAAAGTCAGCAAGTGAGTCCGCGGCTGCTAGACATTCTTCGCGAGTCTCTTTTTCATAAATGAAGAAGTCGTGGTTGCCGAGAACGCTGAAAACGCCGCTGCGCGCCTTCATCGCCTTGAGGGCGTTTTCGTGCCTGTAGACTGCGTCCATGCTGCCGGTCTGCATGTCTCCGGTGAAGAGGATTACGTCAGCGTCGAGAGCATTGATCTTTGAAACAATCTTCTCGAGAGCCTCCGGGCGGGCGTCGAAGGTGTCTACATGCAGGTCGCTGATATGGACAATGCGGTAGCCATCGAACGCCTCGGGAACGGACTTGCTGCGGTAGACCACTTCATTCACCTTCACGCGCCACATCCCGACGAGCCTGCCCCAGGCCAATGCTCCCCAGAGCACTACGACCACGGCAAGCCCAGCCCATCCAAATGGCGCGTATGGGATACGCCAATGCGCTAGTTTTCCTATTAGCGCAAGTATAGCCCAAAGGGCGTTAATCACTAGAAATGAGAATGTTCCAAACAATAGTCCAGTAAATATAACTGATCTCCACCACATGATTCCGATGAATTTATTATCATAATTACAGTACAAAAATAACTACATTTTTTTCTATATTTGCGAGGTAAATACAAAAAATCAAAATGAAATCACTAAAGAAAGCTATTGCATTGGCCTGCATCGGCGCGGGCATGCTCGTGAGCACGCTCGACGCAGCTGCTTGGGGCGCGAAAGGTCATGATATAACCTGCAGTATCGCGGAGAAACACCTCAGCCGCAAGGCGAGGAAGGCTGTAGACAGGATCTTCGAAGGCAAGTCCATGGTGTACTGGTCAAGCTGGATGGACAATGCCAGCCACACTCCAGAACTATCATACACAAGCACTTGGCACTATAAGAATATCGATGCTGACGAGGAGTATGATACAGCTGTTCTGAATGAGAATGGTGACGTCGTGACAGCTCTCAACGCTCAGATTGCTGCGCTGAAGAGTGGCACTCTGAACCCTGAGGCAGAGGCGCTGGCGCTGAAGATGGTAGTGCATCTGATGGGCGATCTTCATTGTCCAATGCACATGGCTCACAAGTCTGACCGCGGCGGCAATCGCTGGCAGATTCAGTATTTTAACAATGGTAAGAACCTCCATAGCATCTGGGATTCAGACCTCATCGAGAGCGCTCACAAATGGACATTCTCTGAGTGGACCGACCAGATTGACCGCGTGGATCGAAAGACCATCAAGGCTATCCAGGAGGGTAATCCTTATGAGTGGGGACGTGAGACTTTCGCTACTACCATTGGCGTATATGACGCTACACCAGTAGGTTCCAAGCTCTCTTATGACTACGTGGAGTATGCAAGACCTATCCTTGAGCAGCAGCTCCTCCGCGGCGGTCTGAGACTTGCCGCTGTGCTGAACGACATCTTCAAATAGAAACAAGAAAAAGGGTTCTGCGGAAATGGCAGAACCCTTTCTTTTTAGTCTCTATGGATGACTGACCCGCTGGCTTGGTGCGTGGCTAGTACCAGCACTTCCGCTATCTGTACATGCTTTGGCGCTGAGGCGGCGTAAAACGCCACATCAGCGATGTCGGCTCCGGTGAGTGGATCAATGCCCTTATAGACATTCTCGGCGCGCTGCTCGTCACCATGGAAGCGGACAATGCTGAAGTTTGTCTCCACAAGGCCAGGCTTGATGTTTGTCACACGCACTGCAGTGTCGGCAAGGTCTATACGAAGACCGTCGGTGATGGTTTTCACCGCAGCCTTCGTGGCACAGTAGACAGCACCTCCGGCGTAAGCGGCATCGCCTGCGACGCTGCCTATGTTGATGACGTGGCCGCTGTTTCTTTTCACCATTCCGGGAACAATTAGACGGGTGACTGTCAGCAGTCCCTTGACATTTGTGTCGATCATGGTGTTCCAGTCGTCGAAGTCACCCTCGTACTCTTTCTCCAGGCCGAGCGCAAGACCGGCGTTGTTGATGAGCACGTCGATAGCGAGGCCGTCCAGGCCCGCGAGGGCCGCCTTCGTGGCCTCCAGGTCGCGCACGTCGAAGCAGAGTGTGGTCACTGCGGCGCCCAAACCGGCGAGTTCGCGCTTCAGCGCTTCGAGCCTCTCCTGGCGCCTGGCTGTGATGATAAGGTCATATCCACCTGCTGCGAACTTTCTCGCGCAAGCCTCTCCGATGCCGCTTGTGGCACCCGTAATCATTGCCAATGGTTTCATGGTCTTATTCTGCTAGTAATGTCTGAAGTCTTTCGCTGATCGCTGTGAAGTGATTCATCACCTCGTCCGGATCAAGCTTTTTAGTCGTACATTCCTCATACAGAAGATCTTCCATCGCCTCGTCTGTAGCGCCTTCCTTTAGATTCTCTATGATGAGTTTACGAAGAAGTTCTTGAAGCTTGTTTGAAAGGGGAGTGCCTTCTACGTATGCTCCCACAGCACGAGCTGCCATCAGTTTGATTCCGATGTCCTCGCTTCCAAGGTTCTGCCCTAAATCCATATTACTCCACTGTAGTCTCCTCGGTGATGTAAAGCGCTACCAAGTATGCAGGCTTGTCCTTTACAGCGAAGAGGAGTTCGTATACGCCAGGCTCATGGTCAATGCTGATGTAGTCCTCGATGCAAACCTCTCCATCCTCGATCTCTGAAAGATTGTAGCTGAAGCATGCTTTCTCAAGAAGGGCATCATCTACCTTCACACCTTCATAATTCTCATTGTGAGGGAGGCAAATAACCTGGACATCCTTCTTTGAACCTTCGTAATCGATGCTTAGGGTGATGTACTCATTGAGATAGAATGACGCAAGGAAGCCCTCAGACATGTGACCCTCGCCTGCGTAGTTCTGCATCCTTTCGCTGCTCATGTCGTGGCGGTTGCCGAAGAGCTTGACGCCATTCAGGGTGAATGGGCAATCTTCCTCCCAGAGTGTCATGATGCGGCCAGGGAAGAAGTAGTCGTATGGGGTGATGGTGGAAGGTTTCTTGTAAGGCTCTGTGGTGACGGTGCAGTAGCTGGAGAATGCTTCAGGTTCATCGCCTGCCCACTCGTCGCAGATCTTGAGCGTCTCGTCAGCATTCACGATGTCCTTGCCTACGAAGTGCCATCCGTCCACATTGTACTTATAGCTTGGGTCGTTGCTCACCATAACCCACTCCGGGAAGTTTGAACTGCCGAGTGGAGTGTGGTCGCAGTAGTAATACCTCGTAACCTCGAGTGGATCCCCGTTTTCATTCTTCTTTCCTGCTATCTGGATAAGGAATGGGCAGACCATGTGAATGTCGCTGTCGGCCTCCTGAAGCTCTGATTCTTCGCTCTCTGCAGCCTCTGCTACCTCTGTTTCGGTCTCGGCTTCCGCCTCAGAGCCTTGCGCTTTCTTGTTCTTATTTCCGCAAGCTGCGATAGTGAGACAAGTCGCTGCGACTGCCATCACCATGATGATGTTCTTTCTCATATAAGTCAAAAATTTTCACTAAAGTTAGCACTATTTAATTCTATATCCACTACCCTCAAGGGTAGAGTTGTCACTTTATAGTGACGATGGTCACGCCTGCAGGACCGGGGAGCCAGCTGCAAGAGAGTGCAAATGTCTCGTCTAGCTCCTTTCTCATAGCGTCCTTCAGGATGCCGTCGCCCACGCCGTGCACGAACTCTATTCGCATCCCACGATGCTTGAGGTTTTCGCGCAGGACGCGCTTGAAGTAGTCTATCTGGAACGGCAGTTCAAAACCTTCTGGGGCATCATATCCGCCAGGAATGCGCTCAATGTGCAGATCCACAGTCATTTCGCTAGGCACCGTGGCCTTCTGCTGGCCTGGCTTTTCTTTCTGCGCCTTGGCTCCGCCAATGCTTCTGCGCAGCCTATAGTCCTCTTCTGCTACATTGACAATGAATCCACCGAACGGCACAGGGAACTCAAGTCCGTCGATGTCCACATCGACGTGGTCCTTCCAAACCTTGACTATCTTTCCGCGGTCGCATGTGTCCATGAGAGTCACTGTCATGCCCGGCTTCAGCCCCTCTTCGCGGGCCTTCTGAATACCGAGCATTTCCTCGCGCGATTTCAGCTCGCGCTTCTTTTCGCGCCTGGGCTGCGAGGCTTTCCCGTTCTGCTGTGACGCTGTGTTCTCCGCCTGCTCCAGTTCTTTCTTCAAACCCTTCAGCGCCGATAAATCATTGAATTTGGACATGCTACTTACTTTTCTTGAAAGTGTATATCACTCCTTCCTTGGTCTTGTATTCCAGCACGTCTGAAGTGACCTTAAGGATCGTTTTCTCGCCGTTTACTTCCTTGTAGGCTTTCTTCAGTTCTTTCTCCATGTATCCACCAGCTATTTTCTTGATGGTAGACATCTTGCTTTCAATCTCTTGCTGGACAGAAGGGTTCGTGCTCTTCACATTTATGCTCTCAAGCTTGCCTACGGCATTCTTGTATTTGTAATTCAACAGCAGCTTTCCTCCAGAAACGGTATAAGTTCCATCCACTGATACCCTCGTGGTACAATTAAGATAGAGTGAGTCTGTTTTGCTGGTGGCGAACGCGACGGCGACATCTACCTTTGACGTCTCTGTGAAAGTTCCATCCTGCTTGAATACCTGATCTGTTTTATTTGTGCTTACATAGCTGTTCTGCTTCTCTTTCACTGGATTTCCCTTCCAACTCCCCACTATGTTTTGTGCCTGAGCGATGATGCAGAGTAGAACTGCAAGAGTTATACACAGAATTCGTTTCATGCTTGATAGTTTTTCGTTCAGGCAAATATATGCATAATTTGCTTTTTATTATATTTGTATTCATCTGATAATCCTAGATATGAAAAAGATTTTTGTTTTAGCATTGACTATGGTGGCGCTACTTGCGTCATGTAATGGCCACAAGGATGAACCTGTGGTAGAGATGGAGACGAGTGCGGGAAAGATCGTGCTCAAACTCTATAATGAGACTCCTAAGCATCGTGATAACTTCCTTAAGCTGGTCGATGAGGGCGCTTACGATAGCTTGCTCTTCCATCGTGTGATTCCGAACTTCATGATTCAGGGAGGCGATCCTGATTCAAAGAACGCTCCAGCAGGAGTGATGCTTGGTGAGGGAGATAGAGACTACCTTGTTCCGGCTGAGATACGCATTGACCAGGGTATCTACCATAAAAGGGGAGTGCTAGCTGCAGCTCGTGAAAGCGATGATGTGAATCCTGCACGTGCCAGTTCGGCTATGCAGTTCTATATCGTCTGGGGACAAATATTTGATGATGAGAAACTTGACATGATGCAGGCTCGCATCAATGAAATGACAGGTGGCAAGGTTACCCTTACAGAAGAGATGCGAGAGACCTACAAGACCATTGGAGGAACTCCTCACCTAGATGGCTCATACACTGTTTTTGGTGAAGTCATAGATGGCCTTGAGGTAGTGGATAGCATACAGCATGTCGCTTGTGATAGGTATGACAGACCACTCGAGGATGTGCGCATTCTTTCAGTTAGAAGACGTTAGCATGCTCAAAAAGATAGTTTTAGCACTTGCCTTCATGATGCCTGTGATGGCCAATGCACAAGTGCCTCAGCTTCGTGAGGACAATGTGGATGAGGTCCTTAAGGCAATGACACTGCATGAGAAGGCGCGCCTCGTGGTAGGTACGGGATGGGGCAGTATGTTCGGCGTGGGTCTCTTGAATGCCGACCCCGTAGAGGTGAGGGGCGCGGCTGGCATGACGCGCTCTGTGAAGCGTCTTGGAGTACCATCTGTGGTCATGGCCGATGGTCCTGCAGGCTTACGTATCATGCCCGGAAGGTCCAAACGTTACTGCACCGGCTTCCCTGTGGGCACGCTGCTCGCCTGCTCCTGGGACACCGCTCTTGTGCAGGAAGTGGGGGCTGCGATGGGTCAGGAAGTGCTTGAGTACGGCGTGGACATCATACTCGCTCCTGGTATGAATCTGATGAGAAATCCCCTTTGTGGCCGTAATTTCGAGTATTACAGTGAGGATCCTTTGCTTACTGGAAAGATCGCAGCTGCGATGATTCGCGGTATACAGTCTCAAGGTGTCGGCACGTCTGCAAAACATTTCGCAGCGAACAGCCAGGAGACAAATCGTACAGGTAACAATGCTATCGTGGAGGAAGAAGTCCTTCGCGCTCTCTATCTGAAGGGTTTTGAAATCGCAGTGAAAGAAGCCCAGCCATGGACCATAATGTCTTCATACAATAAACTCAATGGTCCCTATACTCAGGAGGACAAGTGGCTTCTCACTGACGTCCTTCGTGACGAGTGGGGCTTTGAGGGCTTGGTGATGACAGACTGGACATCGCCGAGAAATACACCAGCTCAAATCGCTGCAGGAAATGACCTTATGGAGCCTGGTTTCAAGAAGCAGATTAATCAGATAGTGAAGGCTGTGAAAAATGGCGAACTAGATGAGGCACTTCTTGACGTGTGTGCGAAGAGAGTGCTGGAACTCGTCGTCAAGACTCCTCGTTTCCATGGATACCAGTACTCAAACCAGCCTGATTTGAAGTCACATGCCGAAGTGTCCAGACGCGCTGCAGCAGATGGTATGGTTCTGCTCGAGAATCGTTCTGCGCTGCCATTGCAGGGTGTTAAGAAAGTCGCTCTTCTAGGTGTAGGATCATACGATATCATTGCCGGAGGCACAGGCTCAGGCAACGTCAACAAACCGTATGTGGTGAATCTTATGGATGGTCTCAAGAACGCGGGAATCGCTGTCGATGAAGGCGCAGCCGCAGACTATCTGAAGTACATCAGTCACAACTCAAACAGGAAGAAGGGTTACGTGATGGTGGGTAAGGCCGCATGGAAGGAAAAGGCTGTTCCTGTGGCTCAGATCAAGTCTTTGGCTATGAACAATGATGCCGCTGTCATCACCATCATACGTCAGGCCGGAGAGGGCGAAGACCGTTCAGTCAATGATGATTTCTGTCTGGACGAGACAGAACTTGCTCTCATCGGTGATGTCTGCCGCGAGTTCCATGCTGTCGGCAAGAAAGTGACTGTCGTCCTCAATATAGGTGGTGTCGTAGAAACAGCGAGCTGGAAGCAGCTGCCTGACGCCATCCTCGTCGCATGGGGCTGCGGACAGGAGGGCGGAAACGCCATAGCCGATGTGCTCACGGGCGCCGTGAACCCATCCGGCAGGCTCTCCATGACTTTCCCATTGTCCTATGAAGATGTGCCTTCGTCAGCGAATTTCCCTCTCGGTAAGAAAGAGGTTATCAAAGATGTAATGAGCACTGCGACAGGAGCTTCCAAAGATAAGGGACGCAAGGACGTGGACTACACGGTGTACGAAGAAGGCATGAATGTAGGCTATCGCTACTTCGGTTTGGATGGCACGAAAGTGTCCTATCCATTTGGATATGGACTCAGTTACACCACCTTCTCTAAAGAAGAACTAGAGGATGACTCTGTAATAGTCACAAACACAGGCGCTCGCAGCGGTCGCGAAGTGGTTATGCGCTTCGAGAATGGCATCCTTTCAGCCTTCGCGAAGACCCGCTTGCTCGCACCGGGAGAATCGGAAACATTGAAATTTTAGAATATGAAGAAACCCCTTTTTGCTCTCTTGGCCATAGTGGCCATGATGTCATGTTCACAGAAAAACCCTGTGCTGTCCATTGAAGGCGGCAAGGTTCAGGGTGTCGAACTTGAACAGTGTATAGTCTATCGCGGAATCCCTTACGCAGCACCTCCAGTGGGTGATTTGCGATGGAAGCGTCCTCAGCCTGTTGTGGCGTGGGACGGCGTGATGCAGGCCAATGATTTCCGCAATGCAGCTATGCAGGCGGCGCATGATCCAAATGATGGAAATTATGGTACTGAGTTCTTTGAGACCGATGCTCCTTATAGCGAGGACTGCCTCTACCTTAATGTATGGACTCCTAAGTATGCTGCAGGACATCCTGAGAAGAAACTTCCTGTGGCTATGTGGATACATGGTGGCGCTTACACAGGTGGTTGGAGCTTTGAGCCAGAAATGGACGGCGAGGCTTGGGCAGCAAAGGACGTCATCCTCGTTACCGTCAACTACCGTCTCGGTATCTTCGGATTCCTAAGCCATCCACTTCTTTGTGCAGAAAATGAGGAAGGAATCGCAGGAAACTATGGTACTTATGACCAGGTGGCTGCACTTGACTGGATAGTGAAGAACATTGAGCAGTTTGGTGGTGATCCTGAGCATGTAACCATCTTTGGACAGAGTGCAGGAGCTGCCAGTATCAAGAATCTCTGCACTTCTGAACTCTCCAAGGACAAGATCAGTGGTGCCATCATCATGAGCGGTGGAGGTGTGACCGATGTAATGCGCGTGTCCGCCGACCAGGCTCAGAAGAATGCACAGGGAGAGGCTATGATGTCTTTCGCTGGCCTGGAGACTATCGAGCAGATGCGTGCCGCATCATACGAGGAACTAATGGCTGCCGCTACAAAGTACATGGTGGAGTCACATCAGTTCATGGCTTTCGGCCCTTACCAGGATGGTGTGCTGCTCAAGGATGATTTCAGCATGGCTGCTCGTGATGGAAAGATCGCAGACGTACCTTATATGCTTGGCTATTTGGCCAATGATATCCAGGGCCTGAACTATGGCTTCGACACTTTCGCCGAGATACGTGGAGAACTTTCCAAGAAGCCTACCTACCTCTATTACTTCGCTCGTCCGCTTCCTACAGACGGCCGTCCAGCCCTTCAGGGCGCATTCCATAGTGCAGAACTCTGGTATGTCTTCGGCACACAGGATCGTAGCTGGAGACCATTTACAGAGGGCGATCACGAACTTAGCGAGCGTATGATTACCTACTGGACAAACTTCGTCAAGTGCGGAGATCCAAATGGAACAGAAATCAAGGAAGGTAACCCTGATTACTGGGCTCCTACCTCAGTAACCCTAGAGCCATATCCTTTAGATGTTAGATAAATGAATACGCCGGCCTTTCACAGACCGGCGCTTTTCTTACTTTGTGAGCAACCAGGACGAAACTACCACTCAAAAGCCTGGCCGGCCTCTTCCATCTTTCGCACCTGATGCGCAAGCTTCTCCTGAAGAGATGGCTGGGCAGAAATGTCGATGTCTGAGAACTCAAGCTTATCGGCATCGAGATAAAGCACTTTTTCCTTCGGGAGTTTCATGGACACGGAAGTGCCTGATACCCACGGAGAGTAGTAGACCTTGCCACCATCGCCCACGACGGCTATGCGAAGAGTTTTAGGACCGTATGATGCGCTCCCGGACACCTGTGACATGGTCACTGTAAGTATGTTCTTCGCACCTACAGTGGCGGTAAACTCGTACTCGGCATAGTCTCCAGAGCGATAGGCGAAGCCGTCTTTCGCGTCTTCGTACATACTGCCCTTAGCCTCTCCATTCAGAGGGTTCACGTATAGAGTGAGGCTGTCTGTCTGATAATCTACAGTGTTCTGGTAAAGGTTTGCCACTGGCACTATGCTGCCAGGACGCTGTGCTACAAATGCCTGATAATGGTCATCCTCTGCCTCGAATGGGATGATGTCCCAGTCGCCAGAAGGGAGAGTAGGAGCGGTCGCCCAGCGAGGGATGATCATAAGGTCATCGCCGAGCATGTAGACGCGCTGCTCGCTACGGAGGGAGAGGTCCTTCTCGTCAGCCATGAAGAGAGGGCGCATCACAGGAAGACCTGAAACTGATGCCTCGCGGAACAAGGTGTAGATGTAAGGCAGAAGCATATAACGGCGGTTCACTGCTGTGCGGCATATGTCCTCTATGCGCTCACCAAATACCCATGGCTCCTGGTAGATGGTGCCCTTGGCTGCGTGATTTCTCACAAATGGGAAATATACTCCCGTGGCGTACCAATGAGCCAGCAGCTCAGGGTCAGCATCTGCGCCGAATCCACCCATGTCAGGACCATTGAAAGGCTGGCCTGAGAGCGAGAGGTTCAGAGTCATTGGGATAGAAAGCTGAAGATGCTCCCAGCACGACATGTTGTCGCCTGTCCAGGTGGCGCCATACTTCTGGCCGCCGAGGAAATTTGAGCGTGACAGGACAAATGGACGATGGTCAGGGAAGGCGAGAAGCGAGCCTGCTCGTGACGCCTTGACCATGTTCATGCCATAGACATTGTGATAACGAAGATGTGAGTCAGGAAGAGCCCCTTCGCCAGCCTGGTGGCAAGCATCTTCATCCATGGTGCCGCCGACGCCATCGAAGTCCGATGGCTCGTTCATGTCGTTCCAGAGACCATCTGCGCCATGAAGCATGAAGTCGCGTGTGAGACCGCTCCACCATGTGCGCACCTCTGTGCGTGTGAAATCAGGGAAGTGCACTGCACCAGGCCATACGCGACCTGTGTACACGCTGCCGTCTGGCTTTCTGACGAAATAGTCGCCTGCGACTCCCTGGTCATATACGAAATAACCATCCTGTACCTTGATGCCTGGATCCACCATGTACACGGTCTTCATTTTTCTGTCGTGTACATAGTTCTGGAGCTTTTCAGGCTGAGAGAACATCTTTGGATGGTATGTGAAAACCTTGAACTCGTCCATGTAGTCGATGTCCATCCACACCACGTCGCAAGGGATTCTTTCCTGGCGTAAGCTGTCCACGACCTGCATCACGCGGCGGTCGGGGTAGTAGCTATATCGGCACTGCTGATATCCAATCGCCCACATCGGTGGCAGCTCCATCGTGCCGGTGAGCTTTCCAAGCTCTTTCAGCACTTCTTTCGCGCTGCTTTTCTCTATCACCACCACGCGGAAGGCCGGGCCCTCAGATGTGAATTTGAGAATGTCGTCCTTCGATGCGAGGCTGCTTTTCCATGTGTTGTCGCCAATGATTCCGTATGCCGAACCATCTTTCCTAAGGCCTAGCACCCACGGGTGCGACTGGTAGAGATTCTTTCCGTCGTTCTTGAAGTAACCATAGTTGTCGCAGTTCCAGAACTGCACTTCCTGACCATTGCGACGAAGTGGTCCTACGACCTCTCCTGTGCCGTATAGGTCGTCATCAGCGCCTATCCTTATGGTCACCGTGGTCTTGCCATTCTCGGTGCCGTAGACGGGCTTTATGCGCCAATCGGCGCTCACTTCGCCCTGAGGCACAAGTTCGCGCTCAAATATAGGAGAAGGCAGATGCTTCTCGGCCTGGAAATCCTTTGGGTAGAAGACGGCCACGCCGTCGCTGATGCGGTACGAGTGCTGTGCGGCTGCATTAAGACCTAGGCTCAGCAGCGCTATGCAAATGATGTTTCTTTTCATTCTTGTGGTTAATTTTGACAAATATAGATATATTTGTACAAATAGCTAAAACACGTGAAGAACATTGTCGAAAAGTTTGCCATCAAAGGCGAAGTCATGGATATCAAGCCTCTGGGACATGGACTGATCAATGGAACGAAGAAATCATTGATGATTCTTATGGCGACTCTGATGCTTTCAGGATGCCAGCAGTATAAAGTGGAGAGCGAGGCGGGTGTAAGTACCGTACTTCTGAGTAGAGATAAGATATTCCTGTTACTTCCTATTCAAGAAGATAGGGGAGAAGTGCAAGTACGTGTGGCAGACGGTACATGGATGGACGTGCGTCTCGCTGTGGATTCTGCAGACTATTATGTGCCATTGTCACTCGATGGCGCGAAGAAAGTGGAGATAGCTGGACTGGCGGATTCGGCTGCGACATGGAAACTGTTGAAGCTAAGTGATTCTTTTGATACTACAAATAAAGAGTACTATCGTCCTGAATATCATTTTACTCCGACATATGGATGGATGAATGATCCGAACGGAATGACATATCTCGATGGAGAGTATCACCTGTTCTTTCAGTACAATCCTTATGGCTCGAAATGGGGCAACATGCATTGGGGACACGCTGTTTCGGAGGATCTTGTGCATTGGACCCAGCTCGAACCAGCCATAGCGCGCGACGATTATGGCCATATCTTTTCTGGTTCAAGCTATATCGCTCGTCTGCCACAGGGCGAGAGCGATCCTTTTACAGCGTCAAGGCTTCTTCCAGGAGACGGCACTGAGGGCGATTTTATCGCATCATATTATACTACACATAGCAATACTGCTGAACCTGGCCTTCGCGAGCAGCAGTCGTTTGCTGTCTCGCTTGACCACGGCCGCACATATAGGAAATACGGCGCCCCAGTGCTTCGCGGGGATGGCCGCAGCGATTTTCGCGATCCTAAACTGTTCTGGAATGAGCAAAGAGATGAATGGGGAATGATCGTGTCGGCGGACAATGAAATGCAGTTTTACGCATCCTCAAACCTTCGTGAATGGAAGTATGTCTCTGCATTTGGTGATGGCTATGGCGTACAGCCTCGCCAGTTTGAATGTCCTGATTTCTTCAAGCTTCCTCTAGGTGATGGCGAGAAATGGGTCATGATTGTCAATGTCAACCCTGGTTGCTGGTTTGGAGGTTCTGCGTCACAGTATTTCACAGGCTCTTTCGACGGTGACAGTTTTGTCTGCGACAGTCCAAAGGAGACAGTGAAATGGCTTGACTGGGGCAAGGACCACTATGCTGCCGTAACATTTTCATGTGAGCCCAAGGGACGTGTCATTTCCATCCCATGGATGAGCAATTGGCAGTATGCCAATGACCTCCCTACACGTCAGTACCGCTCTCAGATGGGTATGCCACGCGAGTTGTTCGCATTCCAGCAGGACGGCTCCACTTATGTGGGCCAGCGTCCTGTGGCTGAAATGCTTCCGCTCGCTTCTGAACATCGTCTCGAGTGTGAGATAGCAGATGGCGGACGCGTGATTCTTGGAAATACACTTGGCGAGAAGGTGGTGATAAGCTGCCATGATGGCCGCATCTATATGGACCGCACCAAATCTGGCATCATTCCATCTCCTGACTTTGAGACGGTAACCTGGATTCCTGTCGCTCAGCTATGTGGCGTGAAGCCATCCTACCAGCTTGAGTTCTGGCTTGACAAGTGTTCCATAGAACTTTTCGTCGAAGGCGGAAAGGCATCTATGACAAATCTCGTATATCCATCTGAAACTCTAACCATTTTAACTAATGAAGAATAAGTGCCGCTGTCATCAACTCCCGTCACGGAACTCACATCGTGGATTATGCTGCAAGTCTAGGACTTGGCACTATGAAGTATGAGATAATCAGTATAGACTAAATATATGGAATTCAATAAATTGTGTCTTACAAGAGAGTCCGTTAGAGACTACTCATCGCGTCCTGTGGAGCAGGGACTTGGCACATGCTGGATTTGTTCCTTCGATACAGCTCTCTGTGCGCAAATCTTCGGACTTCCAGAGAATCTGGAGCCTGCAGTCATCATCCCTATCGGATACGCAAATTATGTAGGCGAGCGCCAGAAGGAGCGCAGGCCTTTGAGTGAGATAGTTGAAATCCTATAGCCCGTGAAAAGACTAATGATTCTATGGACGATGCTGGCGCTCGTGTGTTCCTGCGCGAAGTCATCGTCAGAAAGTCACGACTTTGTCACTTACGTGAACCCATTATACGGAACACTCTCAAATTCATCTTTTTCCACTGGAAATACTTACCCCGCAACAGCTAGGCCTTGGGGCATGCATTTCTGGACACCTCAGACCACTCAGTCGCTAAGAGATGGATGGATCTATTCATACTACAAGGAGAATCTTCGTATGTATGGTTTCCGCCAGACTCACCAGCCAAGTCCATGGATGGGAGACTATGGGCAGTTCTCCATCATGCCATTTACCGGTGAGGCGGCTGGTATCCCTTCAAGTGCTTTTTCGCATAAGTCGGAGGAGTCAAGACCATACTGCTATTCCGTATATCTTGCAGACTATGACTGCCTGGTAGAGCTTACTCCTACCAGTCATGCCGCTGCATTCAGACTGACATATCCTGAGTCCAATGTCTCAGGTTTTCGCGTAGATGCTGATGGCGAAATCCAAATAGACGGCAAACGCATTTACGGTACTTCGTCATTGAATAGAGGTGGCGTGTCTGAGAACTTCGCAAACTACTTCATCATTGAGTCTGATACTGGCTTTGAGGCTGTCGGGGACAATGTTTTCGTATTTAAAACTTCTAAAGGCCAGGTAGTTAACCTAAGCGTCGCTTCTTCTTTCGTCAGCTTCGAGCAGGCAGATTTGAATCTCGCGGAAGTAGCTGAGAGAGATTTCGATACCATCAAGGAAGAAGGCCATAATGAATGGAATGAACTGCTTGGACGTGTCGCTGTGTCGGATGATAGAAAAGTAGATGAGAAGAAGATCTTCTACACTTGCCTTTACCGTTCACTTCTTTTTCCTAGAGATCTCTCTGAGATAGATGGAAGTGGCCGTAGAATCCACTATAGCCCACATGACGGAAAGGTACATGATGGCTATCTCTTCTCTGACACGGGCTTCTGGGATACATTCCGTTCGCTGTTCGCTCTAATCGACTGGGTTTACCCTGAGACCGCGATGGCCATTCAGGAAGGACT
This sequence comes from Bacteroidales bacterium, assembly GCA_024398075.1. GTDB lineage: Bacteria > Bacteroidota > Bacteroidia > Bacteroidales > UBA932 > Cryptobacteroides. The sequence continues at coordinate 12,506 of JAKSJM010000007.1, read as the reverse complement.
TGTGAATCATTATCTTGAGAGTGGATTCTTGCCGGAGTGGGGAAGTCCTGGACATCGTGACTGCATGATCGGAAATAACTCTGCTTCTGTAGTCGCAGAGGCTTATCTTAAAGGCCTTAGAGGTTACGACATAGATACTCTCTGGGAGGCTCTGGTCAAAGATGCGCATAGTGTGGAACCTGTGTCGAATACCAGTGGCCGACGTGGATGGGAGGAGTACTATCGACTCGGCTATGTCCCATCTGACATAGGTGTTAAGGAAAGTGCTGCGACCACCATGGAGTATGCTTACGATGACTGGTGTATATGGCAGCTAGGAAAGGCTCTGGGAAAGGATGGACTTGAGGAGTATGAGAAAGCTTCTCAGAACTATAGAAACATCTATAGGCCAGAGTATTCCATGGTAAGTGGGAAACTCTCTGATGGAAGCTGGAATGGTGAGCTTAATCCATACAAATGGGGCGGCGACTTCACTGAGGGCAATGCTATCCAGTACACTTGGTCAGTGTTTCATGATCCCGATGGGCTGATGGAACTGATGGGCGGAAAAGAGGCCTTCGAGCATAACCTGGACCAGATATTTGACTTGCCACCTTTCTACGATGACAGTTACTATGGATTCCAGATTCATGAGATCAAGGAAATGACTGTGATGAACTATGGCAACTATGCACATGGAAATCAGCCTGCTCAGCACATAGCATACATGTATAATTACTGCGACAAGCCAGAGAAGACTCAGTTCCGTGTGAGCGAGATCATGAGACGCTTCTACACAGCAGGTCCAGACTGCTACTGCGGAGATGAGGACAATGGTCAGACTTCTGCATGGTATGTGTTCTCGGCTCTTGGTTTCTATCCAGTATGCCCTGCGAGCTGCGAGTATGCACTCGCAGCGCCTCTCTTCACTGAAGTAAATGTATCTGTACCAGGGCATAGGGCATTGAATATAAACACCAAGGGAGATGCCGCTACTAAGAAGGCAAGCATCAATGGTCACAAACTTGGAACTATCATAAAGCATGATGATTTGCTTAAGGGAGGAGAACTTAGCTTTAGATAATATGAAAAAGATATTCGGCATTTTGATGGTCATTTGCTTGGTGTCTTGTGCTAAGCAGACAGACGATTTCGTATCTTATGTGGATACAAAAATAGGCACTGGTGCCCATGGGCATGTGTTTGTGGGAGCGAGCGTGCCATTTGGCGCTGTGCAGCTTGGCCCGACCAGCGTCCCACAGGAGTGGGACTGGTGTTCGGGATACCACGCGAGCGACTCTACTGTCATAGGCTTCTCTCACACTCATCTAAGTGGTACTGGCATCGGCGATCTCTTCGATGTCACGGTGCTTCCTGTGGCAGGAGAGGTGAGCGACTTCAGTCGCGCCGGAATCGCTGACAAGGCAGATCGTACCCGTGAAGTCAGTGAACCGGGATACTACAGTGTCCCTCTCCAGAAGAGCGGAGTGCTCTGTGAGATGACAGCGACAGCGCGTGTCGGCCTTCACAAGTATACTTTCACGAAAGGCAATGCTTCCGTGATCATTGACCTTCAGAATGGCGGATGCTGGGATAGGCTCAGTGAAGCTGCACTTGAGGCTGTCGACGAGACTCACTTCATCGGACATCGCCACTCGCGTGGCTGGGCGAACGATCAGAAACTCTATTTCGCTGCTGAATTCTCCAAGCCTTTCACTCGCTGCGAGGAAGTCGCGCCAAATCATTGGCGCTTCGATTTCGACTCTAAGGAAGTGATGCTAAAACTTTCAATCTCACCAGCTTCCGAGGCCAATGCCTCGTCGAACATGGCGCATGAACTCCCTGGCTGGGACTTCGCTTCAGTGCGTAGCCAGGCTCGTGAGGCATGGAACGCAGAACTCGGTAAGGTGAAGATAGAGACATCTGATGTAGATGCTCGCAAAGTGTTTTACACCGCGATGTATCACTCGATGATCGCGCCTTCGCTGTTCTGCGATTACGGCGAGCCTACGCGCTATACTACGCTGTCCCTCTGGGACACATATCGCGCTGCCATGCCTCTATATTCCATCATTCACTCTGAGAAGGAAAATGACCTCATAAATTCATTCCTTGACATCTATGACAAGCAGGGAGACCTCCCTGTGTGGCATCTGATGGGTTGCGAAACCGACTGTATGGTAGGTAATCCTGGCGCAAGTGTCGTGTCAGATGCCATTCTCAAGGGTTTCGATGGCTTCGATGCAGAGAAGGCATTTGAAGCGCTGAAGGCTACTGGACTCACACCAGATCGTGGCCAGCAGTATAGAATGAAATATGGCTATATTCCTTTTGACCTGTATAACCAGAGTGTCGCTACTGACCAAGAATATGCCATTGCCGACTGGGCTATTGCCCAGGCTGCACTGAAGCTTGGCCACCAGCAGGAGTATGAGTATTTTCTCGAGAGAAGTCATTCATACCGCAGGTATTTTGATGCTGGCACTGGTTTTATGCGTGGAGTGGACTCTAAAGGACAGTTCCGCGTAGACTTTGATCCTTATCGCTCTGAGCATGAGACTCATGACTATACCGAAGGCAATGCTTGGCAGTACACATGGCTCGCGCCTCATGACTTCCAGGGGCTCTGCGAGTGCTTCAGAAACTATCCACACTATCGCCGCAGAAACATTGATGGCCATAAAGATGGCTCTGAGGCCCTCATTCAGAAGCTAGATTCACTGTTTGTGGTTAGTTCGGAAATAGTCGGCGAGAATGTCTCGCCTGATATCAGTGGCCTAATAGGACAGTATGCACATGGCAATGAACCAAGCCATCATATCATCTACTTCTACACGATGGCCGGACAGCCATGGAAGGCTGCGAAGCTGCTGCGTCGTGTCTACAGCGAGATGTATACCACTGCGGAGGATGGCATTTGTGGCAATGAAGACGTCGGACAGATGAGTTCTTGGTACATCCTTTCTACGCTTGGTTTCTATCAGGTAGAGCCTGCAGGTGGCCGTTTCTGGTTCGGTTCTCCACTATTTGATAAGGCTGAAATATCGGTGGGTGATGGCAAGATCTTCACTGTCATAGCCGAGAATAATTCTTCAGATAATATGTACATCCAGCGAGTATATCTCAATGGTCATCCTTACACCAAGGGCTATATAGATTATGCTGACATCATGGCTGGTGGAGAACTCAGGTTCGTGATGGGAAATACAGAGAAACTCTGGTATTGCGCTAAAGAACCATCTGAGTATCAGGATAAAAGACCAGCTGAAGAAGATAGGCTATTTAAGAATGAAACCATAGAGAAGACTATCGCAGAAGTTCAAGGAAAATTACAGAATCCTAGACTTGCCTGGATGTTTGGAAACTGCTTTCCGAACACATTGGACACCACGGTAAACTTCACCGAAGATGATGGCTCCGGACATCCAGATACCTTCGTTATCACTGGCGACATCCATGCCATGTGGCTTCGTGACAGCGGTGCTCAGGTATGGCCATACCTTCGCTTCGCAAATGATGATGAGCAGATACGTGCTATGCTTGAGGGAACTATCCGCAGGCAGTTGAAGTGTCTCTGCATAGATCCTTATGCAAATGCCTTTAACATTGGACCTACCGGTACGGGCTGGATGTCAGACAACACTGAGATGAAGCCTGAACTTCATGAGCGCAAGTGGGAAATAGACTCTCAGTGCTATCCTATTCGTCTCGCTTATGGTTACTGGAAAAAGACGGGAGATGCTTCCATCTTTGACAAGGTGTGGGTGGAAGCGATGGAAAAGGTGCTTGCTGCCATGAAGGACCAGCAGAGAAAGGAGAACGATGGAAAGTACTGGTTCTTACGCTCTTGCGATCGTCAGTATGATATGAAATGTAACTACGGATATGGAAATCCTGTTAATCCTGTAGGTCTCATTGTCTCATCGTTCAGACCTTCCGATGATGCTACGGTTCTTGATTTTCTTGTGCCATCAAATTTCTTCGCTGTGACTTCGCTCAGGAAGGCTGCAGAGATACTTGAATCTGTGAATGGCGAAAATGAACTCGCAGGGGAGTGCAGGGCACTCGCCGCAGAGGTGGCTGATGCATTGGACAAATACGCTGTTTATGAGCATCCTGAGTTCGGAAGGATCTATGCTTATGAGGTGGATGGTTTCGGAAATCGCCTTCTCATGGATGATTCAAATGTCCCATCGCTTCTCGCGATGGCCTATCTCGGTGATGTCGATGTGAATGATCCTGTGTATCAGAATACGCGCCGCTTCGTTCTGAGCGCATCCAATCCATATCGCTTCGAAGGAGCTGCCGGTGTGGGTATAGGCGGACCTCACATCGGTCCTGACTATATCTGGCCCATGAGCATCATGATGCGTGCATTCACCAGTCAGGATGATGCTGAAATAGAAACCTGCATCATGCAGCTCATGACTACAGATGCAGGTACAGGTTTCATGCACGAAGCTTTCAATGTAGATAATCCATCTCACTACACTCGTGAATGGTTTGCTTGGCAGAACACTCTCTTCGGAGAACTCATTCTCAAGCTCATCGATGATGGAAAGCTTGAGCTGCTTAACGGCATTCTCTAACTACAGGAATAGGCTGAGCAGGAATATCTCCAGCATGGCTGAAACACCGAGAACCAACGTTCCGAGGGACTGTACTTTGTAGCCCCTCTGAGGGTCCATGGCACCGAAGTTTGTGACTACCCAGAAATAGGAATCATTAGCATGCGAGATCGTCATCGCGCCGGCGCCAATGGCCATGCAGACCAGGGCGGCTCCCATCGTGGTGTCGAAACCGAGCGCCGAGAGCATCGGCGCGACTATGCCTGCAGAGGTGGTGATGGCCACCGTAGACGAGCCAAGCGAAGTCTTCAGGATGGCTGCCAGAAGGAATGGGAAGAAGATGCCTATGGCTTTCAGTACTTCAGCATTGGCCGTAATGTAGCTTACAATGTCTGTAGACGCTATCACTTTTCCGAGCACTCCGCCAGCTGCCGTGATGAAAAGGATAGGGCCGACGCTCTTCAAAGTCGCTTCTGTAATGGTCTGGAACTGGCTTTTCTTGCCCGTGGTAGCGAGCTGTACGAAAGAGATGAGTACGCCTGCGCTGAGGGCGATGATAGGGGTTCCGAGGAATCTGATCACGTCTGCAAGCGCTCCGCTTGCCTTTATCATATTCACTACTGAAGAGGCTCCCATGAGAATGAGTGGCACCAGTATGGGCGCGATGGAATTCAGTGCACCTGGCAGCTTGCCGTATGCTTCCATGAGTTCCTCATAGGACTGCGATGTGCCTTCGTCGTCTGCCTTCACTTTCTTGCCGATGTGATTTGCAAAGACAAGTCCTGCGATTATAGGAAAGATGGAGCATAATGCTCCTAACCCCATCAAAAGCAGTAGGTTGTCACCTATCCCCAACGTGCTGGCGGCTGCGATAGGGCCAGGTGTCGGAGGAATGAACACATGCGACAGATAGAGTCCAGAGCTGAGTCCGAATGTCATCGCTACGGACGAGGCGCCTGTACGGCTGACAAGAGCCTTGCGGATAGGGTTCAAGATCACGAATCCTGAGTCGCAGAAGACAGCAATTGATACGACCCAGCCCATAAGCTGCATGGCGAGCACTGGATGGCGTTTGCCGACCGCCTTGATGATGAGGTCGGCAAACTTCAGCGCAGCGCCTGTCGCTTCGAGGATGTTGCCTATGAGGGCTCCGAGTATTATGACAATGCCTATGCTCGAGAATGTGCTTGAAAATCCGCTCCCTATCACACTTGCGATGCCCTGAACCTTTACGCCATCTACTGTCCTGTCAACCAGCGGGATGCCCGCTGCAAGTCCAAATAGCAGCGAGAGCGTCATGATGGCGATGAAAGGATGTACCTTAAGACGCGAAATCGCGACGATCATAAGGATGACCGTCACGATAAGCATGAGGATAAGTATTGGGCCTGTCATTTTCCGAATCCGACCTGCTTGAGCGCTTCAGCCCAAAGCTTGTATCCTTCTCTATTTATGTGCATTAGATCCTCGCGGAAATACTTGGGATCAGGGGTGCCTTCCGAGGTGAGAAGGGGAGTGTTTACGTCCACATAAGTCATCCAGTCATTCTGCTCACAGTACTCCTTGAGCATGAGGTTCAGGATGGCTTCCTTGTTGCGGATGGCCAGTCTGGAGTCTGAATACTTCACGCAGAGGGCGTAGATCTGGGCCTCTGGGTAGTCGGCGTGCATCTTCTGGAAGATGACTCTGTGTAGGTCGAACCATTCCGCCATGGTGACGTCTCTTTTTGCGCTGCCACAGATGTCATTGTCACAGTAGAAGACAATGTTTGCAGGCTGATACTTACCGAATACAGCAGCGTAGTTATAAAGAATGTCGCGTATCATGGAGCCGCCGTAGCCGCGATTCACGCACTTGAGGTCAGGAAAATCCTCTTTCAATGTGCTCCAGAGCTTGATCGATGAACTGCCAGCAAAGAGAGCATCCACAGCGAAGTCCGTAACGGCCTTGTCAGCCTCTCTGAAAGCTTCAATCTGGTTTTCGTACCTCATGATCCAAGGTAGGTCGCTGTTCAGTGTGTAGTCAATGGTCACGTGTGTGGCGTGATTCTGGGCATTTGCTGCCAAGCATGCAAGTGCCAGTCCGATAGTGGTTATTAACTTTTTCATATTAACTGAAAAATTGTTCAACTATGCCTGTGAAGAGCATATAAAGTCCAAATAAGGTCACCAGTACTCCTGAAGCCTGATTTACTCTTACAATGGTCCCGGGCTTGAAGGATTTGTTGCCCCTGGATGCTACCCATGAGAAGCCAAGCCAATATATGAATGAACCTCCTCCGATGGAGAGTACGGTGATGACAGAACGAAGGAATGGGGCATCAGCAACATGCATGTTGAATGCTGCGTAAAGAGCGAGCATCCATGCGAAGTTACCTGGATTTGCCAGTCCCATGAAGAAGGACTTCGACATGTCAAGCGCCAGACCCTTCTTTGTGCGCCGCTGAGGCTTCTCGGAGGTGCTCGGCGTGCTGAGTGCCATGGCGATGCCGACGGCTACCACAATGGCTCCGCCAATGAGCTCGATGATGGTCGAGTTCGCGCTTATGAAGTCGAAGATGACAGTATAGGAAACAACTGATAGTGCGGCAAATAAGGTATCGAAGATGATGCATCCGAGAGAACTCTGCATGCCTATCTTCCAGCCACTGTTCATGCTTTTCTGCATGACGAACACTCCTATCGGTCCGATGGGAATCGATGCGATTATGCCGATCAGTATGCCTTTGATTATAGTTAGAATCATCCAAATGTCGTAGTTACATTACAAATGTATGCAAAATTATTCTTAAATTTGACAATTATAAAGTACAAAATCTATGACCACAAAAGAACCGTTGATTTCAAAAAACAAGGTTGCGTCGCTGCTCGGGAAGCCTGGTGTCCTCACGAACACCATCGCTTCTGTGGTCATGCCAGTCACTGGCATTAGTGAGTTCAATAGAATTGCCGCCAAGTATCCCGGACTTAAGGGACGGGATTTCGCACGCCAGGCACTTGAGTGCTTCGGCGTAAGCATTGACATCAGGGAGAACGAGCTCTCTTTCATCCCAAACGAAGGAGCCTGCATCATAGTATGTAATCATCCTTTCGGAATGGTGGATGGACTCACTATCATCGACCGCATTTCGGATATCCGTCCGGACACTAAGATTCTTACCAATTATTTACTCTCACTTATCGAGCCGCTCGACGAGTTTTTCATGCCTGTGAACCCATTTGAGGGTGGGAAACACAGTTCTCTTCAGGGGATCAAGATGGCTAAGGAGCATCTGGCGAACGGTGGCGTGCTTGTGCTTTTCCCAGCCGGTGAAGTTTCTTCAGATTGTAATGAGGAGCGCATTGTCAAGGACATCCCTTGGCAGACTTCCATGATGAAGCTCATCCAGCACAGCGCTGTGCCTGTAGTGCCTCTCTACTTCCATGGACAGAATTCGGATCGCTTCCATAGGGTGGGGCATATCCATCCTTCGCTGCGCACCGTGAGACTTGTGAAGGAGGCGCTGAACAAGCAGGGTACTGTCGTGCCCGTGCGTATCGGCAAGCCTATCCCGGCATCGGAGTATGCTGGTTTCACTGACCTGAAGAAGATGGCAGCCTGGCTCTATAACAGGACCTATGTCCTGGAGGCGGAAGTGACTGATGATAAGACCATTGCTCCTATTCAGGGCGAGCCTGTGGAGGCCCATGTCCCTGTGGAGATCCTCCTCGAAGAGCTTAAGAAAAATTCAGCTGACCATCTCTTCACTTCAGATAAATATGAGGTCTATTTCTCCAGATATGAGAATATTCCGAACATGATCAATGAACTCGGCATATGTCGCGAAGAGACCTTTAGGGCAGTCGGCGAAGGTACTGGATCACCTAAGGATCTAGATAAATACGACGAGTATTATGGACATCTGTATATATGGGATTCCGTAGAAAATGAGCTTGTCGGTTCTTATCGTTTCGGTATGGGCAAGGAGATCATGGAGAAATATGGTATCCATGGTTTCTATTCAGACTCTTTGTTCAGGTATGATGAGAAGATGGCACCGGTGCTGCGTGAGACACTGGAGCTGGGACGCTCCTTTGTGCATGTAAAGCATCAGAAGAGCCCGCTTCCGCTCATGCTGCTCATGGAGGGCATCTTCGCTGTGGCGCTGAAGCACGACTGGATCAAGTACTACTGTGGCCCTGTGACCACCAGTGGCGCATATCCTATCTTCTACAGGAGCCTTATGCTCAAGTATTTGAAGGACTATCATAGCTCTGCTGAGTTCCAGGGCATGGTTTCGCCTATCGATCCGTTCGAGCCTGACTTCGGCAGGGTAAACCTCGATGACCTTCTTGCAGGCCGTACATTTGAGACTGTGGAGCATTTCGACAGATATCTGATGAAACTAAGCAGCGGTCGATACCGCATGCCGACGCTTGTGAAGAAGTATCTTCGTCTGGGAGTCAAGGTCCTTGACTTCAACGTGGATCCTACCTTCAATTATTGTGTGGACTCCCTCATCTTCATACGTCTTTCTGATTTCACGAAGGACGATATCGATGCCTTCACCAAGGACATCGAGGACAGGGACTTTGTCTATAGGCGTTTAGGGACTAAATTGGACTAACTTATGAGAAGACTTTTATTTACATTTTTCTTCATGTTTTCAGGAATTCTGTGCCATGGACAGATGATGCCGGACAGTACTGTGAATATATGCGCTTATTGGGCGAAAGGTGACAAGGCTGTCTATGAGTATAAACATACCAAGGAGAAGATTGATTCCAAAGGCGAGAAGACTGTAGAACATAGCAGTTCTGAGACGCAGATGTACGAGGTCATAGATTCTACTGAACACTCATACACTCTCAAGCAGACGTCATCCGATGTCTTTGACTCTCAGCTTATTCTTGATCTAGGAATCGCTGCGGATATCGTAAATAATCTTGAATCAAACACTCCACTCTTCTTTACTACCAATGAGTTTGGTTCCATAACGGAATATATAAAGGTGGAGGAGATGGTAGAAGCCATGAAGAGCTATCTTTCCACATTGTTGGATAACATGTTCAAGGATAAGAATGTGAGAAAGGAATATGCCGAGATCGGTATGACTAAGGAAAAACTATATGAGAGTTTGTCTGCCATACTTTGTACCGAACAGGCCTTCTATCAGTCATTGAATGCTTATGTGGCTCCTCTATTCTTCTATCATGGAGGAAGGTACGATATCAAGGACGAGTATCATTATCAGAAGCAATTCCAGCCCACGGGAGGAGGAGACGTTGTCGATATCACTGAGTACTTCTGGGTGGACGAGGAAGAAAGTGACGATGAAACCGTGGTCTTCAGAACACATTGTCATATAGATTCCGATGAGTATTTGCCTATGGTCAAGGCATATACATATAAGCTTTTGTCCTCGACTCTTGATGCAAATGAACTGCCAGGTGCACTCGCCGAAATTGATGATATATATAGTAAGATCACTGTTACGTATGACGAGTATTCTGCGGTTTGTATAGATCTTGGTACTGGCTGGCCGATTGTCTATTCCTATCTGAAGACCGTAAAGACTGAAGGCGAGGGCATGGATTCCGAAGTAAACGAGACTACTGAAATTACATTAAAAGACCTAATATTCAATGAGTAAACTGAAATTCTGGATGGACAATGCCCGCAAGATCTCGCTCCCTCAGAGCGCGATCCCTTGCATCACTGCCATTGTCCTTTCCATTGGCCAGGATGGATTCTTCTGGCCTATCGCCATTCCGGTATTTCTCGGAGTGTGCGCAGCACATCTGGGAATGAACCTTGCTGACGACTACTTCGACTACAGGAAGGGTATTCCGAACAACGAAATCCGCTCTACTCTCATCGCACAGGGCTCTGTGCGCGCGAGGATGGAGAAATGCGTATACATTGTCAATGGCTCAGCCACAGAGAAGGACCTCTTCAAGGCGATGTGGTGCTTCCTCGGCTTTGCCGGACTCATGGGCCTCATCGCCGTCGTCTGCCAGTTCATTGTGAATGGTGCAGCGGCAGCATTGGCAGTCATCATGTACGCTGTCATTGGCCTCATCCTCGGCTTACAGTATTCTGGAAAGCCACTTCAGCTCGGATATCATGGACTCGGAGAGCTCGTGATTGGCCTCATGTTTGGACCTCTGAACATGCTTGGCGTACATGCTGCCCTCACTGGTCAGATGTTCTCGCCTGACATGTTCCTTCTGAGTATCGGCGTAGGCTGCATGGTCACGAACATTGTATATGTACATTCTGTGATGGAAACATCTGCAGATAAGCAGCTTGGCAAGTTCACATTCGCTCATCTGCTCGGTTCGAAGAGGGCTCAGGTCATGGCCATTGGCGTTTTCGCCATTGTCCCATTCATCTGCCTGCTCGCAAACATCATCTGGTTTGGCTGGACTCCATGGTTCCTTATGACCGCAGTCACCATCCCTATGTCCATCTTCCTTATCATTTCCACTCATAAGTTTGTCCACAACATCCCTCAGGATGACAAGCCTAAGTGGTGGATGGGCCCTATGGGAGACTGGGACAGTTATGTGAAAGGCGGCATGGATTGGTTCCTCATCCGCTGGTTGCTTGCTAGAAACATTGACACATTCTTCTGCCTTATCGTCATCATCGTTTACGTAATCACACTCTTTGTATGATAAAACAGCTTTTCTATCTCGCTCAGTGGTTTGTGCGCGCTCGCTTCTTCGGCCGCAAGGCGCCGCTCCAGACCGTGCTTTTCATCACCGACAAGTGTAACCTCCGCTGCAAGCATTGCTCTGTATATGGCAGTGCAGGCTATCGCCAGCGCAAGTTTGATGACATCATCGAGGACATGAAGGAGTCATATAAGCTTGGCTCAAGGTTCATTGACCTGGAAGGTGGTGAACCGACTCTCTGGAAGGAAGGGGAGAAGACCATCAACGACATCATCGATGCAGCAATGGCTATGGGCTTTTTCTCAGTGACCGTGACCACGAACGCGCAGCAGGATTTCTCATGGATTCATCCAAACTCGATCTGGGTGTCAATGGACGGAGTGGGCGAGTACCACGAGAGAGTGCGCGGCGAAGGTACTTTCGCGCGCCTGGAGCAGAACATCAAGAACAGCGGCAAGAAGCACATCTGCGTGAACATGGTAGTGAATTCCCTGAACTGGGAGTCGCTGGATGCCGCGATGGAGTATGCGAAGGCCAATGAAGCCATCGAGCAGATCTCGATCAACTTCCACACTCCTTACCCTGGCACAGAGTACCTGATGCTGGCTCCGGAGAAGAAGGTGGAACTCATCGACAAGGTCCTCGAGTACAAGAAGAAGGGCTATCCTATCATGAACTCTCGCTCAGGTCTGAAGCGAATGAAGAAGAATACACTCGGAGAGATGAAGCTCGGCAAGGAGTGCTTCGTTACGAACTTCATCTATCCGGATGGCTCTCGCGGCCTATGCGTGGGATACGGCACGGATCAGTGCTCTAAGTGTGGATTCTGCATGGCAGGAGAAATGTCGTCAGTATTCCATTTCTGCCCAGACACCCTGCTGGCGGGATTCAAGCTCAGAATGTAAAATAAGGCCACGGAAACTGCCACGGAAACGTGAGTTTCTGTGGCCGTTCTGCGCTCCGGGGCGGAGATTGGCCATGAATCGAGGGATTTCATGGCGAGAACGCCATTCAAGATTAAGTCTGGCCACGGAAACGTATGTTTCTGTGGCCGTTCTGTGCTCCGGGGCGAGGAATGGCCATGAATCGAGGGATATTATGGCCGCGTCATGCGGGACGGCCATGAATCGAGGGATTTCATGGCGAGAACGCCATTCAAGATCGAGTATGGCCACGGAAACGTGAGTTTCTGTGGCCGTTCTGCGTACCGGGGCAAGGACGGCCATGAATCGAGGGATATTATGGCCGCGTCATGCGGGATGGCCATGAATCGAGGGATTTCATGGCGAGAACGCCATTC
>JAKSJM010000069.1 GCA_024398075.1 Bacteroidales bacterium | reverse complement strand
GGGAGGGAAATGGACGACTTCTATGCCACGACCCGGATGAAAGGGCGTATCTGTCGGGGTCGCGTCCAGGCATGGAGGCATTCTGAGAAAGAACGATAAAGGCGGCACCGTGGAGGTGTCGCCTTTATCTGGATTTCAAGGTGGTGGGGCGGAGATCAGTCTGCGAAAACCATCTCGTCGAAGAGATGGTCGGCGTGGCCGATGTTCTTCACGATGAAGAGCAGGTAGCGGACGTCGAGACCAATGTTACGACAGATCTCTGGGTCGTAGTCGAGGTCGCTCATTGTACCCTCCCATACGCGGTCGAAGTTGAGGCCGATGAGCTCGCCGTTCGCGTTCAGGATAGGGCTGCCGGAGTTTCCTCCAGTGGTGTGGTTCATGGCGAGGAAGCAGACTGGCTGGTCTTCGTGGCCACCCTCTGCATATATGTCGCGAAGAGCTTGAGGTATGTTGTAGTCGAAGATGTCAGGGTTGTCCTTCTCGATGATGCCCTTGAGGGTAGATGAAGGGTTGTACCAGATACCGTCGGCTGGAGCATATCCTGCTACTGGACCATAAGCTACTCTAAGTGTGAGGTTTGCGTCTGGGAAGAATGCCTTGGTAGGCTCAAACTCCATCTGTGCCTTCATGTAGTCACGGTAGAGGAGGGTGATCTCTTCGTTGAGGACAGTGGCGGTAGGACGGATCTCATCGCTGTACCAATCATACATGTTTCTGAAGAACTGGTATGCTGGGTCAGACTTCTGTGCGTCCTTGATGGTCTCCTTCGAACGGAATGCGGATGTGGTGAAGAGCACCTCAGCCCAGTTTTCAATGCTACCGTAAGAAGCCAGCTGCTCCTTGTACCAGGCTGGTTTCATCTCATCACTGATCTTCTCGTCAAAGACGTTCATGATGGAGATGAAACTTTCCTTGTCGATAGGGAGGAAGTAATCCTTGTAGAAGCCATCGATGTCTGGGTTCTTCTGGTTGAAGTAGTTCTGCGCCATGCGGGCAATCTCTACTGTATATGCGCTCTCCTGGTATACATCGGTAGCGTATGCATAAGGCTCAAGCTCTGCATAAAGGCTCGCAAACTTGGTGGTAAGACCTTCATACCTGGTACCCTTGGCCCACTGCTCGAAGCGTGCCTCGTAAGCCTGCTTGTCGGCTACAGTGTGGTTCTTGATGAGACCTTTGGCCTCGCCCTGCCATTTCTTCCATGCGTTTGATACAGAAGCATTCTTGGAAGAGTACTGGATGCGTACCGCCTGAGACTGAGACATATATTTCCTCTGTGCGTCGAGTCTGAGAGTCCTGAGCGCAATCTTCTGAGGATCAGAAATTTCTGCGATGTATCTCACTGCTTCTGAGTGGATGTACTCCTTGGTGGAACCAGGGAATCCATATACGAGAGTAAAGTCGCCCTCCTTGACTCCTGCGCGAGAGATCTTGAAGAATCTCTTCGGGGTGTATGGGACATTGTCCTTAGAGTATCCTGCAGGATTGTTATTCTTGTCGGCATAGACGCGGAAGATGGAGAAGTCGCCGGTGTGACGAGGCCACATCCAGTTGTCAGTGTCGCCGCCGAACTTGCCAATGGATGAAGGTGGAGCACCTACAAGGCGCACGTCGGAGAACTCGCGATATACGAAGAGGAAATATTGGTTTCCATAGTAGAGAGCCTCTACTGTGGCACGTAGACCATTGCCCTCTGCGGTGGCGTCTGCGATCACAGCCTGTGAATTGCGCTTCACGAGATCATTGCGCTCAGACTCTGTCATAGAAGGATCATAACCCTTGAGGATGAGCTCGGTGACGTCCTCCATTCTGTCGAGGAAACTGACTGTAAGACCTGGGTTTGGAAGCTCTTCTGCGCGTGACATGGCCCAGAAACCGTCCTTGAGGTAGTCGTGCTCCACGCTTGAGTGCTTCTGGATCTGCGAGTATCCACAATGATGATTTGTGAAGAGAAGTCCTTCATTTGAGACAATCTCGCCAGTGCAACCGCGTCCGAAAAGGACCACTGCGTCCTTGAGAGACGCCTGGTTCACACTGTAGATGTCTTCTGCTGAGAGTTTGAAACCCTTGGCCTGCATATCCTGGATGCGCTGTCCGATGAGTGATGGCAGCCACATTCCTTGGTCTGCAAGTGCAGGGATGCTGATGAGCAGTGCCGCTGCAATGATGGAAATGTACTTTTTCATATCTAGGTGTTGTTTAATTCAGATTCTTGCCGTGGCAGCGCCTGTATGAAAGGCCACTGCCGCAAGGACATGGCGCGTCTGGTGCCACGTGACGGAAGGCAATGCCATAGCGGAAAAAGTCGGAGAGTCCTTCCGCAGAAGGGACGCCGACGCCTTCGCTCGGCCCGAAGAACATGCCTCCCGGCATTTCTTCGTCCTCGCCCGGCTCCGGCTCTCCACTCTGGTCCTCGAGCTTGATGCTGATCTTGAGTATGCCCGCTTCCTTGGAACTCTGGCCCTTGAGAAGCCACTTCGGTACTGAGTTCGCATAGTCGGCTACGCTGTCGATATACTCTTTGTACAGCTCGAAGGATGGTATCATCTCCATCCTGTCATTTATCACCTTGAAGAGAGTTTCTGCCCCCTCGTCTGTCATAGCGTACTGTGCGTTTACAAACATGTGGCTGAGCTCGACGGCGACTTCGTGGTCGTCCAGACCAAGCGCCGTGAGCGACTGGCGCACGGCTTTCGACTCATCGCACTCGTAGATGCAGTATGGCGCATTGGTACCGGTGCCGTGGCCTTGCTCCATTGTGAAACTCCTGTACTGCTGTATATCGCTGAACTGTTTCCTTCCCTCCAGCAGGTCTTCAACTTCATAGACGAGAGGTGATACCAGGTAGCATTCGCCATCGATGTAACGTCTCACAAGCCCAAGCATGGGCGAATTTGCGAAAAGATACGCCATCTTTCTGCTATCCTCTTCATTGTCAATGATTTCCTGCATCTTGCCAATGAAATCGTGCAGCGAGATGACTCCCCAGAGGTTCACAAGTCCCAGCAGGAGCCTGTCGATGTCGAAGAGTCCGCTGCGCTCCTTTTCTTCGATGACGTGGTCGATGTGTGGTCTCAGAACCTTATGCATCTCTTCGCTGATGAAGAAACTGTCCAATGCTTCCGGTGCAGGCTCGAAGAATGGGATAGTAGCCACTCCTGTGGGGAAGTCGATGTCGTCGATGCTTATCGCCTCGAGAGGTTTCGCTCTGACTGCCTTTTGGATGAGCTTTAAGTCCCTTTCTGTGAACACGCCTAGCCACTCCTCGGTGTGCTCGGAGATGTATGTGGCCAATTGCTCCACAAGGGCCGCTTTTTTCTGGCTACGCTTATATGACTGCCCGAAGCTGTCCAACGTGTCCATCAGTTCTTCCTTTGTGAAGTAAGAAAAATATGAAATGAGCTTTTCGTTCATATGGTGTGTTCAATCATTCAAAGTTACGAAAGATTTGTGTTATTTTTGCAATATGGAACTATACGAATACGCCCGTCCCGCGCTCTTTGCGTCAAAAAAAATCCTTTTCGTGCATGGGTTTGCATCCAGCGGCCAGAATGGAACAGTGAAAACCATGCGCCTGCTCATGCCGCAGGCTACTGTCATCGCTCCTGATGTGCCTGTGGATCCACACGAGGCCATCAGATTTTTAAGTGACCTTGTCGCCTCTGAGCAGCCTGACCTCATCGTCGGCACATCCATGGGCGCGATGTATGCCGAGATGCTCACCGGCGTGGACAGAATACTGGTGAACCCGGCTTTTGAACTTGCTGATACCATTCAGAAAAACAATGGTTTAGGCCGTCAGGAGTTCCATAATCCTCGTCAGGATGGCCAGAAGGATTTCCTGGTAAACAAGGCACTTCTGGAGGCGTTCCGTGATGTGTCTTCGCACTGCTTTGAGAATCCTGATGACGAGCATGTGTGGGCCCTGTTCGGCACCAAGGATACATTGGTAAATACATATCCACTCACTAGTCAGCATTATTCTCGCTGCATCCATTTCGTCGGCGAACATTATCTGAACGATAGCACTTTCCTTCATGCTGTACTACCTGTGATTCAGATGATTGATGACCGTCAGAATGGCAGGTCCAAACCATCCATTGTCTTCTCATTTGACGATGTGCTCAGGTTTTCTCACAACCAGGAAGAGGTGGCGGCTTCGCCTCGCTCTGTCCATGCCCTGGCGGAGCTATACGATCTGCAGTTCGTGATCGCAGCCGCCCATGATGAGTGGGAGACTGCACTCCAGAAGAAAAGCTGGATAGAGGAGCACATAGGAGTGCCCGCATGGGGACGTATTATCCTTACTTCACGAAAGGATCTGGTGCTTGGAGATTATCTGATCGATGCACATCCAGACCGATTCTGTGGCTCAGACTTCATGGGGACATTGATCCACTTCGGATCCGATGGCTTCAAGGACTGGCCTGAAGTCATGACTTATTTCTCACGCTTGGGTGGACAGTAGGGCTTAGAATACGATAGAGATTCCTACTACTGGTTCTGCGTACTCAAGGAAGAGTTTGCCGTCGTCGCCTAGGCCAAATTCGCGCCAGGAATAGATGCTGCGAGGCTCCTGGTTCATGCCTATACCTCCTCCGATACCGAAGTTGAGGTTCATGTGCTTTCCTAGCATGAGTGAGTAGCCTACTGTCTCCACGAGTCCGTAGATGTTCTGATTTACCCACTCCTCGGCGCCGGCCTGTCTGAATCTTTTTGCTTTCCACTTGAATGCTGTGTTCATCCAGAAACCAGAATTCACATGCCAGAACCAATATCTGATACCTGGCTGAACGACTGTGTTTAGATTCTGGAATTCTGTCTTTCCGAAATCATTTGTAGTCCAAGGGTAACACTTGAGGTCAAGATTAAAGCTTAAGTGCTTGGCGAGTGGAATGGTCGTGCCCACGGAAATCTGGCCGGTCTCAACGAGGTCGGCCGCGTTCCAGGTCAATGCGACCTGTGGCACATAAGTGTCGTTTTTAACTTTCTTCTGTGCGTGTGCTGACAGACCAAGTGCCATCAGCGAGGTACAGATCATCAGTGCTCTCTTCACAAATCCAATTCTCATATCCGTACATGGTTAGGTTATACAATGCAAATATACGGAAAAAATGACTATATTTGTAAATATGGAGTACGACTTGAAAAGATTCATCGACGCGCAGAATGAAGGCAAGGCCTACGAATGCGCGGTCAAGGAGATAAAGGAAGGACATAAGGAGGGACATTGGATGTGGTACATCTTCCCTCAGCTTAGAGGATTGGGCAAATCGTCCATGGCCATGCAGTACGGAATCATTGGCAAGGGAGAGGCGAAAGCATATTTGGCCGACAGGACGCTAGGCAGCCGCCTTCGCTCGATCTGCAATCAACTGATACAAGTCAGAGGCCTTAAGGCCGAAGATATCTTTGGCCCTATCGACACTATGAAATTGAAGTCATCAATGACCCTTTTCTATCTGGTGTCTGGCAAGGAAGAGGTTTTCAGAAAGGTGCTGGCCAAGTATTTCGACGAGAAGCTTGATCAGAAGACAGTGGACATGCTATAGGATGAGGGTGAGGCTGAAAGATCTGGCACTTTTGCTGGCGGGGGCGTGCACGCTTCTGCTCGCGGCTTCCTGCGGACGCGGGAAGACGGCAGAGCTAGAAGTGGAGGAGCCCCTCGACACCATTCCTGCGATAGGTTTCCGATTTATGGACCTCGTGGAGTTTGACAGCGAAGTGAGAAGCGGTGAGACCTTTGGTAGCATGATGACGCGTCTTGGCATGAATCCAGATAGCGCGTACGTGCTCACGCAGAGGATAGACAGCGTGTTTGATGTGCGTAAACTTCGCGCCCAGAATGCGCTTCAGGCATATTACACCGACTCATTGAGGACTGAACTAAAATACGTGGTCTACCCACGTAGCAGGGTGAGCAGCGTCATTTTCAGCTGCGCTGATTCGCTCAAGGCATGGGTGTATGACAAGCCTGTGACT
Organism: Bacteroidales bacterium; assembly: GCA_024398075.1. GTDB lineage: Bacteria > Bacteroidota > Bacteroidia > Bacteroidales > UBA932 > Cryptobacteroides. The sequence goes on along the minus strand of JAKSJM010000069.1, from coordinate 1,611 downwards.
CGCGAGCAGAAATACGCCGACGTAATTATCACCTCCTCACTATGGAATGACATGAAGGCGGCTGGCGCTTCTCCATTGCTTATAGTGTCACTAGAGGATGTGTTTGCGTGGTCAGTGGATTTCTTTGGCCTGCAGGAGGGAGACCGATTCAGGGCGGTATACTGCCAGAGCGTCTGTGAAGATGATGTGGTGTCAATTGACACGCTGAAATATGCTGTGTTCTCCAGGGGAGAGAAGCAGGTGCATGCCATCAGATTCGATCAGGGAGATGGAGGTAACAAGTATTGGACGGACAAAGGAGAGAGCCTTAAGAAGGCGTTCCTGAAGGCTCCGTTGCAGTTTACCCGCATATCATCCGGCTTTTCATATCACAGAAAGCATCCTGTTACAGGCAAGGTCAAGCCGCATACAGCTGTGGATTACGCAGCTCCAGCCGGTACGCCGGTAGTGGCGCTTGGCGACGGCACTGTCCTCAGTGCAGGATGGGCTGGAGGCGGTGGAAATACCATCAAGATCAAGCACAATGCTACATATACCACAGGCTACCTCCACCTTTCGCGCTTCGCGAAGGGCATCAAGTCTGGAGTGCATGTGCGTCAAGGCCAGACCATTGGTTATGTAGGTTCTACAGGAGTTTCGACAGGTCCTCACCTGGACTTCCGTGTATGGAAGAATGGAACTCCGGTGAATCCTCTTACTCTTGATTCTCCGTCAGCAGAGCCTATCAGGACTCAGAACAAACCTTTGCTTGACTCTGTGTTTGTGGAGTATAAAGCACTTATGGATAGTCTTTCAAGGAAATGAATATAGAGCCTGTAGCATATTTCCATTCGCCTTTTGCTACCAAGTTCGGCGTACCTCGTCAGAGCGGAGTCGTCAAGGAGCTCAGAGGCGAGATACATTTCACCGAAGGGTATCGTGTGCCTGAAGCTCTTAGAGGCATGGAAGCATTTGACTATCTGTGGCTTATATGGGGTTTTTCCGCGAATAGGGAGCGCGACGGCTGGCAGCCTACAGTGCGGCCTCCGAGGCTGGGAGGAAATACCTATATGGGTGTTTTCGCGACGCGTTCGCCGTACAGACCGAACCCATTGGGACTGTCTTCGGTGAAGCTCGACCATATAGACTGGGATGCCAAGGATGGACCAGTGATCCATGTGCTTGGCGCTGATATTATGGACGGCACTCCGATTTACGACATCAAGCCGTATGTCACATACGCCGATTCGCACCCAGAAGCCGCGAGCGGCTTCGTCGATGCGTCCGACTGGCACCCGCTTGAGGTCGAAGTGGCTCCTGAAGCGCAGGAGGCTGTAGCTGCAGCGTTCTCCGATAGCGAGCTTGCCACTTTGAAAGAAGTTCTCGCCCAGGACCCGCGACCACATTATCACCACGACCCGGAAAAGGAGTACGGCATGGCCTTCGCTGGCCACGATGTCCATTTCAAGGTCGGGGACAAGGTCACGATAGTGGGGCTCACCCCGCTCTCGTGAGCAGAGAGGGCTGATTTGCGCACGAGAGGGCTCGGAAGACAGGTTTGGTGCGCAGAGAGGGCTGATTTGCGCACGAGAGGTGGCGGAGGATGAGTTTGGTGCGTGGAAGCGGCTGTTT
>JAKSJM010000068.1 GCA_024398075.1 Bacteroidales bacterium | reverse complement strand
CAACCACCGTCCCGTGCGCAAAACAACCTTCTCTGCGCACGAAGGCCCCGTCAACCGCCGTCCCGTGCGCAAAACAACCTTCTCTGCGCACGAAGGCCCTGCCAACTGCCGTCCCGTGCGCAAAACACCCTTCTCTGCGCACGAAAGCCCAGCCAAACACCGCCTCGTGCGCAAAACAACCTTCTCACCCGTCAACCGCCGTCTCGTGCGCAAAACAACCTTCTCTGCGCACGAAAGCCCAGCCAACCACCGTCCCGTGCGCAAAGCACCCTTCCCTGCGCACGAAGGCCCTGCCAACTGCCGTCCCGTGCGCAAAACAACCTTCCCTGCGCACGAGAGCCCATCCAACCACCGTCCCGTGCGCAAAACAACCTTCTCTGCGCACGGGACGGCGTCACTTCTGGGCCGAGAGCGGGAAAAGCGAGTCCACTTCGGCCTGAGAAAGATGGAGAATTCGCCTGATCTGCCCATTTGATGCCTTAAAATCATAGTGCAGGTCGCGTGCAACCTGCATTGTTTGCTCCTTTGAAAGCTCACTTACAGACCGAACGCTGTACTTTTTATTTAGTATAGATATCACCTTTCCGAACAACTCAGAATCTGTAAGAAATTCAGAATCTGACAGTTCCATTGCCATTTCCATATATGCCTCAACATCCCTGCTCAGCATCTGAAAGTATTGGTGTGCATTTTTGAATAGCGACATTCCCTTGGAGATATCACAGAAAGACGGCGGTGCCACGTACCCATCCTCCATGAGGAAAGAATTAGGGAGGTGCGGGTTCCTTCCCTTGAACATTGCCCTAACCGCTCTATCATCATAATCTCCTAAGTGACAATGCAATAGCACATCATTGTAGTAGTAGCGTCCAGTGCCCCACGGGTATGAAAATGGCGTAACAGCAGGGTTGACGACATACCCATTTCGATGTGTGTAGGCAATGACATTTCGAAGCGACTTCAAGTCGTGAATCTCTTTCATACAGAGGCAAAACTCTTTCGGCAGCGACCGTCCTACCATTGAGGACAGATAGCGACTTAAGCGTCGCCGAAACCTCTCAAACAAATTGCGCAAGGCATCTTCCTCCCCCGCTGCAACCAAATGTAAATGATTGTTCATCAGCTCAAAAGCGATGACAATGATTCCGTCCACCTCTTCGACACAGCGAGCCAGCAAATTCATTGCATAAACGAAATCATCACGAGTCAGCAGGAATGCGCAAGTCTCATTCCCTGGCGTATAGAGATGCCACCATCTCCCACAAGAAGCGAACTCTCTCTCGCTAACAGAATCAAAATGATAAAACTCTTTCATAATTTTAATGTTATAGGTTTATAAAAACGCAAAGCGAGCCTGGCACGATATAACCAAACTCGCTTTGCGGACTGATATGTTCCGCGGCATACAATATTGTCTAAACTTCGTGCGCAAATCAAGCGGTTCTGCGCACGAGAGGCACCGGAGAGACGGCTTCGTGCGCAAATCAAGCGGTTCTGCGCACGAGAGGCACCGGAGGGACGGCTTCGTGCGCAAATCAAGCGGTCCTGCGCACGAGAGGCACCGGAGAGACGGCTTCGTGCGCAAATCAAGCGGTCCTGCGCACGAGAGTCCGAGGCAGCCGGAAGCCCTAGCCCATGAGGGACGGAAGGCTTAGTCGACGAGGGACGAGAGGGCTTAGTCGACGAGGGACGAGAGGGCGGCGACGCCTTTGTCGACGTCGGCCTCGTCCACGACGATGGAGATGCTCAGCTCCTCACCACCTTGGGCAGCGGCGATGATACTGATGCCGGCCTCGCCTATGGCTGAGAACACCTTGCCTGAGATGCCTGGCACATTCCTCATCTTGTCGCCACAAACTGAGACGATGCCCACTTTCTTGTTCAGAACGAGGAGGTCGTCAATGCTCAGCAGATGCTTTTCAGACATGAGCGAGTCGATCGCTTCGACAGCCTTGTGCATGTCTTCATCTTTAACAGCGAAGCTGATACTATACTCAGAAGAAGACTGAGAGATGAATCTGATGTTCACGTTTTTCTCTGCAATGACCCTGAAGAGGTCTGACGAGATGCCCACATTTCCAAGAAGTCCACTACCGTAGACTGTGAGAAGTGAAAGGCCTCTGTCTGCCACTACGCCAGTGATGGCTGACACCTCCTTAGAAGACGCGTCAGCTGAAATCACGGTACAAGCCGATGATGGGTCCAGTACATTCACCACTTCGATCTTGACGCCATACTTCATAGCTGGCCACATGGCGGCTGGGAAGAATGGTGCATCGTCGGTCGAGCAGAAGTGCGCAGCCTCATCATAAGTCATGGCTGGGATGCCCTGGATGCCCGCTTTCTTTGTACAGAACATCACGCTTTCATATCCTAGGATGGCCGCGATAGATGTAGCAGTAAGCTCAGAACCAGCTCTTCCAATCTTCACCACATAGCCTTCAGCATTGCGTCCATATCCTGCAGAAACCACTGTCCTGGCACCTGCGATTCTCGATTCAGCCTGAGCCACTGTCTTGTCCCAGTCTATGGTAACCTTGCCACCTACCTCCTTGCAAGAGATCACATTCGGTCCCTCTACAAGGTCAGTATCGAAAATAAGGCTCACAAGTTCAGCACAGAGCTTGGAGCACTGATTCAGGACATAATCCACGATAGAATCGATGACCACTCTGAAAGTCGTGGCCTCTTCGAGGTATCCGTCCACTTTCTCTATGGATTTTTCTACCTTCTCACGGAAATCAGCTCGCTCACTGAGATCGAAATAATACTTTCTTATAGCGTCGAAATCATCGATCGATTTGACCTTGGTTTCAAGACGCTTGGTGATGAGACCTGTCCAAAGGTTCACGATCTGAGCCTCTGGGCTCACACAGAGTACACCATCTCCTGTGATATTTGCTAAGCCCTTAGCAACGATCTCCTTGTCCAGGATTATTGAATAAACTTTCATACTATCTAAGAACGAATGTTTCTGTTACCCTTGTCGAATCACCAGCATAGAAGTCCACGGTAACTCCATCATCGGAAACCTTGAGTCTGTAACTTCCTGCTGCGTATGACATTGAATACTTCTTTATGCCCGAACGATACTCATCGAAGAGAGCCTTGTCCTTCTCGTATGTCTCAGGCTTATCCTTGACTGCAGCCAGCCTTATGCGGCCATACTCCTCGGTGGTATTCTCAATCACCTTGTATTCAGCCAGTTCGTCCTTCGCCCAGACACTATTCATGATCATCTGGGTGATGCGTCCGCCATCGCCATACCAATCCACAAACTCGGTAGTGTGGGTGTGACCGCAGAGGACGATGGCATTTCGCTTCGCAAACAGCTTGCGGAAATGCCTTCTGGCCTCAGGAGTCTTGTCACTTCTACCATGCAAGATCCAGTTATGATATTTCGCGCTATCGTATGGGAATACAGGCCCATGTACGATGATGAATGTATATCTCGCGCCCTCAGATTCCTTCAGAAGTTTCTCTATTTCAGCGTCATCAGGATGTGTAAAATCTATGACTATATATGTATCAGGGCCAATGTCAAAGCCAAATGTAGTCTTGGTAATCTCCTTGCCAAGCTCCTCTGACATACGCTTAGGCATGTAGGTTTCATAGGCACTTGTCGCTACCGCGTCGTTGGCGCCACGAAGGTCATGGTTGCCCGCAACGGTGACGAAAGGCAATGGTCCCAGAGCGTCCTTCATGTAGTTCACCACATCATGAAGCATCTTGGTATGGCTCTCGAAGTCGCCTGTGTCTCCCTGGATGAGGTCACCCATCTGGAAGGTCATCTTGGTGTTTTCATCGACCAGGCACGCCGCCCTCTTGAGCATCTTTGGGCAACGCTCTTTCCACATGGCAATGTTTCTGGCAATCTCCTTCCTGTGGTTTGCCTCACGGGTAGGGTTTGGATCGGTGTAGCCCGTATGATACAGTTCAACAGGCTCCGCATCGAAGTGTGTATCGCCGAGAATCACTACGTTGTAGGCAGCGTCTTTCTTCGCTTTCTTCCTGCACTCTGCAGCATCGGCTAGTGTGAGCTTGTCTGTGACAGCAAGGCCAAGAAAGCCCGTTGCTGAACATTTCAAGAATTTTCTTCTATCCATAATTATACTATTTCCAGGTATGTTCCCAAATATTTGAATTTCGCACCACAATTATCCAGCTCGCTGATGAGCGAGAGGAACTTATCGTCGTACATGGAGAGCTCGATGTCAAAGTAGAACATAAACTCGAAGTCACTGTTCGGAATAGGGCGGCTCTCGAGCTTCACCAGGTTCGCTCCTGTGGCATTGAAACGCGACATCACGCTGTACAGCTGGCGAGGTTTGTGATCCATCACCATCATGATACTGGTGCGGTTCGAGCCCGGGAAGATGACACGCTTCGGGCAGATGCACACGAAACGTGTGCGATTGTTTCCATAATTCTGCACGCTTGAGGCCAATGTCTCCATGTTATACAGACGCGCGCAGGTCGCAGATGAGATGGAAGCCGATGTACGCGACTCGTCCTTCGCGACCATCGCTGCGGCCATCGCTGTGTTCTCATAAGGGATAACCTTCACATCAGGTAGCCCGTGAAGGAAGTTAGAGCACTGCGAAATAGCCTGGGGGTGCGAATAGATGGTCTTTATATCCTCCATCTTCGCGCCACGAGCTGCAAGCAGATTATGCTCCACAAGCACTCTTGTACTACGGACAATGTTTACGTCATATCTTGCGAGAAGGTCGTAGATGGCATTTACGGAACCCGCGGTGGAGTTTTCGATAGGGAGCACCCCGTACTCGCACTTACCTTCGCTGACCATCTTTATCACGCCCTCAAACGAAGGGGTGAAAGAGATGTCAGGTGCGTCGAAGAACTTCTCCGCCGCTACCTGCGAGTATGCGCCCTCACAGCCCTGACATGCGACAGTGGCCCTCCTGGGGAAGGCTATAGGCTTTTCAGATATAAGCGCCTTGAGGCTCTGGTAAAGCTCGGAAGTGTTCTCCTGGGTCATGGCTTCATAGGCCTTCGAAATATCAAAGATCGACCTATAGAGTGAGAGACCGAGATCATTGATCTCAGGGGAAAGGTTCCTGGACACCCTGGTCAGGATCTGCGACTCCCTGCCGCTGCAATCGATGGGAATTCCATGCTCTGCCTTATATGCCGACACTTTCTCGACCACTCTCATTCGGTTCTCGAAAAGCCTGCAGATCTCGTCGTCGATGGCGTCTATCTCGTTTCTGTAATCTGTTAAATCCATTGCTGTTCGTTTCTGTATGAATTACAAATTTAAATAAATCTTCTTACAAATCATAACAGGTTTTTCGTACATTTGTACTTACAACTAACCACTACAGCCACATTCTTAAGATGACTTCAGCGAGAAAGACTATAGCATTGGCCCTTTTGGCCTTGATCATTGGCACGAAAGCATCCGCACAGGAGAGAATCGACAGCGTATATGTAGACGTGAGAGGCACTTACGCCATGGACATCACCGGAGGAGCATATAGCAGCCGCATGCGCTGCGACTACTTCAATGTCCACATGTACGGGCACATCACTGATAATGTTTCATACCGCATCAGACAGCGTATGAATGTCCCCATCGACAGCAGCAACCCGTTTAGGGCAACCGACTGGCTCAGTCTCAAATGGCAGGCGACGCCATCGTGGAGCTTCTCTGCAGGAAAGGGCGCCATCCTCATCGGAGGCTACGAATACGACGCTGCGCCTATCGATGTCTACTTCTACAGCAAGTTCTGCAGCTCCCTTCAGCAGTGTTTCGGCTTCAATGTCAGCGCGTCGCACACCTTCGCCCCTGGCCAGGCCATGACCTTCCAGGTCTGCAACTCCCCTCTCCTGGCAAGCTTCCAGGACATCTATGCGTATAACCTTGCATGGGATGGCCACTTCGCGCCATGGTGGAAAACCATCTGGAGCGTGAACATGGTGGAAGACCCTTATCACCGCATGATAAACTATATCGCACTCGGAAACCATTGGGTATTCGGAGGCGTGGCGCTCGACCTGGACCTCATGAACAGGGCAGCATTCGGACAGCAGCAGTTCTTCGGCAGCGACTACACCGTCATCTCGAAGTTCATCTGGAGCATCGACAGGTGGAATCTCTGCGGCAAGGTGGGATACGAGAAGAATTCCATTGCCAATGTTGACGCGAACGGAATCAGCTATGACACGGTCATCACGGCAGGCACCGAATACCTATACGGAGGCGTGGGAGTTGAATACTTTCCTCTCCCGTCTGATCGCATACGCCTGCATGTTACATACTTCCGGGACAGCCATGACGACAGGCATAATGTAGAATTTGGACTGAAATGGCGATTTGACATTCTCAAAAGATAGACAAAGAGAGGGGATGCTTCCTTGATGGAAACATCCCCTCTCTTTATGTCCGATATGGACTAGTACTCGTCAGCGTTGAAGAAATAGTCGCTGTCAGAAGATGGCACATCTGGCCAAATGTCCTCGATAGACTCATAAATCTCGCCGTCGTCCTCAAGCTCCTGAAGATTCTCGATAACCACGTCAGGACAGCCACTACGAGAGCAATAGTCGATCAATTCATCTTTTGTTGCTGGCCATGGAGCGTCGTCCAGGCTACTAGCAAGTTCCAAAGTCCAATACATAACTCTATGGTTTTTAATAATTTATAATCCGGCAAAAGTCGTCATAGCAAGTTTTAGGGCCGCAAATATAGACAAAAATTCAAAATTTGTCTAATTTTGTGTCAAACTGAACTTTTGGCAGTCATTTGCGACTGTATAACAATTAGCAATATCTATACCATTATGGCATATCTGAAGGAAGAAATATATGATGAGAAAACCACCGCAGAAATCGCGGTGCATGTGAAGGAAATCCTGAGGCTTCTTGGCGAGGACGAAAGCAGGGAAGGTCTCATCAAGACTCCCGAGCGCGTAGCAAAGGCTCTGCAGTTCATGACCCAGGGCTACAGCCAGAATGGCATAGAGATCATACAGTCTGCGATGTTCAACGAGCCGTACAGTCAGATGGTACTCGTAAAGGACATAGAGTTGTACAGCACCTGCGAGCATCACATGATGCCTTTCATCGGCAAGGCTCATGTGGCATATATACCAAACGGCAAGATAACCGGTCTCTCGAAGATAGCGAGAGTAGTGGAGACATTCGCACGACGCCTGCAAGTCCAGGAGCGACTCACAGAGCAGATCAGAGACTGCATACAGGAGTCACTTAACCCACTCGGAGTAGCGGTGGTGATCGAAGCCAGCCACACCTGCATGCAGATCCGTGGAGTGCAGAAGTCAAACGCCGTGACCACCACGTCGGCTTTCTCAGGCATCTTCTTGAGTTCATCAAGAACAAGAAATGAGTTTCTAAATCTGATAAAGTAGCATTACGCTTGACTCTTCACTAATTTTTTATTAAAAAAGTTTGCATTTTAAGAGAAAAGAGTTACCTTTGCAATCCCGTTTCGGAACGAGGAGACTCGAAAACCGATAGAAAGGGTTGGAAAGACTCGTTAGCTCAGTAGGTAGAGCACAACACTTTTAATGTTGGGGTCTCGGGTTCGAGCCCCGAACGGGTCACAAAAGTGAATTAGTTCATTTGAAATATCTGGTTCCTTAGCTCAGTTGGTAGAGCACCTGACTCTTAATCAGGGTGTCTAGGGT
>JAKSJM010000067.1 GCA_024398075.1 Bacteroidales bacterium | reverse complement strand
ACCCTCTGGTCCCAAACCAGATGCGCTAGCCAACTGCGCCACACCCCGATTATTTGTTTATTTCCCGAATGGGATTGCAAATATACGGCGGTTTTTTAGAAAAACAAAACTTTTGAAGAAAATTTTCTATCTTTGATGCAGAAATCTTGAAAATCGTCATCAAATGATCATTGAGGCTAGAAATATCGTGAAAAACTTCGGCACGCTACAGGTGCTGAAGGGCATTGATTTCACTGCAGAGAAAGGAGAAGTCGTGAGCATCATGGGTGCATCTGGTGCTGGAAAGTCAACATTGCTCCAGATACTCGGCACGCTCTCCACGCCTGATGAAGGAAGTCTCGTGATAGATGGCACAGACGTGCTGCGCCTAAGCAGCCGCGAACTGTCGGATTTCAGAAACCGTTCTATCGGTTTCGTATTCCAGTTCCACCACCTGCTGCCTGAGTTCACTGCGTTGGAGAATGTGATGATTCCAGCGCTGATCGCTGGCAGAAGCGACAAGGATGCGCGCGCAGAGGCCCTCGAGCTGCTGGAGATGATGGGGTTGAAGGAGCGTACGACGCACAAACCGGCAGAGCTTTCCGGCGGAGAGCAGCAGAGGGTCGCGATAGCGCGCGCACTGATGAACCACCCTTCGGTGCTGTTTGCCGACGAGCCTTCCGGAAACCTTGACACACGTACGAAGGAGGAGATTCATAACCTGTTTTTCTCGCTGCGCGACAAACTCGGCCAGACCATTATCATTGTCACACACGACCCCGACCTCGCGAAGATGTGTGACAGGAGCCTGTACATGCGCGACGGACAGTTCGTGGAGGATTACCTTTCGAAATGAGCACATTCCGCTTCAAGCAGTTCAGCATCGTCAATGACCGCTCAGCGATGAAGGTGAACACCGACGGAGTCCTGCTGGGCGCCGCCGTGAGCCTGCGTGGCGACGAGAGACGCATACTCGACGTCGGCACGGGTACGGGCACCATCGCGCTGGAAGTGGCACAGAGGCTGTCTGAGTGCGGGGCCAATGATTTTGCGATAACGGGCATAGACATTGACCTCCCCAGTGTGGAAGAGGCATCGCTGAACTTCGAGTCATCGCCCTGGAAGGAGCACCTTGAGTCACGACACATCGCCCTGCAGGAATTAGAGGGCGATGAAAGATTCGAGCTCATACTCTCGAACCCTCCGTATTTCGAGCAGTCTCTGCATGCTCCCGATGAGCGGCGCAATGCTGCCAGGCATACTGAAGTCGGGAAATCATTGTCATACAAGGATCTCATGGAGTTTGCGAAGCTACACCTCAGCGAGAACGGCATCCTCGCCCTCATCCTGCCGGCTGACCGCGAGGCTGACCTGCTTCGCTACGGCCGCTCCTGCTCGCTGTTCGCTCGTCGCGTCCTGCGCGTCCGCACGGTCCCTCGCAAGGACCCATGCCGCATCATCGTCGAGTTCTGCAGAGAACGCACCGACTGTGATGAAGAGCTGCTCACCATCCAGGACGGAGGCGAATACACTGAAGAATACAAGAAAATCACTGGACCATTTTACATAAATCTATAGACAGGAATGTAAAAAAAACAGCCTGACCATCACGGCTAGGCTGTTCCACATACATACCAATCTATAAAAAGACTCTAACGAATCTTTATCTTATTCCGCATGGCCTTTCTGGCCATCGTGTAATTCTTTTCTTCCGGAGTGGTCCCTTAGACGATGCACCTGCATCTTACGAAACTTCTCCTCAGCGACATACAGCTTGGCGACCTTCTCTACGGGAAGAACCTTCTCGTACCTAGCCATTATCACTGTCTCATCTACCCTGGAGGCGGTCACTGCCTTGGTATAAGCATCAAGAGCAGCTTCAATCTCCTTCTGTGACTTGTTTGACTCTACCGCCTGAGCGAGTGTTCTGTATGTCTTCATGACGGCTTCAAACTTAGCCTTGATCTCCTTGTCGATCTGGTTATATACAGGCCAGAACACCTGCGCCTCCTCTGGTGTGAGGCAAAGCTCCGATGTGATGAAAGCTATCTTCTCGCTAAGGAACTGATTCTGAAAATCGTTCTTTTTCTGCTGTGCACCAGCGGAGAAACCGAGAAGAATCATCGCAAGAGCCATAACTGCTATCTTTGCAATCTTCTTCATAGCGACTTTTTATTTTTCGAGCAAATATTCAAGTTCCTGCATGGTCATACCTGACTCAATGATATAATCAGCAAGGAACTCCTGACTATACTCCTCCACATCCTCTGTTTCCTGGAAGATGTAGTAAGGATCAGTGTATGGCACTTCCGAGATGAGCTGTCTGTATTCCGCATCAGCAGAACCGGCCGCAACTCTTCCGAGAAAAGCATTTCCGATGACAAAAGCCATCGCAACACATGCCGCAAGAGCCACATAAGGTCTAGCCTTCACCCACAGCGGAACCACCTGACGATCACGCTCTGGGATAGCCTGAAGCCTATCCTGAAGGGATGCAAAGTATCCTTCCGGTACCGAATAAGGAGTCCTGTGCTGTCCTTCAAATATGTCATTCTTTACTGCCATACGCTCTCTTTGACAATGATTTAGAATAAAGGTTTAATCGAGATTTAATTTTTTTCAAGAAATATTCTGATTTTTTCCTGTGCCAGATGATACGAAGTTTTCAACGCACCTACAGATGTGCCTAAAATCTCGGAAATCTGCTCGTATGAGAGGTCGTCATAGTATCTCATGCAGAAAACAGTACGCTGCTTCTGTGGCAAGCGCGCGATGGCCTTCGAGAGCAGCCTTTCCGCCTCGTTTCCATCGAAGTAAGGATCCGCATCCACACAGCGCTCCAGCTCCGAAGTGATGCTCTCGAAGGTGAGCGCCGCTCTGATCTTCTTCTTGTTAAGGAAGTTCAGGGTCTCATTTGTCGCGATGCGGTATAGCCACGTAAAAAGCTGCGCCTCCTCCCTGAAGGAAGGAAGTGCAGCCCAAATCTTTATGAATATTTCTTGAAGTAGATCGTCAGTATCTTCATGGGAGACCACGAAACGACGCACGTGCCAGTAGAGACGCTCGCTGTAAGAGCGCACGATCTCACTGAACGCCTGCTCGCAGCGTCCTTCCTTGTAAAGGCTGATAATCTCCTGGTCCGACATATCTGGTGGAATGAAGCATCATATTTCTATCAATTATCATTCCCAAGCAAAGATTATTTTCTTGCGATAACCTTCTTTGCTGCCTCTGCGATATGAGCGGCATCAAGTCCATATGCAGCGAGAAGCTCTGCAGGAGTACCAGACTGGCCCCAAAGGTCCTTGCCATTGATGAACTCCATAGGAGTAGGACAGTTCTGGGCAAGAACGCCAGCGATGAGCTCACCTATGCCGCCTGCCATATTATGCTCTTCTGCGACTACGAGCGCTCCTGTCTTCTTTGCTGAAGCGATGATAGCCTGCTCGTCAAGAGGCTTGATGGTGGCAAGGTTGATGACTTCTGCGCTTACGCCAGCCTCCTCAAGCGCCTTAGCTGCCTGAAGAGCCTCCCAAACCATGTGTCCGGAAGCGACGATGGTGACATCGGTACCCTCGTTCATGACATAGGCCTTTCCGATCTCGAAAGTCTGCTCATCTGGAGTGAAGATAGGCATGGATGGACGACCGAAGCGAAGGTAAACCGGGCCCTCATACTCGGCAGCAGCAAGTGTGGCTGCCTTGGTCTGGTTATAGTCGCAAGCATTGATGACCACCATACCTGGAAGTGCTCTCATAAGAGCCACGTCCTCCATAGTCTGGTGTGTAGCACCATCCTCACCGAGAGTGATGCCGGCATGTGAAGAAGCAATCTTCACGTTTGTGTGGCCGTAAGCCACCTCCTGACGCACCTGGTCATAAACTCGACCAGTCACGAACTCAGCGAACGATCCGATGAACGGAATCTTTCCCGTAAGGGCAAGACCAGCGGCTACGCCTACCATATTTGCCTCGGCGATACCACACTCAATGAATCTATCAGGGTTCTCTGCAGCGAACTTGTCCATCTTAAGAGATGGCATGAGGTCTGCTGTCAAGGCCACTACAGCTGGATTCTTTCTACCGAGCTCGGTAAGAGCATCTCCAAATCCGCTACGGGTATCTTTCTTTCCTGTTACAATGTATTCCTTCATAATCGTTCCTCCTATTAATAATCACCAAGAGTCTCCTCGAGCTGGGCGAGAGCCTCAGCGCACTGCTCCTCTGATGGAGCCTTTCCATGCCACTTGTGTGTGCCAGCCATGAAATCCACGCCATGACCCATCTCGGTCTGGAGGAGTATCATTGTAGGCTTGTCTACGCTGCTCTTTGCGATATCGAAGGCAGCGAGTATCTTCTCAAAGTCGTGGCCATCCTCAACGGTAACCACATTCCATCCGAAAGAGCTCCACTTCTCGGCAAGGTCGACAAGACCGCCAACTTCCTCTACTCTACCGTCGATCTGCTGACAGTTCCAGTCAGTGATGGCCACGAGGTTATTCAGCTTATGGTGTGCAGCGAAAAGAGCTGCCTCCCAGATCTGCCCTTCCTCTGTCTCACCATCTCCACAGAGTACATATACATGGTTATCCTCGCCATCCATCTTCTTCGCGATGGCAAGTCCAGCGGCTACTGACAGACCCTGTCCGAGAGAGCCTGAAGGCTGGAATATTCCTGGAAGCCCGTGAGAAACACATGGATGTCCCTGGAGGCGGGTGCCGTACTTTCTAAGTGTAGCGAGCTCAGACACTGGGAAATATCCAGCGCGAGCAAGGCATGAATAGTAGACTGGTGCAATGTGGCCAGCAGAAAGAATGAATGCATCCGCACCTTTCGCATCTCGCGTCCAGGTAGCAGGATCATGCTTCATAACATTGAAAAACAGTGAGACCATCGCCTCGGTGCTGCTCAACGAGCCTCCCGGATGGCCAGACTTCGCTGCAGTGACCATACGCACGATGTCGCGACGTACCTGCGATGCGATCTTGATGAGTTCTTGAACTTCTGCCATTATATTTTAAAAATTAGTTTATTTCCCAACTGACAAAGATAATAATTAATCTCCATCTTTCAGCACCATTGGCATAATATTGAATGTGGGAAAAAAGAGTTATATTTGTAGTTCATTTATAATTGACGCCAATGAAGAACATCCGCAACTTCTGCATCATTGCCCACATCGACCACGGCAAGAGCACGCTGGCAGACCGCCTCCTTGAGCTCACCAGGACCCTCAATGAGCGTGATATGGAAAACCAGGTGCTGGACGACATGGACCTTGAAAAAGAAAAAGGTATCACCATCAAGAGCCACGCCATCCAGATGGACTACATGTACCATGGAGAGCAGTACAAACTGAACCTCATCGACACTCCGGGACATGTGGACTTCTCCTACGAAGTGTCTCGCTCCATCGCATCGTGCGAGGGCGCGCTTCTGGTCGTTGACGCCACCCAGGGCATACAGGCGCAGACCATCTCAAACCTCTACCAGGCCATTGACCACGGTCTTGAGATTATCCCTGTGCTGAACAAGATAGACATGGATGCCGCACAGGTGGAGGTGGTTTCCGACCAGATCTGCGACATGCTCGGCTGCGACCCAGACGACATCTTCAAGGTATCAGCCCGCACGGGAGAAGGCGTCCCACCTATCCTCGACGCCATTGTGGAGCGCATTCCAGCCCCAGTAGGCGACCCAGACGGCCCTCTCCAGGCCCTCATCTTTGACTCTGTATTCAACTCTTTCAGAGGAGTCATCGCATACTTCAAGATCAAGAACGGTTCCATCCGCAAGGGTGACAAGGTCAAGTTCTTCAACACAGGCATGGAGTACGAGGCTGAGGAAGTGGGAGTGCTCAAGCTCAAGCTTAAGCCTACAGACTGCGTAGAGTGTGGCGATGTAGGCTACATCATCTCCGGCATCAAGAGCGCTGCCGAGGTGAAGGTCGGCGACACCATCACCCACCTCGAAAAACCTTGCTCGGAGGCCATCGCTGGATTCGAGGAGGTGAAGCCAATGGTATTTGCCGGTATGTATCCTGTGGATGCGTCCAAGTTCGAGGAGCTCCGCACGGTGCTGGAGAAGTTCCAGCTCAATGACGCATCATTTGTCTACGAGCCAGAGTCATCCCTCGCACTCGGATCAGGATTCCGCTGCGGATTCCTCGGTCTTCTGCACCTTGAGATCGTGCAGGAAAGACTGTTCAGAGAGTATAACATGGACGTCATCACGACAGTCCCTAACGTTTCATACAAAGTATACACCACCCAGGGCGAGGTCCTGGATGTGCATAACCCTTCCGGAATGCCTGCGCCAACGCTCATCGACCACATCGAAGAGCCATTCATCCGTGCGCAGATCATCTCCAAGTCAGACTACTTCGGCGTGATCATGAAGCTATGCCTGGACAAGAGAGGCACTCTCGTGAGCCAGCACTTCATCACAGCCGACAGAGTGGAGCTTAACTACGACATGCCTCTCTCAGAGATCGTCTTCGGATTCTACGATAACCTCAAGACCATCTCCAGGGGCTACGCTTCATTTGACTACCACATCACGGGATATCGCTCAGCGAAGCTCGTGCGCCTGGACATTCTCCTCAACGGAGAGCCTGCCGATGCACTATCCACACTTATCCATGAGGACAATGCATACGACTTCGGCCGCAAGATGTGCGTCAAACTGAAGGACCTTATCCCTAGACAGCAGTTCGACATCCCAGTACAGGCAGCTATCGGCGCGAAGATCATCGCGCGAGAGACAGTGAAGCAGGTGAGAAAGGATGTGACTGCCAAGTGCTACGGTGGAGATATAACCCGTAAGAGAAAGCTCCTCGAGAAGCAGAAGGAAGGAAAGAAGAGAATGCGCCAGATCGGTACTGTGCAGGTACCACAGAGCGCGTTCATGGCAGTACTCAAACTTGACTAAATAGATTTTATGACCATCATCGACGGAAAAGCTCTTTCTGCAGAGCTAAAAGCGCAGATGGCAGCTGGCATGCCTCAAATCATTGAGCGCTACGGACGTGTCCCCCACCTCGTAGTGATTCTCGTAGGCGAAAATCCAGCTAGCCAGACTTATGTCCGTAACAAGGCCAAAGGTTGTGAGACCGTGGGCATGAAGAGCACAGTCATCACATTGCCCGAAGACATCACAGAGGCAGACCTGCTCCAGCAGATCGAGGCCCTGAATGCAGACGATTCGGTGGACGGAATCCTTGTCCAGCTCCCACTCCCCAAGCACATCAGGGAGCAGAAAGTCATCGACACCATCTCATACGAGAAGGACGTAGACGGATTCCATCCTATGAATGTAGCACGCCTCTGGCAGAATAAGCCTTGCATCGTGGCGTGTACCCCTAAGGGCATCATGGAGATGCTGAAGGCATACGGAATCGTTCCTAACGGCAAGCGTGCAGTAGTGATAGGACGATCAAACATTGTGGGCAAACCCATTGCCAAATTACTGCTTGACGCCAATGCTACAGTGACCATCGCGCACTCACGCACCGAGGACCTGCCAAGCATCACACGCGAAGCGGACATCCTCGTAGCAGCCATCGGCAAGCCCAAGTTTGTCACTGCCGACATGGTGAAGGATGGTGCAGTCATCATCGATGTGGGCATCAACCGCCAGGAGGATGGCAAACTCTGCGGAGATGTGGATTATGAAAGTGTCGCGCCGAAGGCATCATTCATCACCCCAGTGCCAGGTGGCGTGGGTCCTATGACCATCACAATGCTGCTGCAGAACACCATAGAGTGCTTTGAGAACAGAATGACCGCTCGCTAATCTGTGAACAATAGA
>JAKSJM010000066.1 GCA_024398075.1 Bacteroidales bacterium | reverse complement strand
AGCGCATCTGGTTTGGGACCAGAGGGTCCAGTGTTCGAGTCACTGTACCCCGACATAATAAGAGAGCAGCGATTTTCGCTGCTCTCTTTTTTTGTCTGTGTTTCTTCTTTATTGGCATAAAAGTTGTTTTTTGCGGCAGTCATTTATATTTGCTCGAAATTCAACTAAGTGCTGTATGAAAAGGTTTTTATTTCTTTTGTTTGCATCCGTTGCCTGTTTGGGATGTTACGCTCAGGATGTATCTACACTCGACAGAATAGGGTACGCAAAGGTCGTGAATCTGCTGGGAACTCCCGAGAAGTATGAAGTGCTTGAGTACGACGGCTATTGGGATGTTTTGGATTATAAAACCAAACATTTGATATTTAGCACTGAGAATGGTGAACTCGATGGTTTCATTTGTTGGGATCCGTCTCTGTGTATGCTTTCCGACCAGATTCCTGGTGGTGTGAGGGTGGGCGACTCGATCAGTAATATTCCTTCCTCTGTGGGTGCGCTTCATCGCCTTCAGGATCCATTCTTTTACCATCCCTGCCCACTCATCATGAATTACGTGATGTTTGAGCACAGGTGCACGAATTATCTTCTTTCTGTAGAAAATGATGTAATTAAGGCGATTGCAATGACCGTCTGTGAGGATAATACCGGTGCTGGAACAGACCGCGATTTTGGCGGCTGGTGGGTCGGTGAGGGACTTCCTGAAAAGTTAGGTACTTATTATGCATATGTGACAGGCAAGCATATCAGACGCTATCTTTGTATTAACAATGAAGACGGTTCTGTCACTGTCAGTCTGATAATCAGTGATCTGAATTGGCTATCCCAGCTCTCATCTGTAGGGAGTGGTCGAATGAGCTATAGTTACAGCGTGCCAAATGATCCTCGAACTTTTACAGAAACATTCTGCAGAGCGTCCAAACCATTCCCATATGAAATCAGGGAAGAACTGTACGAGAAAAAAGTCGCTCCAGAGACAGGAGTTGTATCCTATACTCTCGTAGTACCTGCAAGGTAGCGCTTTCTATCTTTTGAAGAAATGAAACTCCTCCGGCACGGGATCGTATCCTGAGCCGCCCCAGGGGTGACAGCGTAATATACGACGGGCCGTGAGGTAGAAACCCTTCACGAGCCCGTGCTTTTTGAATGCCTCCAGGCCGTACTGCGAGCATGTCGGAGTGAAGCGGCATGATGCCGGCTTGAGAGGGGAGATGCAGATCTGGTAGAAGCGGATGAGCCCGATGAAAGGAAGGGCGAAGATGCGCTTTATGGTGTCCTTGATGCCCATGGTGTCAGGCGTTGTCCGGCCTTGATGCCGCTGTTTCATTGGCTTTCACCATCTTCGCGCTGACCGTTGTCAGAACTTCGATGACCGCTGCGTTTATCTGCTCGAAAGAAAGGATCTCCTTCGTGTTATAGAAGAAGAAAAGATCACAGCCCATACCGGGAACCTCCAGGATGCCCTTGTTCAAGCGATAGGACTCGCGCAGAAGTCTCTTGAGAAGGTTTCTCTTCACTGCTCTCTTGAAGAACTTCTTCGGTGCCGCGACCATGATGCGGTTCGCGCCCTCGGCTCCGCCTGGAATCAGGTAGCAGTATTTCAGAGGCCCATAGACGCCCCATTTGCCCTTCTCAAGGAGAGTGCTCACTGCGGTCTTTCCGTAGAGATGCTCCTCCTTTCCGAAGGTCTGGGTATGGTCCTTGGTCTCTGACATGTCGATACTAGCTGTTCTGCTTCAGAAGAAGCTCGATAGCCGCAGCTGCAGATGAACATTCTGGGGTAGGGGCCTTCACGGCGAGGCTGTATCCAGCCTCCTCCATGGCCTTCGCGATGCTCTTTCCGTAGGTGATGAAGAGCAGACCCTTCTGCTCGAATTCAGGATAGTTCTCGCCGAGGGACTTGAGGTCGGATGGGTTGTAGACCACGACGCAGTCGTATGCGTGGAGATCCACATCCTTGAGGTCCTGTGAAACCGACTTTACAAATGCTGCAGTCTTATAATGGAGCCCCTTCGCATCGAAGAGTGATGTGATGGTAGCTGACGATGAGTTGTCCGATGTGGTGATGAGGTACTTCTCCTCCTTGTGCTTAGGGCCGATGAGGTCCACGATGGACTGAGGTGTGCCTGTGCCGAAGAATATCTTTCTCTTCCTGTATACGATATGCTTCTGAAGGTACATGGCCACTGCTTCTGTCGAGCAGAAGTACTTCATAGTTTCAGGAATCTTCACGCGGAGTTCTTCGCTGAGCTGAAAGAACGCATCGATGGCGCTACGTGACGAAAACACGATGGCCGTATAGTCGAGGATATTTATCCTCTGCGCGCGGAATTCTCTTGACGAAAGCGGCTCGATGAGGAAAAAGGGCTTGAAGTCTATCTCCACTCCATACTTCTCAGTGAGCGCTGTGTAGGGGGTCAGGTTTAGCGGTGCACGCTGTGAAATAAGTATCTTTTTGATATCCATTCTATTACAATGCTGCTGCCGTGGTCACGAAAGGCTACAGGAGTACTGAAGCCGCTATGATCGCGCCGGTAGGCAAAATTTCAAGGGCGCAAAGATACAAAATTGTCTGGATAGGACCACAAAATGAATTGAAAATTTGGAGTTTGCGCACCAATGCAACGAAATAAATGAGGCCACCAGTGGCATAAATGACCATTCTTATGATGGCGTCATCCTTGCCAAGGAACATGCATACGCCAAGGGCAATGAAGAGCATGAGGCTGGCTATGATGAAGTAGTTGAATGACGAATGGTGTGCGGCGGTGGCAGTCTCCATCCTCCTGCAGCTTAGGGTGCTGAGGTTGAAGAGTATCCTTCTCACCAGCACGTATAGTACCACAATGCCCATGGCCACCAGCGTCTGCAGTGCAGGGGAGAGGGACTTGCAGAACTCAAGCTGAAAGAGGTCGTAGCGGCTCGCCAGAAGGCTCACAGGCAGAAGCATGACCGCTGCTACCTTGTTCCTTGGATTCGCCAGCTTCAGGCTGGCGTCAATGTTAAGGTTCCCTTTCCATCTCCAGAGGCAGTCCAGCAGGGAAGGGATGATGTCGATCAGGTTCGCGAGGTTGATCAGGGCGAGGATGACAAATGCGATGAGTAGCGATGAGTTCAGGAGGTTGTCGCTCCAGATCGCCACATCGGCGATTGCACTCGTGCCTTCTGTCGGCATGAGCATCCTACCGCTTACGAATGCGGAATCACCTGGGTGTATCGCTAGAATCATCAGTTTCCTCTCTTTGCCTTGTATCCCATGCCCAGAAGGAGATTTGTCACCTTGTCGCGAAGGTCGCCCTGGATGGTGATCTCACCGTCCTTCGCTGTACCACCCACGCCACACTTGACCTTCAAAGCCTTGCCGAGGGCGGCCAGGTCTTCCTGTGTGCCCACGAATCCCTTCACTAGGGTCACCTGCTTGCCCGCGCGGCCACTTCTGTCGATTGTCACGATCAGTTTCTGCTTTGATGGCTCCAATGTCTCAGCCTCTTCCGCCACTCCTTCGTCAAAGACGAAGTCGGGATTTGTGGAGTAAACTACCCCAAGTCTCTTTTTCCAGTCGTTATCTGCCATGGGTTGCATATTTTTTGCAAAGATAACGATTTTCATTTGTATCTTTGCCTTTCTGAACATGACAAATATGGACAAGAAAAAATTCAATCTGTGGAACTACATCACCGCGGCGGTGGTGTTTTTGGTGTCCGCAGTCACATACCTCTCCACCATCGAGCCTTCGGCGTCGTTCTGGGACTGTGGAGAGTTCATCGCATCATCATACAAGCTTGAGGTAGGTCACCCGCCAGGGAACCCTATGTTCCAGCTCATTGCCCGCATCTTCACCCTTTTTGGTGACAATATGCATGCTGCAGTGCTGGTGAACGCGATGAGCGCGCTGTGCTCGGCTCTTACCATCTTCTTCCTGTACCTTACCATTGTCTTTTTCGCAAAGAGAGTGGTGAAGGTGGGGCCAAATGGGGAGTTTGACCTCGGCGGCAGCATCGCCATACTCGGCAGCTCCGCAGTGGGAGCATTGGCATACTGCTTCTCCGACACATTCTGGTTCTCGGCAGTCGAGGGAGAGGTATACGCCATGTCGTCCCTCTTCACCGCCCTCGTGTTCTGGGCGATGACGAAGTGGTACGACCAGGCTGACAGCCCGTACGCAAATAGATGGATAGTGCTTATCTCATTCATCATGGGCCTCTCCATCGGTATCCACCTGCTGAACCTTCTTGCCATACCAGTCATCGTCTTCATCTATTACTACAAGAAGAACGAGTCTGGCGAGTTCGGTTTCTGGGAGCTTGTGAAGATAATGGGCATTTCTGTGGTGATCCTTGGTCTTCTCGTGTTCCTGGTGATCCCTTACTTCCCCAAGATGGCAGCATACTGCGACCTCCTGTTTGTGAATGGTTTCCACCTTCCATATAACACAGGTGCAGCATTCTTCCTCATCGCAGTGCTCGCGCTTTGCTTCTGGGGCCTTTTTGTGACAATGAAAAAGTCCAAGGTATTCTGGAACACCGTGCTTCTGTGCGCTACGACAGTGATCATCGGATTCTCGGCATTCTCGATCGACGTCATCCGCTCTTGCGCGAAGACTCCGACCAACGAGTATCAGCCAGATAACGCCTTTACCCTTGTGAGATACCTCTCACGTGAGCAGTATGGTAGCACACCTCTAGTCTATGGCCAGTACTATGATGCTCCGTATGACCTGAAGACCTCGAAGTACTGGGCTCCCGTGGATGGGAAGTATAAGAAGGTGGATGGCCCTGTGGATGCCAAGTATCGCCCAGAAGGAAAGATGCTCTTCCCTCGTATGTGGAGCTCTGACGGCAGACATGTGGCATTCTATGAGTCATATACCGGTGGCAAGGGCAAGGTGGTTCCTGGGGCTTCACATAAGAAGCCAAGCATGTTCGCGAACCTCTTCTATTTCTTCGACTATCAGATGAACTGGATGTATTGGCGCTATTTCATGTGGAATTTCGTCGGTCGTCAGAACGAGATACACAGCCCTTCTCCAGGTGAGTATTTCTATGGAAACTGGGAAAGTGGTATCAAGCCTTTGGACAATATGCGCCTAGGCGACCAGAGCGATGCGCCTGCGGTCCTTAAGGATAACAAGGGTAAGAACCACTACTTCTTCCTTCCGCTTCTGCTTGGTCTGCTGGGCTTGTTCTTCCAGTACATGAAAGATAAGAGAGGCTGCTGGCTTGTGTTCCTCATGTTCTTCATGACGGGTATCGCCATTGTTCTCTACCTGAATCAGCCTCCTTACCAGGTGCGCGAGCGCGATTACGCCTATGCAGGTTCATTCTATTCATTCTGCATCTGGATAGGTCTTGCAGTTGCTGCTCTCTATGAGGCTATGGTAAGCCTTCTCAAGGGCAAGTCGCAGATGGCTGCTTCTTGCGTGGCTACTGTGGCATGTCTCTGCGTCCCAGCGCTCATGGCAGCGCAGAACTGGGATGACCATGACAGGTCAAACAGGGCTACAGCGGTGGAGATGGCGAAGAATTATCTGAACTCTGTCGGTCCAAACGGTATCCTCATCACTCATGGTGACAATGATACTTTCCCTCTGTGGTATGCTCAGGAGGTTGAGGAAGTCCGCACTGACGTGCGTATCTGCAACACCTCGCTTCTCGGTACAGACTGGCATATCGACCAGATGAAGTTTGCTTGCAATGAGTCTGCACCTCTGCCACTCTCAGTGGGTCAGGACCAGTATCTATATGGTACAAATGAGTACGTCTATATCTATGACACTCGCGAGGAAGTGACTGACATCGCTGATGTTATGAAGGTGTTCAAGGACCCAAGAGCCAAGGTTTCACTACAGAGCGGAAGAAAGGTTGACTACCTTTGTGCAAAGAAGATCCGTATTCCAGTGAACAAGGAGAATGCCCTTAAGAGTGGCATCGTCCCTGAGTGCTTCGCTGACCTGATTCCAGAGTCCATGGTCATAGAGATTCCTAGAGACAAGGATTATCTCACCAAGCCAGAGCTCTTCATGCTCGACCTTCTCTCGAACTATCAGTGGGATAGGCCTATCAACATGCTGAACCAGGGCGGTGACATCAACATTGGCATAAAGAACTTCCTTATGTATGATGGCTTCTCTGCCCACCTCGTGCCATTCGAGAACAAGATTGGCAGTCTCAACGCAGGTCTTGTGGACACCGATCGCCTTTACAAGATGATGAAGGAGACCTTTACATGGGAAGCGTTGAGTAGGACAGACTACTTCGTGGATTACCAGAACATGTTCACATTCCTTGGTGTGATGTCACAGAGAGGTTTGTTCGTCACTGCAGCCCAGGCATTCCTTGAGGCTGGGGAGAGCGACAGAGCCCTTGAGATGCTTGACATGTGCCAGGAGAAGGTGAAGAAGGAGTCATTCCCTTACGAGACCATTCCTGTGGGATTCTCTGGCAATGACTATATGGTCATCAAGATGGTAAGCATGTACTATCAGCTCGGGCAGTCAGAGAAGGCCCGCGACATAGCTGTGGATCTGTTCAACTCTCTGCTTGAGTCTTCTAGATTCTTCATCGAATACTATGATGTCGCCAAGAGTGACTTTGAGCTCTGTGGTACATACATGTACTATCTTGAGGACGCAGTGAGGGATGGCGGAGACGAAGAACTTGCCACGAAGATCCATGACAACTTCGAGTCTCTGCTGGACTACTATTCAAAGAGTACAGATGAGTCTTAGCGCTTGAGGCGCACAAAGATACTGAGTGGGAGGGCTTTCTCGTAGCGGTCAAGCAGAGAAAGCTCTCCACTTTCTATTTCGTAGCCGCTCTTTCCTGTGAGCTTGAATGCTTCCTTCACAACGGTCTCGCCCAGCATGGCTGAGTAGCCGTTTGAGTAGAGGTTCAGGACCATGAATGAGTCCTTAGGAGCAAGTATCTGCGATACTGTCTTCAGCATGTCGTAGAGGCACTCGTCGAGTTTCCACTTCTCCCCGTCAGGGCCGTGGCCGTATGCTGGCGGGTCAAGGATGATGCCCTGGTATACATTTCCTCTCTTCGCTTCACGCTTGGCGAATTTCATGGCGTCTTCCACTACCCATCTTACATTGTCAAGACCGCTGGCTTCCATGTTTTCCTTGGCCCAGGTCACTACCTGGCGCACTGAGTCGAGGTGCGTGACATCTGCCCCAGCTGCTCTCGCAGCCAATGAAGCAGCTCCCGTGTATGCAAATAGATTCAGGATCTTAGGCTTAGGAGTGCCCTCAGCCTTCGCCTTTTCCACGAGTTTGGATGTCTCCCTGTAGATGAACTCCCAGTTTGCGGCCTGCTCTGGGAACACGCCGACATGCTTGAACGAGGTAAGTCCAAGGCGTAGACGCAGTCTGAGGCCAGGCTGGGGGCTCAGGTAGTTGATGAACCACTGGTCGTTCATGGCTTTCATGCGGCTCCATGTACCACTGTCCTCCTTTCCTGCCTTGCCGAATCCGGCGCCAGGGGTGAAGCGGGTATGGATGAGCTTGTTCCACTCAGCGTCGCTCATCGACTTGTCCCACAGGGCCTTGGGCTCTGGGCGTGCCATGTAATAGCTGCCATAGCGCTCAAGCTTCTCTCCGCGTCCAGAATCGACGACTTCATAGTCCTTCCAGGACTCCACTGGGTATTCTACTGCCATAAGTTCCAAAGATTTGTTCTACAAAGATAGATAAAATCCTCCCGTTTTTAGTAAAACGAGCTTTTTTTGATTATTTTTGTGAATTAATCCATACTAGGAAATTTTAATACTAAATATTTTAAACATTATGGCATCTAACATCAATTCTTACGATTTCACCGGTAAGAAGGCTATCGTCAGAGTAGACTTCAACGTTCCACTTAAGGAAGGCAAGATCACTGACGATACCCGTATTCGCGGCGCTCTCCCTACACTCAAGCTCATCCTTGAGAAGGGTGGTTCACTCATCATCATGTCTCACATGGGCAAGCCTAAGGGAAAGGCTAAGCCAGAGCTTTCACTTTCACAGATCGTTGACGCTGTCAGCGAGAAGCTCGGTGTTCCAGTACAGTTCGCTCCAGACTGCCAGGCTGCAGACGCTCAGGCTGCTGCCCTCAAGCCAGGTGAGGTGCTTCTCCTTGAGAACCTCCGTTACTATCCAGAGGAGGAAGGAAAGCCAGTAGGAATCGAGAAGGAAGATCCTGCATACGAGGCTGCAAAGAAGGAGATGAAGGCTCGTCAGAAGGACTTCGCAAAGAAGCTCGCTTCTTACGCTGACTGCTGGGTTATGGATGCATTCGGTACAGCACACCG
>JAKSJM010000065.1 GCA_024398075.1 Bacteroidales bacterium | reverse complement strand
TGAAAGGATCGTCGCTCTGAGGGATGAGACCCTTAGGCTGAACGAGCTCCTCGACTGTAGAACCTACGCGTGTAGCGTGAGCCTTTGTAGTTGTGAAGTGGAAGTTCATGAGAGCGACCTTGCCAGGTCCGCAGAATGCCTCTGCGAGGATGTTCTCACAAGCACGGCCCTGATGGGTAGGAAGCACGTTTCTACATCCAAACAGCTCATCCACGGCGTCAACCACACGGTTAAAGGTCTCACAACCTGCATATGCATCGTCTGCCCTCATCATTGCAGCGAACTGCAGATCAGACATGGCGTTCACACCTGAGTCTGTAAGCATATCGAGGAATACATCCTTATTCTGAAGAAGGAATGTATTGTTACCGGCTTCCTGCATCTTGCGGAGACGCTCGTCAACCGGGAGAAGGTTGAGCTTCTGAACCATACGCACCTTATGCATCTCAAGAGGTACCTGATTCTCTGACTTGTAGAATTTAACTGCCATATTGAGTAAGTTTTAGTTGTATCAATTGTTTACAAATTTATGGACTATTCACAACGCAGTCCATAACCATATCATCCTTTTTTCTACCAATATTATCCACCGGCCGAGTCAACCTACCAAAATAAACTACCATTATTGCATTTTATTAAAAAATATAGCTATATTTGTACCATTATCAACTACCCAAATGTATAGCATCATCAGAAACCTAGACGAGTTCAACTCCATATTCAACCAGCCTACATGCCACCCGATGGTGGGCATTGGCGACCTGTCGGAAGCAGACGAGAGGCTCTTCGAGCCGACCGATTTCGATGCCTTCTGCGTGGTGCTGATGGATGCTGATTTCGGGGAATTGTCAAAGGGAGGTCTGAGCATGCGCTACGATCCGGGCACCATCTTCACGGCCAAGCCTGGTGAGATCCTAGCCCTCAAGCGAGACCCACGCATCAGCCCGAGGGGCAAGATGCTTCTTGTTCGTCCGGAGATGATAGAGAACACAGGACTTGGGCGCGACTTCTACATGTTCAACTTCTTTGATTTCAAGGTCACGGAAGCATTGAAACTGACAGAGAAGGAGCACAGCGTGATAATGAACTGCTACGCAAATATCGAGGCTGAGCTTAACACACCGAACGATGAGCTCACAGGCCACATGCTCAGACTCGGCATCGGTGCCCTCCTGAGCTACTGCAAGCGCTTCTATGAAAGGCAGTTCAACACAGTTCAGTTCAAGACATCAGACTTCATCCGCAGGCTGGATGCATTGCTGGAAGAATACTTCGCAAGTGGCAGCACGCTGCCGTATGTGAAGGGCTACCCTACCGTAGCGTGGTGCGCTGAACAGTTCAACCTGGCGCCGAACTACTTCGGAAACATTGTAAGACGCGACCTTCACATCTCTGCACAGAAGTACATTCAGAACAAGGTGATGGAGAAGGCGAAGGCATTGCTCTCCGACAGCACGAAATCCATCGACCAGGTGGCTGAGGCTCTGGGATTCTCATACTCTAACCATTTCACCCGCCTCTTCAAGAACCAGACTGGGGAGACGCCAAGCGAATTCAGGAAAAAACTTAACAAAAAATGATAGGAACGATAGTAAACACCTGCACGATACTCATCGGTGGAACCTTCGGCGCCATCGTAAGAGGTGGCATCAAGGACAAATACAAGTCGGCAATGTTCGATGCACTCGGGCTTGCCTGTCTGGTGCTTGGAATCAATGCAGCCCTGCCGAACATGGCGAAGAGCGAGTATCCGGTGATGTTCATAGTGAGCCTCGCCATAGGCGGAATCATTGGCACCAGACTGGACCTTGCCGGAAGGATCGACCGCCTGAATGCGAAGCTGAACGCGAAGGCCGGCAAGGAGAACAACAGCCTGCATGGCCTCATGACTGGCATCCTGCTGTACTGTATCGGCACCTTCAGCATCGTGGGACCCGTGCTCTCATGCCTTTCTCCGACAGGAGGCTGGGCATTCAGTGAGCCTGCGAACACATTCCTCTACACAAATGCCACCCTGGACCTCGTGACATCAGCGGTGCTGGCAGCGAGCTACGGGTGGATCATGCTGCTGGCGGCCCCCGTCCTTTTCTGCTGGCAGGGAATGTTCTACCTCATCGCCTTCTTCTTCGGCGACGGCATGCCTGACCCTATGCGTGTGGAGCTGAGCATAGTGGGAGGAGTCCTCATCCTCAGCTCTGGTATCAGCATTCTGGGCATCAAGGACCTCAAGACAGTGAACCTGCTGCCTTCGCTGCTGGTTCCTGTCATCTTCTATTTGATCAAGGGACTATTTTAGGAAGCAGAAGAATACAGCCAGGATAAGGCAGCCAAAGGCCACAAAGTGATTCCACTGAAGAGCCTCTCCCTTGAAGAACACCGTCACGAACACAGTGAACACGGTGAGGCTTATCACCTCCTGAATGACCTTAAGCTGCATAAGGGTAAAGGGGCCTCCGTTTATCTGGGAGCCGATTCTGTTGGCCGGTACCTGAAGGCAATACTCAAAGAATGCGATACCCCACGAGAAGAGTATCACCAGAATAAGCGGCCAGCCATCAGAGATATGCATATCCTGAAGCTTGAGATGGCCATACCACGCGAAGGTCATGCAGACATTCGATCCTACGAGCAGGAGTATGGTCCAAAGAATGGTCCAATTCATAATCTATCTCTTGTTTCTGGCCTTTTGATATACTGGGAGTTTCTCCAGTTCATTCATAAGTACAGGCTCCATTATGCTCTGATAGGTCTCGAGCACAGGATGACATCCATCCTTGGAGAGGCCTTCTCTCATCGTATCCTTGCCATCTTTAAGGGCTGAATGATAATCAATATACATAATACCCTGTGCATACGCGTAGGCCTTGATCATTCCGTTCAGCTTGACGATATCCTGGGCGGCAGTGGTCACCTCCGGGCGCCAGCTATACTTGGCGCAAGGTGTCACAGAGCAAAGCACTGGAACTATCTTATTTGCCCTGGCAAGCTGAACCATGGAAATAATGTTTCCCAGCACGTCGTCAAGGGAGATGACACCATTGTTCAGAGCGATATCGTTGGTGCCACCCATGATGACCACGATACGCGGATGCAGGTCGATCACATCGCGACGGAAGCGCACAAGCATCTGGGAAGTCGTCTGTCCACTTATACCACGGCCAATGAAATCGTGTGCATCGAAAAATGCCGGGTCCTTCTGCGCCCAGACCTCTGTGATGGAGTCACCGAAAAGAACGGCTACAGGAGCCTTGGTGACCTTTTCATTCGCCTCTCTGAATGTCTTGAAACTTGCCCAATCCTTCGTGGTCTGTGCGCCGGCGAAGATAGGCAGCATGGCCAGGATGGCCACAATGATAGTCTTTCTCATTTTATGTTACGCTTGAAGAAATCGATTAAAAGCCTAGGTGTGTCTGCATCAGACACGTGACGGGAATGCTTGCCACCTATGACCTCGTAGAGCTTGACCTCTACACTGCCACCTTCGAATGAGTGACGAACCACCCTGTGAGCGTCAGGAGACTGCAGAGCAAGCGTGTCGCAAACCTCGTGAGTGCAACGAGCATTTGTGACAATGTTCTGGACGGCTATAGGCACAGCGATGTACTCGCCCCAGCCACCCTTGTTCTCTGGATCGCCAGTCCACTCGGACGTACGGTCCTCGGTACCATGCACCTCGATAAAAGGCACAGGAGTGGAAAGACTCATACTCTTATAGATCCACTCCATCTGCAGTCCGGCGAGCGACGCAATGGCCTGGAAGGCATCTGGCCTTCTGTGCGCCATGAGGTAGCACATCTCGCCACCATTTGACATACCGCTGAAGAAGGCATTTTTAAAACCATATTCTGCCTTCAATGATTCTGAAAGGCAGCAGATGAAATCGATATCATCAACATCCCAACCCTGCTGAGAAGGATATCCCACATTCCAGCTTCTCTTATGCTTGCCCGGATCCTCAAGGCCCTGAGGACAGCATACAGCGAAACCTTCCTTAGTCGCGAGTTCAATGAATTCGGGGAAATAGTTCTCAGCCTTGCCGCCATAGCCATGAAGCATGAATACCAAAGGATCACCTGCCGCATGTGCATCAGGCAGATAAAGGTAGTACTCTCTTTCGACGCCCCCATGCTGGAAGCTGCCGTGAACCTGTGCGAAACCCGTCAGAGATATTAGGACGGACAGGATAGTGAGAACAATTCTTTTCATATGTTCAATACTTTATCTTAAACTTGTCACAGAACTCCTTGGCGCCAGGATTTCCACACTTGGCAGCGAAGGATGCGTAGTAGATGGCTTTCTTGTGGTTGCCTGCAGTGGCGTACAGCCTACTCAGGTCAAAGAGAGTCACGCCCAATGTCTCATCCCTTGAAGGGCTCTTCCTGAGTTCCTTCTCGGTAGTCTTGAACATGAGACAATATGTATCAACAGCCCTCTCGTAGCATTCTATCGCCTTCGCCGTGTCTTTCTTTACGGCATACGAGTCGCCTAGAGCATCATACATCCAATAATCGCAAGTAAGCGATTTCCCGGCGTGCTCAGAGAGCCATTTTTCTGCATGACCAATGGTCTCGTCGCTACGGCCAAGGATGTTCAGAACCACTATATACTGGTACTCATTGTACATGCTCAATGGACCTTCCTCCATGAGTTCCTCGATGTCCGATGCCGCCTCGACATACTCGCTGGCATCAAGATGCGCCTGAATCGCTACCCTCAGGCTGTCAGAATGACTGATCGAGGACACAGCAGATGTCTCGACCACCTCCTCGGCATCATTGACATAAAGTTTGTCGTCCACAATGGACACCTCGCCGAAGCAGTCGAAGGTGGAGCTGCCGATGAGAAGGGGCACCGACTGTTTCGCAATCACGAATGCGGGAAGATTCTTCACGATGACATTGCCAATGCGTAGGCTTCTTATGACAAATGAGCCCGCCTTGGTGGTCTTTCCGGTAGGCATCTTCACCACCGTCATGCCCTTGACGTCGGCATCCGCGATATAACCATTCTCGTATAGAAAAAGGTAAGTGGTGGACGACATGCTGGCAAACCAGCTCTCCTCTGTATAATAGGTCCTTACGCCCACTCCATTCACCTTCGCGTCTACCTGATACTTACCATCAGACTCGCGCTGCAGAGGTATGACAGTCTGCGCTCGTGCACCAATGGTGTAGAAAAGAACGCCTACAAAAAATAGCAAAAATTTATGATGCATGGTCACGATTCTAGTGTAAAACAATGCGAAAATAATAAATATCTTTGTATTCGTAAACACATACAAACGATGATAGTCATAATAGCAGAGAAGCCGTCAGTGGCGAGAGAGCTTGCGCAGATAGTTGGCGCAAACAGAAGGGAGGACGGATACATCTCAGGTAACGGTTACTGCGTTACCTGGGCGTTCGGCCATCTGGTACAGATTGTGACACCCGAATCAGACGTGCCTTGGAAGGCGGAGAACCTGCCTATCCTGCCGTCTGGATTCTACTTGGAGCCCGGACAGAAAGTCGGTCCGGACGGGAAAAGGCAGCCCGACGAAGGGTATGTCCATCAGCTTGAAGTCATCAAGAGACTCTTCGACGAGTGCGAGTACATCATCAATGCTGGTGATGCCGGTCGTGAGGGAGAACTTATCCAAAGATACATATACGCCTATGTGGGGTGTACGAAGCCTGTAAAAAGGCTCTGGATATCGTCCCTTACGGACAAGGCGATCAAGGACGGACTCGCTCAGCTGCATGAGAGCAGCGAGTTCGATACGCTCTACGCTGCGGGAAAGGCGCGCAGCGAGGCCGACTGGCTAGTGGGCATAAACGCCACGCGAGCACTATCGATCATAGCAGGAAAGGGAGTGAGGTCGCTTGGCCGAGTGCAGACGCCGACCCTTGCGATGGTGTGCAAGCGTTACCTAGAGAATAGGGATTTCGTGCCTCAGCCATTCTGGAACATCAGGGTGACTGCAGCGAAGGACGGCGTCCCTTTCAAGGCCGTGACGAAGGAGAGGCTGCTTGAAAGGGAGAAGGCCGAAGCGGCACTGGCGAAGGTGCAGGAGCTTGGTCAGCTCACCGTGACGAAGATGGAGAAGAAGGAAAAATCACTGAATCCTCCCTATCTTCATGACTTGACTTCTCTTCAGAAGGAAGCGAACAAAAGACTTAATCTTGCAGCCCAGGACACCCTGGACATCGCGCAGAAACTATACGAGAAGAAAGTACTCACCTATCCTCGAACGGGCTCCAAGTTCGTCCCTGAGGATGTATTTGCCACTCTCCCCTCCCTAATAGCGCAGCAGCAGGCACACGCGCGCTTCGGGAAAGCTGCGGCAGCCCTTCAGGGCCAGCAGCTGAACAAGCATAGCGTGGATGCGACCAAGGTCACAGACCACCATGCATTGCTGCCTACCGAAGTTGTGCCTCAGGGGCTCTCAGAGATGGAGCAGAAAGTGTATGACCTCGTGGTCGCAAGGCTCCTGGAAGCAGTGTCGCCAAAGTGCGACATGATTTCGACAAATGTGGAGCTGGATGCCGATGGCATTGTCTTTTCGGCGAAGGGCAACATCATCGTCAATCCTGGTTGGAAGGCTGTGCTGAATGATAAGCCCGAGAAAGCCAAGGAAGGAGAAGAGGAGGAGCAGGATCTACCTCCATTTGCAGTGGGAGACATAACCCCGATCAACGAGATTGAGTGCGTGGAGGGCAAGACGAAGCCGAAGCCTCTGCACACAGAGGCGACGCTTCTCGAAGCCATGGAGCACGCCGGCAAGGAAGTGGAGGACGAGGACCTCAAGAGCGCGCTTAAGGATGTCGGCATCGGCACTCCTGCGACTCGCGCTGGCGAAATCGAGACTATCCTGAAGCGCGGATACATTGTCCGTGAGAAGAAGACACTTGTCCCTACAGCCATTGGCCTCGCCATATACCAGACGGTGAAGGACAAGTATATCGCCAATGTAGAGATGACCGGCCGCTGGGAGACTTCCCTATCGAAAATCGTGGACGGAAAGGTCTCTGCACAGGCTTTTGACGAGTCCATCAGACGCTACGCGCAGGCTCTGACCTCCGAGATTCTCGCGATCTCGGACGTCTCTCTCAAGGCTGCCGTGATGGCCGAGGCGGAGCCAGATGCCATCAAGTGCCCTAAATGTGGAGGTCCAATGAGGTTGTGGGACACAAACGTGAAGTGCAAGGTCTGCGGTCACTCCATCTGGCGCACCGTCGCAGGCAAGGAACTTTCCGAGGCCACCATGAAGAAGGTCATCACCACGGGGCACACGCAGGTGCTCAAGGGGTTCAAGTCGAAAGCCGGCAAGGAGTTTGACGCGGCCCTGATGCTGGACAGTGAGGGAAAGATCACATTTGATTTCTCAAAGGTCAATGAGAATGCTCCAAGGCAGAGTTACTCCCAGCCACTTAACGTTACGACAGTGGCGGAAGGAGACACTCCCCCTCCGCCACCTACTCTTGACGACATGCCATACTGGATGTAAAAGAAGTCTACTTGACTAAAGGCAGCTTCACACACGAAGATGCCTTCTCCGAGCAATGGATGCTTATGGTTGAAGGCTGGTACGCCGATTCATCACAGGTATAGATATCACAGAAAGTCTGAGGGTTCCTGTCTACGAGCGGGAACCAAGAAGACTGTACCTGAATCATGAGCTTATGGCCAGGCTTAAATGTATGGGAAACATCTGGCACAGTGAAACTTACCTTCGTGGTTTCTCCTGGAACGAAAGGCTTTGGATCAGAGAAGCTCTCACGGAACTTTCCACGCATGACATCACCCCTTACGAGGAACTGATAACCTGCCATGAGGGTGTTTGGAACCTGCTTTGCCAGCTTGGCTTCTGCAGAATCATCATCACTATTACGGCCATAGCGATATGGGAGCTTAAGTTCAGAGAACCAGCTGAAATCATCAGGGAACACATCTATGACCTTAACGATGAAATCTGCGTCAGTGGTGGTGATATCCACATAGAGTTCTATCTCCACCTCACCACGGAGTGTCATAGGCTCAGTGAGGACTTCAGAAGTGAAGCATACCACGTCTGGACGCTGAGCTGCGAACCTTTGATCGTCGATCATGTAGTCCTTGGATACACTTCTCTCCGGAATGGCCCTGTAAGGAACAGGATGGGCTGGATCGCTAAGGTAGCTGACCACACCTGGCTTTGCCTGGTTCACTGTGCCATCTGGCTTCATCTGGTTCACTGTGCCATCTGCATGCAGATAGAATGCTGTGGTGGCAGAAGCCTTGACCATTGGCCATCCTTCTGAATACTCCACCCACTCGCGTGATCCGGAATCGAAAACGCGGGCCTCGACAGAAGGCTTTTCGCCCTTGCCCTCAAGATAGTACGCAAAGAATGGATACTCTATATTCTCCACATAGTATTCTGTGGTTGCCTTGTCTCCGAAGTACATGCTTCCCCAGAACTCCTTCATGCCACGCGACCAAGCGCCATGGTACCAAGGTCCTTCCACAAGATAAAGCTCCGTCTCCGGGCTCTGCTCCTTGATGGACTTGTATGTATCGAAGGCGCCGTAGCAGTCTTCCTTGTCAAATAATCCTCCTACCACCATGACAGCAGGCTTTACATCATGAAGATGTCCCTTGGACACAGTGTGAGACTCCCAGTACTCATCCCAGTTCGGATGCTCACGCACCGTCCTAAGATATGAAAGACTATCACCATACGCCTTGCAAATATTTGCATAGGTACCGATACGAAGATAGTCGTTGTATATATCCGTGTGCATGAGCTGAGGGAACTTGAAGCTTGCGTAGCTCTTTCCAGAACGAACGTTTTCATTGTTCATCAAATACTCGAAGAACGGCTGAAAGGATATCATCTCAGGCATCATGAAGGCTCCATTGTGATGAACATCATCTCCGTGGAACCAGTCCGTCACCGGAGCCTGCGGAGAGACAGCCTTGAGAGCAGGATGTCCAGAAAGTGCTCCCATCGTCGCATAGAAACCAGGGTAAGAAATGCCTTTCTGGCCGACACAACCATTTGAATTTGTGTTCTTTATCAGCCACTCTATAGTATCGTATGTATCGCTTGCCTCATCAGTCTGCCCTACATTCTTCGAGACCTTCTTCGAGAGTTTCTTTCCCTCTATGAAAGGTCTGATGTCATCGTAAGTACCGCCAGACATGTTCTTTCCTCTAACATCCTGGATGACAAAGATATAACCAGCCTCCACATAAGGAGCCTCATCCACGAATGAAGAATACTTGTCCTCACCATAAGGCCCCGCCGAGTAGCAGGTTCGCTCCATGATGATAGGATGCTTCACGCTCTGATCCTTAGGTTCATAGATAGAAGTAAAGAGTTCCACGCCATCGCGCATGGTGATCATGACTTCACGCTTCTGATAGTTCTCCATCATATACTCACGCGAACCGACCTGAGCGCTGGAGGAGAAAGCAAGAAAAACAAAGAATAAAAAAGTGTATATACGCTTCATAGTTTAAAAAATATCCATTATAGCGGCTTGCAATGCCGTTTCTCACCAAACAAAAGCAAGAAAAGAACTACCATAAGCCAACTCTTTCACAAAAATACTCACTAGTTTGAGATTTTCCATCTCTTTACACACATAAATTCGCGTCCCTAGCGCTTTTAGACATGTCGAGACCTCTGCGCACGAGAGGCGGTCCGGCGAGGGTTTCGTGCGCAGGGACAGCCATTTTGCGCACGGGAGGCGGTGCGGCGAGGATTTCGTGCGCAGAGACAGCCATTCTGCG
>JAKSJM010000064.1 GCA_024398075.1 Bacteroidales bacterium | reverse complement strand
TGAACTACTACCTTCCACTCCAGGGCATCGCTTCAATGCACTGCTCTGCAAACTGTAACATGGAGGGCAAGGAGACCGCTATCTTCTTCGGTCTTTCTGGAACTGGTAAGACTACCCTTTCTACCGACCCTAAGCGTCGCCTCATCGGTGATGACGAGCACGGTTGGGATGACAACGGCGTATTCAACTTCGAGGGTGGCTGCTATGCTAAGGTTATCGGCCTCTCTAAGGAGAACGAGCCAGACATCTACGGCGCTATCAAGCGTAACGCTCTCCTCGAGAACGTAACCGTAGCTGAGGATGGTAAGATCGACTTCAACGATAAGTCAGTTACCGAGAACACTCGTGTATCTTACCCTATCAACCACATCGCTAACATCCAGCCAGGTTCTTCAGCACCTGCTGCAAAGAATGTGATCTTCCTTTCAGCTGACGCATTCGGTGTTCTCCCTCCAGTATCTATCCTTACCCCTGAGCAGACCCAGTACTACTTCCTCTCAGGCTTCACCGCTAAGCTTGCAGGTACAGAGCGCGGTATCACCGAGCCTACTCCTACATTCTCAGCTTGCTTCGGTCAGGCATTCCTCGAGCTTCACCCTACAAAGTACGCTCAGGAGCTTGTTAAGAAGATGAACGCTAACGGTGCTAAGGCTTACCTCGTTAACACTGGTTGGAACGGAACTGGCAAGCGTATCTCAATTCCTGATACCCGTGGTATCATCGACGCTATCCTCGATGGTTCTATCCTCAGCGCACCTACCAAGCAGATCCCTTACTTCAACTTCGAGGTTCCTACTCAGCTTAACGGCGTTGCATGGGGTATTCTTGACCCACGCGATACTTACCAGGATCGCTCTAAGTGGGAGGAGAAGGCTAAGGATCTCGCATCTCGCTTCATCAAGAACTTCGCTAAGTACACCACAAACGAGGCTGGTAAGGCTCTCGTTGCTGCTGGTCCTCAGCTCTAGTTCATTGAACTATATTTATAAGGAGGCTGATTCGCAAGAATCAGTCTCTTTTTTGTATATTTGTGCCAAAACATTGCACAAGCTATGGGAGAGTTGATGTCAGACATACAGTTTCTTCCGGGCGTAGGCCCGAAAAGAGCTGCCCTGCTGAAGAGCGAACTGGAGGTCCATACCTTCGGTGAGCTCATTCATTTCTACCCATTCAGATACATTGACAGGGGTAGTTACCAGAAAATAGCCGAGATCGAGGCAGATGCCGCCTATGTGCAGATCATAGCGAAAATACTGAAAGTCACCCTATACGGCCCGTCTAGCAGCGTATTCTATCAGGCAGGACTTTCAGGAGTCGAGAAGAACAGCTTTCCTGTAGATTCCAAGGGACAGCAGGCTATAAGGTTCAACGCAGTGAAGCGCATGAGCGTGATAGTCTCAGATGGAACTGGAGAGATGGAGATGGTATTCTTCAAGGGAGTGAAATGGAATTTCACGAAGATGGTACCCGGCCAGAGTTTCCTATTCTTCGGCAAGCCTCAGGCATTCAACGGAAAGATAAACATTGTCCATCCAGATGTGGACCCTGTGCCACAGGATGCAGGAAGGCAGGGAGGGAGCACGCTCACAGGCGTTTACACTAGCACAGAGAAGCTGAAAAATGGAGGCATCACAGCGAAGGCCATGACGAAGATGATGGCCGCAGCGCTGAATGCCGCACTTCCAGAAGTGCAGGAAACCATCCCCGACTACATCATGAAACAGATGGGGCTTGTACCACTCAGGTACGCCCTGAAAAACATACACTTCCCTCAGGACATGAACGCCCTCGCCAAAGCACAGCATAGGCTGAAGTTCGAGGAGCTGTTCTTTCTGCAGATGTCACTGCTGAAGCAGAAATTCATCAGAAGCCACGGCGCCAGAGGCATCGTGATGCCTAAAGTGGGCGACGCCTTCAACAAATGCTACAGCAGCCTCCCATTTGACCTCACAGGAGCACAGAAGCGAGTCATCAAGGAGATACGCTCCGACATGATGAGCGGCCACCAGATGAACCGCCTCCTCCAGGGAGACGTAGGCTCAGGCAAGACCATGGTCGCAGTGCTCAGCAGTCTCATTGCTTATGGCAATGGTTACCAAAGCTGCATCATGGCACCTACTGAAGTGCTTGCACAGCAGCACTATGCAAATGTCAAGAAGTACCTCGGCAGCACTGGCGTAGAGTGCGCACTGCTCACAGGAAGCAGCACGACAGCTGAGAGGCGTGAAATACACAAGGGCCTGGAAGACGGTAGCATTGGCATCATAATAGGTACGCACGCGCTCATAGAGGACAATGTGAAATTTGCCAAACTTGGACTTGCCATAGTGGACGAGCAGCATCGCTTCGGAGTGGAGCAGCGCGCGAAGCTATGGGCAAAGACCACAGACGGCGTACCTCCACATGTGCTGGTGATGACCGCGACTCCTATCCCGAGGACATTGGCAATGACCCTGTACGGCGACCTTGACGTATCCGTCATCGACGAGCTGCCACCTGGCAGAAAACCCATCGAGACGATCCAGATCGGCCAGAGAAAGAGAGGCGGGCTATACAGTTTCATGAAGAAAGAGATCGCCGCAGGAAGGCAGGTATTCATCGTGTACCCACTCATTTTCGAGAGCGAAAAGCTTGACCTTCAGAACCTTGAGCAAGGTTATGAGGAGGTCGTCAAGGCCTTCCCTCTCCCAGACTACAAGGTAGCTATCGTGCACGGGCAGCAGACAAATGAAGTGAAGAACTTCAACATGAGCGCATTTGCAGCAGGCAGAGCGCACATCCTGGTATCGACGACCGTCATCGAAGTGGGTGTCGATGTGCCCAATGCATCAGTGATGGTGATAGAAAGCGCCCAGCGCTTCGGCCTGTCACAGCTTCACCAGCTTCGCGGCCGAGTGGGAAGAGGTTCTGAGAAGTCCTACTGTATCCTTGTGAAGGACGACAAGATCTCAAAGGAGTCACAGAAGCGCCTGGACCTTATGTGTTCCACAGAGAATGGCTTCGTGCTTGCAGAGGAGGATATGAAAATGCGTGGTCCTGGAGACCTCGAGGGCACACAGCAGAGTGGACTCCCTGTGACGCTCAGCATAGCTTCGCTCGCTCGTGACGGACTGCTGCTGAACGAAGCAAGGGCTATGGCTCAGAAAGTCCTGGAGGCAGACCCACTGCTCCAGGCCCCGGAAAACGCCCAGATAGTGGCCGAACTACGCAAGAGTAAGTACGACATAAAAGACTATAGTAAGATATCCTGATGATTTCCGAACTCATTGACAAATACATCTGGCTAGTCCAGACCTTCATCGATGCGGGTGACAATGGACTCCTCATCGAGGATGTGGTGCGCAAATGGGAGCAGCGATATGGAGAAGTCTACAACCGAAGGACTTTCAACAACCACAGGCTCGCTGTAGCAGAGTCATTCGGCATCGAGATCGAGTGCGACCGACGCACAAACAGATACCTCATCCGCTACGGCAAGGACGCGATCGACAGCGAATCATCCATAAAATGGCTCATCAACACATTTACCGTAAACAACCTCCTTTCGTTGGGAAAGGAAAGGCTGTCCGGACGCGTAGCAGTCGAGGACATTCCTTCTGGCCAGATGCATCTTACTGGCATCATGACAGCTATGCTCGAATGTAAGCAGCTGGAGATAGAGTACCAAAAATATGTCAGCACCGAGGCTGAAACCCTTCATGTCGACCCATACGCAGTGAAGGAATATGAGAAGAGATGGTACATCATCGGATGGTGTCACGAGCGCAATGCCTTACGAGTGTATAGCCTTGACCGAATCATCAGCATATACGAGACACAGATGACTTTCCACATACCGGAAGACTTCGATGTAGCAGAGTTATTCAAAGAAAGTTTCGGCACCTACATCGCTCAGCCAGAGGAGGTTAGAGTAGTTCGCTTCAAGGCTGTCGGCAAGCAGGCCAAATACCTCCACGACCTCCCTATCCACCCAAGTCAGAGGGAGATAGAAAGGGACGGCGACAGCGTCACTTTCCTTGTGCGTACAGCGCCGAACGACGCTTTCTATATGGAACTCATGAAGTATGGAAACCGCATAGAGATCATCTCCCCAGAGGAAGTACGCGACCACCTCAGGGAAGAGCTGGAGAAAGCTATTTCATTGTACAACAAATAAACAAAATATGAGCAAAGCATTACCTAAATTCTTCAAGACCCTCGCCATCGTGGCTGGATGCAGCGTCATCGGCTACGGATGTGGATGGATCTACTCAAATGTCATGAAAAAAGACGCAAACGAAGGTGGCCAGTACATCGGCCAGTCACAAATCAAGATCGAAGACGGAGTGATGACTCCAGAGACCCTTTTGGCTTTCGGAAGACTCTCCGACCCTCAGCTCTCCCCTGACGGAAAGAAAATCCTCTACGGAGTGGCATACACTTCCATAGAGCAGAACAGAAGTTGCAGAAACCTCTTCATCTGCGATGTGGATGGAAGCAACAGAGTGCAGCTCACTCAGTCGCCAAAGAGCATCTCCAACGCTCGTTGGAGCCTGGACGGAAAGAGCATCTTCTACATCATGGGAGGCCAGATGTACAAGGCCCCATACGCAGCAGGCAAGATGGGAATTGGTGCCAAGCTCTCCGAGGTGCCATCTGGTATCGCTGAGTTCAAGCTTTCGCCAAACCAGAACAGCGTTCTGTACATCAGCACCATCAAGAACCCAGACCTCATTCAGCCAGCAGATACAGACCCAGCTCTTGACAAGGCACAGGCTTACGTCACAGAGAACCTCATGTATCGTCACTGGGATCATTGGGTTACCGAAAGACCTCGCACATACGTATCTACATTGGCAAACACCATCACTCCTGACAACTCGCTCGACATCCTCGGCGAGGAGCCTTGGGAGCTTCCTACAGAGCCTTTCGGTGGTGCAGAGCAGCTCACCTGGGCGCCTGATGGCAGACACATTGCCTATTCATGCCGCAAGCATCTTGGAAAAGAATATGCTTTCAGCACCAACTGCGGAATCTTTGTATACGATATCCTCACCGGACAGACAGTCACAGTGAAGGGCGACGGTGGATATGACACCGACCCAGTATGGAGCCCTGACGGAACCAAGCTTGCTTGGATCAGCATGGCGCGTGATGGTTACGAGGCAGATGCTCAGCGCATACTCATCAGCGATGTCACCATTTCGGAAGAAGCTGAAGGACAGAGCTTTGGCATGGAGTTCAGCGAACCAAGACAGGTAGCCACTGAACTTGACAGAGACGCATCTGGACTCGTGTGGACCGACGACAGCGAGAGCATTGTCTTTGCTGCTCTCATCGATGGCATAGAGTCCATCTTCGCCGTAGACGCAGCTGAGGGCTCACAGGCTGTTCGCCTCACACCTGCTGACTGGGCATACGATTTCGCATCGCCATTTGCAGTCACCAAGGAGGGTTCAAATTATCGCATGCTTGCGACAAACACTTGCCTCAACAGACCCACCGAGATAGTAGAAGTAATCTCTACCGAAGGCGAGGACAGCTGGAGTCAGCTGACCACAGAGAACGAGCACATCCTCAAGCAGCTCAAGGAGCCTACATCCGAGAGTGTATGGCTTGAGACTGTGGACGGAAAGCAGATGCATTGCTGGGTGCTCTTCCCTCCTGAGTTTGACGCCACCAAGCAGTATCCTGCAGTGGAAATCGTGCTGGGAGGCCCTCAGGGCACAAACAGCCAGGGCTGGAGCTACAGATGGAACTACCGTCTCATGGCTCAGCAGGGTTACATCGTGATTATGCCAAACCGTCGTGGCACGACAGCTTTCGGCCAGGAGTGGAAGGAGCAGATCAGCGGCGATTACTCTGGCCTGAACATGCAGGACTACCTAGTAGCTGGTCGCTACATCAAGAGCCAGCCATACGTAAGCAAGCTCGCATGCGCTGGTGCATCCTATGGCGGATACTCAGCATACATGCTTGAGGGTCTGCACGGCGATCTCTTCGATTGCTTTGTGGCACACGCCGGCATCTTCAGCGAGAAGCAGATGTGGTATACCACCGAGGAGTCATGGTTTGCAAACTGGGATGGAGGCGGCCTCACAGAATATGCATACGAGCCTGGCCAGATGGGTCCAAAGGGCGACGGCATCACTTTCGGCGGCATGCAGCAGGCTGGTGCACCATACGCTTCTACAGCCAAGGCTCAGCATCACTATGCTTCTGATCCTTCATGCAATGTTACCAAGTGGCATACCCCTATCCTCTGCATCCACGGCATGATGGACTTCCGCATTCCATACGAGCAGGGAATGGCGGCATTCAACGCAGCACAGATGATGGGAGTGCCATCGAAGCTCGTCATCTTCCCAGAGGAGTGCCACTGGATTCTCCAGCCACAGAATTCACTCTTCTGGCATCGAGAGGTCTACGACTGGTTGGACAAGTGGTTGAAATAAGCCAATGCCACAGACATAAAGAATATGCCGTGCTACTTGCTGTAGCACGGCATCATTTTTTCTTGTACCCCCTACGCGAATCGAACGCGTATCGCAGGAACCGGAATCCTGAATTCTATCCATTAAACTAAAGGGGCAAACCGATATGCAAAAATAGTCAAAATATGGTTAAATTGATGGAAGATATACGAAGTTTTATTATTATATTTGTTTATTAATATATTGGCCTAATGTGTAGTAAAAAAGCATATGTATTTCCTGGTCAGGGGTCACAGTTCCCAGGCATGGCGAAAAGCCTCTATGAAAGTAATTCTCTAGCTAAGGAACTAATCGACAAAGCAGACGAAGTTTTGGGATTCGGGCTTTCAAGCATCATGTTTGACGGCACCGCAGAAGACCTCAAGGAGACTAGAGTCACACAGCCTGCAGTATTTCTCCACTCTTATGTAGCTGCACGCTGTGCGGAAGACTTCGCTCCAGACATGGTAGCAGGTCATTCCCTTGGAGAGTTCTCCGCACTTGCAGCCGCAGGCGCCATGTCATTTGAGGATGCCCTGAAGCTGGTTTACATACGCGCCACTCAGATGCAGCTCTGCTGCGAGAGTGTACCTGGCACCATGGCCGCTATCATTGGACTTCCAAATGAAAAGGTCGAGAGCATCTGCGACTCAGTCGATGGTCTAGTCATCGCTGCAAACTATAACTGCGATGGCCAAGTAGTCATCTCAGGCGAAAAGGAGGCTGTCGAGAAAGCATGTGAGCTTGCGAAAGAAGCCGGCGCGAAGAGAGCCCTGCCTCTCGCAGTGAGCGGCGCATTCCACTCCCCTCTCATGGAGCCAGCGCGCGCGAAGCTTGCTGAGGCCATCGAGGCCACCGAGTTCCATGCGCCTTCCTGCCCAGTCTACCAGAACGTAACAGCCAAGGCAGAGAGCGATCCTGCGACCATAAAGCAGAACCTCCTCGCTCAGCTCACTTCACCAGTGAAGTGGACTCAGTCAGTTAAAGAGATGCTTGCAGATGGAGCCGACTATTTCTGTGAGGTAGGACCAGGCAATGTTCTGCAAGGACTTGTGAAGAGAATCGCATCTGCAGAAGGCAAGGAAGTAACTATTGAAAACAAATTATAACACATAATTGACGTTAATTTATGGCAAAAGAAAAGAAATTCATCACTTGTGATGGTAACTGGGCTGCGTCAAACATCGCATACCTCTTCAGCGAGCACGCAGCCATTTATCCTATCACACCATCCTCAACAATGGCTGAGAACATTGATGAGTGGGCAGCTCACGGAAAGAAGAATCTCTGGGGCGAAGTAGTAAAGGTGACTGAAATGCAGAGCGAGGCTGGAGCAGCAGGAGCAGTGCACGGCTCCCTCCAGGCAGGTGCTCTCACTACCACCTATACCGCATCACAGGGTCTTCTCCTCATGATTCCGAATATGTACAAGATCGCTGGTGAGATGCTTCCAGCAGTGTTCCATGTTTCAGCACGAGCACTTGCTTCACATGCACTCTCTATCTTCGGCGACCACCAGGACGTAATGGCATGCCGTCAGACCGGCTTCGCTATGCTCGCATCTGGTTCTGTACAGGAGGCTCAGGACATGGCAGCTGTCGCTCACCTCGCAGCTATCAAGGCTAGCATGCCTTTCGTACATTTCTTTGACGGTTTCCGTACATCTCACGAGATCCAGAAGATCGAGGCTCTCGACGAGGAGGCACTTCTCGGAATGGTAAGCAAGAAGTCTCTTGCAAACTTCCGTAAGAGAGCTCTCACACCTGAGGCTCCAGTGACACGTGGTACCGCACAGAACGGTGACGTTTACTTCCAGGCAGTTGAGTCTAGAAACCAGGTTTACGATGCTATTCCAGACATCGTAGCACGTTATATGGGTGAGATCAGCGAGCTTACAGGTCGCGAGTATCGTCCATTCGAGTACTACGGAGCACCAGACGCTGAGAACATTATCATCGCCATGGGTTCAGTAACCGAGACCATCAAGGAGACCATCGACTATCTCCAGGGCCGCGGTCGCAAGTGTGGTCTCGTAAGCGTTCATCTCTACAGACCTTTCAGCGCTAAGTACTTCCTCAAGGTTATCCCTAAGAGCGTGAAGAAGATCGCTGTTCTTGATCGTACCAAGGAGCCAGGAGCTCTCGGAGAACCACTTTACCTCGACGTAAAGACAGTATTCCAGGGCGAGCAGAACTCACCAGTTATCGTAGGTGGCCGTTATGGTCTTTCATCTAAGGACACCACTCCTGCTCAGATCGTAGCAGT
Organism: Bacteroidales bacterium; assembly: GCA_024398075.1. Taxonomy (GTDB): domain Bacteria; phylum Bacteroidota; class Bacteroidia; order Bacteroidales; family UBA932; genus Cryptobacteroides. The sequence goes on along the minus strand of JAKSJM010000064.1, from coordinate 1,934 downwards.
TTACGATAACCTCGAGATGAAGGAGCCTAAGAGCGACTTCACCATCGGTATCGTTGATGATGTGACCTTCAAGAGCCTCCCTATCAAGAGAGAAGTATCTATCGTTAAGCCAGGCACCACAGAGTGTAAGTTCTTCGGTCTTGGTTCAGATGGTACCGTAGGTGCAAACAAGAACACCATCAAGATCATCGGCTCTCACACTGAGAAGTACTGCCAGGGCTACTTCGACTACGATTCTAAGAAGTCAGGTGGTTACACCTGTTCACACCTTAGATTCGGCGACCTCCCTATCAAGGCACCTTATCTCGTTTCCACTCCAGACTTCGTAGCATGTCATGTTCCTTCATATCTTGAGAAGTACGACGTGCTCAAGGGTATCAAGGAAGGCGGTAGCCTCCTTCTTAACTCCCTCTGGGATGAGGCTGAGACCCTCAAGAGAATTCCTGATCATGCAAAGAGCGTAATCGCTCGCAAGCACATCAAGCTCTATATCATCAACGCGACAAAGATCGCCGCAGAGATCGGACTCGGTGGTAGAACAAACACCATCCTCCAGAGTGCATTCTTCAAGATTTCAGGCATCATTCCTTACGAGGATGCAGTGAAGTACATGAAGGACGCAGCGCTCAAGAGCTACGGAAAGAAGGGTGAGAACATTGTAAACATGAACTACGCAGCTATTGATCGCGGTGGCGAGTACACTGAGGTAGCAATTCCTGCAGAGTGGTCAGAGATCACTACTAAGTTCACACCTGCAAACGCAGATCGTCTCGCTACTCCTTTCGTAAAGGATATCGCAAATGTAGTTAACGCTCAGTGTGGTGACTCTCTCCCTGTAAGCGCATTCATGAAGTATCAGGATGGTACCATGCCTGCAGGTAGTGCAGCATACGAGAAGCGCGGTGTAGCAGTCACTGTCCCTGTATGGGATGCTGACAAGTGTATCCAGTGTAACAGCTGTGCATTCGTCTGCCCTCACGCTGCCATCCGTCCATTCCTTCTCACTGACGAGGAGGCTGCAGCAGCTCCAGCTGGCACAAAGATCGCCCAGGGCAAGGCTACTCTCAAGGAGTACAAGTACGCACTTTCAATTTCAGTGGACGACTGTACCGGTTGTGGTAACTGCGTTGACGTATGTCTCGCTAAGGAGAAGGCTCTCTCTATGCAGTCTTACCTCGAGAACAAGCAGGAGCAGGAAAGCTACGACTACCTGAACGCAAAGGTTGGCTACAAGGAGAACGCTGTGAACAAGGCTGCAAACATGAAGAACTCTCAGTTCGCTCAGCCTCTCTTCGAGTTCTCTGGCGCATGCGCTGGTTGCGGTGAGACCCCATACATCAAGAACATCACCCAGCTCTTCGGTGACCACATGATGGTTGCGAACGCTACTGGTTGTTCTTCAATCTATGGTGCATCATTCCCAGCATCTCCATACTGTACAGACGCTCATGGTCGTGGACCAGCTTGGGCTAACTCATTGTTTGAGGACTTCTGCGAGTTCGGTTACGGTATGCATCTCGGTTCAGAGCGCGTACGCGAGACCATCGCTGCTTGCATGCAGCACATCGTAGACGAGGGCAAGAACGAGGAGGCAGTTTCACTTGCAGCTAAGTGGCTTGAGAACAGAAAGGACTACGCTATCACACGCGAGGTTGCTGACAAGCTCATCCCTATCCTCGAGGACAAGGTAGACGCTTGCGCAAATGCAAAGAAGCTCGTTGAGCTCAAGGACTTCATCGCTGCACGCAGCCAGTGGATCATCGGTGGTGATGGTGCTAGCTACGATATCGGTTACGGCGGTCTCGACCACGTACTCGCTTCTGGTGAGAATGTAAACATCCTTGTACTTGATACTGAGGTTTACTCAAATACCGGTGGCCAGTCATCTAAGTCTACCCCTGTAGGTGCTATCGCTAAGTTCGCTGCTTCTGGTA
>JAKSJM010000063.1 GCA_024398075.1 Bacteroidales bacterium | reverse complement strand
ATACGTAAGTAATTGAAAATTATATAATTGTTAAATTTTTAACGAATCATTGATTCAGATAAAACGATAAAAATAATTGGTAAAAACACTTAAATTTGTGGCCATCAAGCTAAAACTACTATGCACGAGATTCTTCATCTTATCAACGAAATGTCTCCATACCTTCTGCTAGGATTTCTCCTGGCGGGAATAATGCACGTATTTCTACCACAGAAATATTATGGACGTTTCCTAGGACGACACAATTTCAAGAGTGTCGTCAACGCCGCTCTGTTCGGCATTCCCCTGCCCCTCTGCTCATGCGGAGTGATACCGACAGCCATGTCGCTCAGAAAAGAAGGCGCCTCGAAGGGCGCCACAGTTTCTTTTCTTATCGCCACCCCACAGACAGGAGTAGACTCCATCATTGCCACATATAGTCTAATGGGCATACCATTTGCCATCATACGTCCCATCGCTGCGCTCGTCACCTCCCTATTTGGTGGAGCAATAGTGAATCTTTCAGACAAAGACAGCCCCGCCGAAGCGGAGCATGTCCAGTGTGAGTGTGTTTCAGAATCTAAAAAATCATTCCTTTCGCGATGTGTCGACGTGCTCAAGTATGCCTACGTCGAGATGATGGGGGACATCGGAAAATGGCTTGTAATCGGACTGTTCATAGCTGGTCTCATCACCATTCTCGTGCCTGACGGATGGTTCACGATATTCCAGGGGAACACATTGGCATCAATGCTGCTCGTTCTGGCCATCGCCATGCCGATGTATGTCTGTGCTACAGGAAGCATCCCCATCGCAGTGGCCCTGATGATGAAGGGACTCACCCCAGGCGCAGCGCTAGTGCTGCTGATGGCTGGTCCCGCTTGCAACTTCGCATCCATGATCGTCGTTCGCAAGGTGCTGGGAATGAAGACAACCCTTGTGTACATGCTCAGCATAGTGATAGGAGCCATTGGGTTTGGCTGCCTTATCGACTATCTCCAGTTCACTGGATCCATCGATTTCCTCAGCCACCTCTCAGCCGAGCAGAGATGCTGCCATGAGCCAAGTTCATGGTTTGCATGGACATGCACCGCCGCGCTTGCGCTGTTCCTTATCAATGCTCTCGTAATATCAAAGTTCAAAAACAATAGAGCCGATAAAACACCTACCAAAATGACAGAACAAATCTACCACATCGAAGGCATGAACTGCAACCATTGCAGAATGTCTGCAGAGAAGGCACTCCAGTCTGTAGAGGGAGTCACCAGCGCAAGCGTAGACCTTGCATCAAAGGAAGCCCATGTCGAGGGCACTGCAAGCAAGGAAGCGCTCGCAAAAGCCATCAGCGACATAGGCTTCACTCTTATATAGCCTTGATAAGCTTAGCCTCTGGAAGATTCTTGAGCTGAGTAGCGGCATCACCGACAACGACGATGATCATGTCGTCCACGTTAAGATACTCTGCTGCGCAAGACTTGATATCATCGAGGGTCATAGCATTTACCACAGCCTCCTCCTTGGCGATGTAATCGTCTGGGAGGTTGTTTCTTCTTATGTTCCCAAGAAGGCCAACGAGACTCATTGTGGTCTCGAATGCAGAAGCATTTGACCTGAGCATTGAACCCTTGACGCCATCAAGTTTCTCCTGTGTATACTCGCCACCGAAGTTGCTGATAATCTCCTTGAAGAGAGCCACAGACTCCTTGGTAGAGCTTCCCTGTACACTTGATGCTGCGTGGAAGTAGCCTACCTCAGGCATGGTGGTGAACGATGAACTTGCGCCATAGGTGTATCCTCTCTGGAGACGGAGCACCTCGAAGAGACGACCTGCAGAGCCGGCACCGAGCTTCTCGTTGAGGATGTCAAGCTTGTAGTAATCTGGATCGCTTATCTTCTTTCCTGGGCCAATGATATAGATGTAAGACTGCTTTGAGCCAGGGAAGTCTATGAAATAGGTTCCTGGCGCCGCACTTTCACCGACTGTGAGCTCTGGAACAGCCACCGCGGCACCTTCCCAGCCCTCGAGGACTGCAAGTGCCTTCTTAAGTGTAGGAAGGTCTACGTCACCCGCTACGTCTATATGTGCATTCTTCGGAGTAAGCGTAGCGAAGTATGCCTTGACATCGTCCATGGTGATCGCGTCAATGCTCTCGGTGGTAGTATAATCTGTAGAAACGCAGTCGCCCAGCCAAAGCTTGTTTGCGGCTCTCTGTCCAAGCGATGTTATGCTGGTAAGCGAGCTTCTGATCGCTGACTTCTGGCTCTTCACAGCGCGCTCGAAGGCAGCCTCATCAAAGCGAGGCTTGGTGATCATCTCGTTCACAATCTCCATTACAGCTGGAAGATTCTTTGAGAGAGAAGTCACGCTGATGCTTGTTGACTTGGTGCCGCTGCTTACGCGTGCGCTAGCTCCGAGCTTTTTGAGCGCCTGCTCAAGCTCCACCGCTGTATGTTCAGAGGTGCCCTCATTCATCATGCTGGCATTGATAGATGAAGTGCCTCTCTTTCCTGCTGGGTCGAGGATTGAACCTCCGTCGATGTCAATGCTCAAGTTAACCATCGGGATCTCCCTCTGAGTGATGCCGGCGATCTCGATACCATTGGCAAGAGTGCCTCTCCAAATGGTAGGGATATTCGTCTTAGGGGCATTTGACATGTAGTCAGGCTCGACGCTACGGTCAATCTTCGATGGCGTACGCTCATAGTCATCATCGACCACGGCGCCTGCTGCGCTACGCATAGTCTGCTTGCTCTGGTCCTCCATCACAAGCTTCGCAGGCTCACTGCCCTCGATGGAGAGTTCCACCTGGCCCTTAGGCACAGCGACTACAGCCACGTAGTTCTGACCCTTCACGTATTTCTCATAGACTCTCATCACATCCTCAGCGGTCACTTTGTTGAAGTCAGCGATGTCGTCAATGAACTTGTCTGCCTTGCCGTAGAACTCCTTGCTGCGTGCGAGCATCTGAGCCTTGCCAAGTACGCTGCCGAGGCGGCGATATGCCGATGTCTCGTTCTCAGCCTTGATGGTGGCAAGTTCCTCCTCATCCACACCATTGGCCTCGAAATCAGCCATAGCCTGCTCGACAGCGGCCATGATGAGGTCTATGTCCACGCCTGGATATGCGGTGGTGCTGATGCTGATCTGGCCCGCGCTCTCGCGTGTTCCGTTGTATGCAGATGCTCTAGGAGCAAGATTCTTCTCGACAATGTTCTTGTACAGAGGAGAGTTCTTACCACGTCCAAAGAGGCTGCAGAATGCGTCAAGCGCTGCCTCGTCCTCATGACCTTCGGCCACTGCGGACCATGCTATCTCCACAGCCGGCATGCTCGCGAACTGATCCTCGTAATAAACCTTTTTCGTCTGGTCAAGCTTCACATCCCATACGGCTGGCTTCTCCACTGGATGGCTTGGAATTTCAGCGAAATATTTCTCAATGAGCGCCTTGACTTCCTTTGGATCAAAGTCTCCTGCGATACAAAGGGTAGCATTTGAAGGCACATAGTAGGTGCCGTAGAACTCCTTTACATCCTCAACGGTCGCAGACTTGATGTCCTCGAACTCACCGATGACGGTCCAGCTGTATGGATGTCTCTTTGGGAAGAAGTTCTTGCACATCACGTCGTCCATCATACCGTAAGCATTGTTCACCTCGGTCTGGCGCTTCTCGTTGCAGATGACGTCGATCTCGCGCTCAAGGCCGCTCTGGGTGACAGTGTTGATGAAGTAGCCCATGCGGTCTGACTCCATCCAGAGGATCTTCTCGAGGGCATTGCGTGGCACGCACTCGTAGTAGATGGTATAGTCATTTGAGGTTCCTCCGTTGAATTTTCCGCCCATGTCGGCAATCTTGTTGAAGAAAGCGTTTCGTGGGAGGTTCTCGGAGCGCTGGAAGAGCATGTGCTCGAAGAAGTGGGCGAAGCCTGTCTTGCCCTCCTTCTCGCGGGCACTTCCTACATGGAAAGCGATGGCCTGCGCGACGATAGGGTCGCTATGGTCCTCATGAAGCACGACCTTGAGGCCGTTTGAGAGAGTGTACTCCTCATAATCAATGTGAATGGTGTCGCCACCGTTCTTCTTGCATGCCGTCAGGGCGAGGAGCGTCGCCGCTACGAATGCGATGGACTTGAAAGTCTTTTTCATAGAGTATCTGAATTAATTCGTTTATGACAAAAATAACCATTTATTCACAAAATACAATGGCGAGTATCCACAGGGACAATCTGTCAGCACAGCAACAAAATGAGCGCGCGTTACGATACAAAAATAATCAAGCCTGTACCACATCTGCGGAATAGGCGACGATACACTACAAGTGTAGCACAAATATTGGTTATCAAGAACATAGACAAAAAGACACACAAGATATGGAAAGAAAACAAGCAAACAGAATCCAGACCTCCATACTGAATGGTCTGGAGAAAAAAGTCCTCGTTTGGCTAGCTGATCGACAGCCTTCATGGATGACTTCAGATTGTCTCTCATTCATAGGTTTCCTCGGTTCAGTAATGATCGCACTTGGATATGCATTGACAAGTAAGTCGGTGGCATTCCTGTGGCTATCATCGCTAGGATTCGTAATAAATTGGTACGGAGATTCACTTGACGGCACCCTGGCTCGTGTCAGAAACAAACAAAGGCCTGTCTATGGGTACTATCTCGACCACACATTGGACTGCATCAACGAGTTGATCATGTTCATTGGACTTGGGCTATCGCCTCTTATGGATATGAGAGTGGCTTTGATGCTCCTTGTTTGCTATCTTCTGATGACAGTAAATGTCAGTGTCAATGCGCATCTGAAGAGCGAGTTCAAGCTTACATACGCTAAGCTCGGACCTACAGAGCTTAGAATCATCGCTATAATATTCAACACCATACTCGCCCTGTCCACCATACTAAGGGAGTTCTCAACCAGCAGCAACATACTTGGAAGAGATGTCACCTTGACCGCACTCGACATGGGAGGCATTGCTGTGGCAGGCATCATCTTCATCATGTACATTGTAACCATAGTGCGTGATGCCGCAGGATATGCGAAGATAGACCCGAAGAAATGACATCAAAGAAGGCCATAGGACAGACCCTGTCCGTAGTGCTATCCATTCTGCTCCTCTGGTTCTCATTCAGAGGAGTGGACTGGAGCGCATTCATGTCTTCCCTCAAATCCTGCAGATGGACATATCTCGTGGGTTCTGCACTTGTAGGAGCCACGATGCCTATGTGCAGATCACTCAGATGGAGACATACGGTACTGCCCTTTGCGCCCAAAATAAGCAGACGGGAATCCATAATCTCAAACTATGTCGCCTATCTGGTGAACATGGCCATTCCCCTCACCCACGAGGCTACTCGATGCATAATCACGCATCGAAGCCAGAACGGGAAAGAAGCACCATACGACAAGCTTGTAGGAGTTGCGGTGACAGAGAGGGCATGTGACATAGTATGTATACTCATCATATTTGTCGTGACTGCCATCCTGTCCTGGGACAAGTATGGCCTCTTTGTCGTTACACAGGCAGGAGGTCCCAGATTAAGGACTCTTCTACTCGCATTAATTGCCATAATCTGCGCTATAGCCATCCTAGACCTGATGAGCCACAAGTCAGAAAACAAGGCGATGAAAGCCATAAGGTCCTTTTTCTCTGGCATGCACGAAGGGCTGATGACGGTATTCAAGCTGAAAAGACCTCTGCTATACATTTCCGAGACCATCCTTCTATGGGTTATTTACTGGCTGCAGCTTTATCTTGGCACGAGGGCAGTACCTGGTCTAGAGACATTGGGCGCTGGTGATGTCCTTTTCCTTACCCTCTGCAGCATGCTGTCCACCATCATTCCAGTACCTGGAGGCTTCGGAGCATTCCACTACGTGATGGCCACAGCGCTAGCTGGCCTATGCGGCGCAGCATGGACGGACGGAATCGCATTTGCTACACTCGTACATGAATCACAAACCCTTGCACTGATATGTCTCGGAGCGATCTCAATCGCGTTTATACCGCCATCAGCAAGAAAGGAAATAACCACAAAAAAATGACCTTATGCCGATCATAACACCCGAAGAAATAGGCACTTTGCTCCCTGCTCTCAAAGGAAATCTGGGGACAAGAGTATCAAAACTCTTGTTTTCCATCCTATCCATGAACAAGCTCAATGATGCCTATGACGAAGTTGCAGACCACACAGGAGAAGACTTCGCGCAGAAGTTCCTGGAACATCGAGGCATAGACTACCAGATAGGAAACAGTGAAAGGCTATTCCACCTGCCTGAGGGGCCATTCATAACCATCAGCAACCATCCATACGGACATCTGGATGGAGTCATGCTCATAGACATATTTGGACATCTCAGGCATGACTACAAGGTGATGGTGAATACCATACTTGGACTGATCAAGGCACTTGAGCCCAACTTCATAACTGTCATCCCGACTGGCAAGGAGAGGACTGCGCCAAAAGCAGAAAGCATATCAGGCATCAAGGCGACCATTGGGCACATAAGAGAAGGCGGCGCTGTAGGCATATTTCCTTCAGGAGCCGTATCGGATCTGAGCCTGAAAGACAAGTGTGTCAGGGACAGACAATGGCAGGAAGCAGCCATCAAACTCATTAAGAAAGCCGAGGTCCCTATCGTTCCTGTACGGTTCTTCGACGGAAACAGTAACTTCTACTATCTTCTGGGACTTATTCATTACATGGTAAGACTTCTGCGACTTCCAGCTGAAGCCCTGAACAAGGGCGGCAGCACCGTTAGGCTAGGCATCGGACAGACCATAGATGTAGAAAAACAGAAAGCCTGTCGGGACCTTGATGAGTTCAGCGCCATGCTTCGTGCCTCAGTCTATGGCATGGAAATGCCTGAATCATTTACATATAGATCGGAACTTAAGATCTAGAGCGTCAGCGGGCCCTTCCTGATGACCTCTTCCTGATTCTGCACCGGAACGATGCTCTTAACGGCATCTATGACGATATTCAGCATCCTCTCGTGCACGAAATCCTTACGGATAACGAGCGATATCTTTCTTGAGACCTCGGGGTTCACGATGGGCCTCAAGTTCTCCTGCATGCTATAAAGTATCAGATTTCTATGCAGTTCCGGCAGAATCGTCATGCCACCTATCTCATTGACTATAAATATCAATGTACCCGCACGGCCACCCTCATACATCTTGTCATAGGAGAAGCGCTCCCCCGGCGCCAGCATGGATCTGTCAAACTGACGAAGTCCGTCCTTCATGATCCATATCGGATGGTTCAGGAGTTTGGTAGACTCCAATGCTTCCTTGACATACAATGGATATGTGGGCGATACATACGCAAGGAATTTCTCGTGGAAAAGTGGTATTTCCAGCAAGTCAGGGTCATTCACAGGTGAGACCATGATACCCATGTCAAGTTCGGCTTTTTTAAGTTTACTAACTATACTATCAGAGAGCATCTCCTGCACCAATGGTTGAACACTTGGATAGTTCTCACACATAAACTTGAACAAGCCAGGCACAAGAACGGCTGACACGGTGGAAATCATCGCTATCCTTACTTCACCAGAGCACAGCTGCTTCTCATTCTTCGTCATCTCCACCATCTGGCTGGCGTTGAAAAGGACTACCTTCGCCTTATCAATGATTCTGCGCCCCATCTGGGTAGGCACCACCGGATGGCTGTCCCTGTCAAATATAATAACATCCAGCTCATCCTCGAGCTTCTTTATCATAAGACTAAGTGTAGGCTGCGTGACGCCACATGCCTCCGCGGCTTTCCCAAAGTGGCCATATTCATCGACTGCCTCGATGTATTCTAACTGCTGAAGAGTCATAACGATTGATTATATCAATACAAAGATAGGAATAATTGCGTTGATAAATGATAATTCCCGCCATAATTTTGCGCCCGGATTTTTAACAACAACGAAAACAAAATGAGAGCAAGAATTATCATAAGATACATTGGAACATCACTCATCCTGGTGGCCCTGATGATGGCCATATCAGGTATCGTAGCGGTGTTCAACGACTTTGACGCCAGCGCCACGCCACTGCTGTTTTCAGCGTTCATCACATTCATCACCGGAGCATACCCCATGATATTTGTCCGCCCCGAGCCAAACGTCAGCACAAAGGAAGGAATAGTCATCGTGGTACTTTCATGGATTGCCTGCTGCATATTCGGCATGATACCGTACATTTGCTATGGAGAGGAGTTTACAGTGGTCAACGCGCTGTTTGAAAGCGTCTCAGGCTTCACCACCACCGGAGCATCAATCCTTACAGACATAGAATCCTTGCCAGCAGGGCTACTATTCTGGAGATCATCCACGGCATGGGTTGGCGGACTTGGCATCGTTTCCATATTCTCGCTGATTATCCCCAAAAAAATGGACGACAGGTCTATCCTGTCCAATGCGGAGCTGTCTGACCTTACCAGATCCCAGTCTTCAAGGACAGGCAAGTCATTTATCAAGACTATGCTGACGGTCTATCTGATACTTACTTCCACATGCGCCATCAGCCTAAAGCTGGCAGGAATGGGATGGTTTGACGCTGTGACAAACGCCATGTCCACCTGCAGCACTTGCGGATTCTGTGTAAAAAACGAGAGCATTGGCGCATACGGAAGCATGGTCGTTGAGGCCATCATCATCGTCTATATGACCTTGTGCGGCATAAGTTTCATGCACATTGCGACGGCAAGCAGCAGGCACGGCAAGCACAGGATGTCAGCAGCGACGAAGGGTTTTGTGCTGTTTCTCGTATTCAGCATCATTGCGACAGCCACCAGCCTCATAGTGGAGGACAATGAACCTGTTCTACAGGCGCTTAGGAAAGCATCTTTCCAGATGGCGTCCATCACGACCACGACAGGATTTGCCACCGCAGACACTACGCAATGGCCAGCCATAAGCATAATGCTCCTCATCGTGGCATCCATCATCTGCGGATGCTCTGGTTCCACATCTGGCGGCATGAAGGTAGACAGGGTTGTACTACTGCTCTCCTACATCAGGCATGGCATCAAGAAGAGCACAAACCCTCATAGAATGAATCAAGCAGCCGTTGATGGAAAAGTGATAAGCGACGATGCGGCCATAGATGCCATGAAATATGCATTGCTATACATCTTCACCATAATGATCGGGTCAGTGATAAACACTATGGCCGGGCTGGACCTTGAGACTGGCATAACCGCCTCAATCGCATGCCTAGGCAACGTAGGGCCAGGATTCGGCACAGTAGGTTCAATGGGAAACTACGCAGACTTCCCTGCCGGACTCAAGCTTAGCAGCTCACTGCTGATGATAGCAGGCCGACTCGAGATTGTACCACTTCTCTCATTCGTGGGGTTGATAGGAGGTAAGCACTGAACAATTATTCTTTGAATACAGGGGATTCTGCTTATCTTTGTGGTACTATGAATTACATTGGAATCATTCTTGGCGCAGCAGCGTTTTTATTAATAGGCATATTTCATCCGATAGTCATAAAAGCAGAGTACCACTGGGGAAAGCAGTGCTGGCCACTGTTTGCAATCGTCGGCATCGGTCTCTGCATCGCAGGACTGATAATTGAAAACATCACGCTATCTGCCATACTGGGAGTCGCGGGATTCAGCTGTTTCTGGTCCATACACGAACTGTTCCAGCAAGAGAAAAGAGTACAGAAAGGATGGTTCCCGAAGAACCCTAAGAAATATTAAACGAGAGTCTTTCTCCTCGATTATCCTCGTGGAAGACTCCATCTTCATATACAAGGTTTCCACTCACAAACGTGTGGGTGACATTTGACTTAACAGTGCGCCCTGCATAAGGTGTCCAGCCACACTTGGAGTACTCAGAGGCATCCGAGATGAGCTTCGATGCAGAAAGGTCCACTATGGCAAGGTCAGCGTGATAGCCTTCCCTCACGTATCCTCGACGGTCGATGCGATACAGCGTAGCCGGATTATGACACATCAGCTTCACCAGTTCAGGCAGTGTCAGCCACCCATTTTCAGAAATCTCCGCCATCAGGTCAAGGCTGTGCTGAATGGAAGGGAAACCAGACTTGCTGGTGAAATAGTCCCCAGTGAGTTTCTCATCCTTCAGATGCGGAGCGTGGTCTGTACCAATGGTATCGATAAGGCCAATTCTGAGCGCCTTCAGCAACGCAGTGCGATCATCGGCAGACTTTATGGAAGGATTACACTTTATCGCGAAACCAAGTGTCTCGTAATCATCGGCACAAAGGCTCAGATAGTGCGGACAGGTCTCTGCGGTGATCCTTTTCTGCTCCAGAGGCAGGTCGCTGCGGAAAAGTGAAAGCTCATCCGCAGTCGAAATATGCATCACATGAAGGTGAGCGCCTGTTTTCTCTGCCAGCTCCACAGCACGCGCAGACGAGCGATAGCACGCCTCTGCGCTGCGTACATGTGGATGAATGGTAGCATCCGGAGTCACTTCTCCACTGGCGACAAGGGCGCGATAGCGCTCTGTCTCACGCTTGATCGTAGCCTCATCCTCGCAGTGAGCAGCGATGAGGCACGGAGCCTCGCGAAAGAGAGTCTCAAGAGCCGAATCGCTGTCCACGAGCATATTTCCCGTGCTGGAACCCATAAAAAGCTTTATGCCACAGACATTGGCCACATCGATGCCAAGCACCTCATGGAGGTTATCATTGGTCGCACCGATATAGAATGAATAGTTTGCCAATGATTTCTCAGCCGCAATCTGAAACTTCTGCTCCAGGAGCTCGCGTGTGACCGTCTGAGGCACGGTATTCGGCATATCCATGAACGAAGTCACTCCACCAGCTACGGCAGCGCGGCTCTCAGTGTAGATGTCAGCCTTTTGGGTGAGGCCAGGATCGCGGAAATGCACATGCTCATCTATGATACCTGGTATCAGGTACTTTCCTGACGCATCGATAACCCTCGCGCCATCAGCATGCAGGCCACCGCCCCTGGCAATCTGGCTGATCAAGCCATTCTCCACAAGCACATCTGCCACGAAAACTTCGCCTTCATTCACCACTGAGGCGTTCTGAATCAAATAATTCATTTGAATACCGTTATAATTCCAGTTCAAATATAACACTTTTTCGGAGCGAAACTACTTCTCTTCCATCAAAGAAGCGCCTTCACTTTCCAGAAGTGAACGCTTTTTGTCGATCATCTCCCCTTCCCTATGGCCATAGAAGCCGCCCAGGGATCCGTCGGCACTGATGACCCTATGGCAAGGAACATCTGGAGCAAATGGGTTACGACGCAGCGCCTGTCCCACAGCCTGGGCGCTGCGACAGCCTATGCGGCGTGCCAATTCACCATAAGTGATGGTCTCGCCACGTGGCACCTCGAGCAGTGCGAGATACACTCGCCTCTGGAATTCGGTGATATCGTGCGACTCCCTTACTCTGCGATCTATGTCATTCATAATACAAAGATAACGCATTGGTTCATACAATAGTTCGTTAATTTTATAAAAGTTACGCCACGGCGCGAACGCCGTAGAAT
>JAKSJM010000062.1 GCA_024398075.1 Bacteroidales bacterium | reverse complement strand
TTTCTATGCCACGACCCGGATGAAACAGCGCATTTGTCGGGGTCGCGTCCGGCTGGGGCAGGGAATGGACGTTTTCTATGCCACGACCCGGATGGAAGGGCGTATTTATCGGGGTCGCGGCAGGCGTGGGAAGGGATAGACGGAAGGCCGGAAGGCGGGATCGGACGCGGCTCGAAAAAAAACGGAGTAAATTCGAAAAAAAGGAGTAAAATAGTTCAAAAAATGTTTGGAAAAGTGATATTAAAATAATATCTTTGTACTTGAAAAATGATAGCGAAATAATATCAGTTATGGCTAAGGATACGAAAACATTCATTCTGCGCATCGACACCGAGACGATGACCGCCCTGGAGGGGTGGGCGTCGGAGGAGTTTCGCAGCACGAATGGTCAGCTCCTTTGGATTATTAATGAAGCGCTGAAGCGGCGAGTGCGAGATAAAAAGAAAGGCGCTGAAGCGGCGTGTCAGAGATAAGAAAAGATTGCTTCTGGTTAGAAAAATGTTCGCTGGAGAGAGTGGTTGAAGCTAGGTTTTCCTGCTGGTTTGCAGTCTCGACTTTGGTGGTTGAATGAAGCTTCGGCCGAAAGATTTGATAAATTTTAGTTTGCTATAATAGTACGTTTCGCCCCGGGAATGCAGTGATGCACCTCGGGGCGAATTAATTGTGAGTCAGTGGTTTCCTACTTGTAGAGAGGGGTCGGATAGACGCCCTCATCGACGAGCTGCTGGAAGCGAGCTACGACGCCTGGGCGGTCCTCCTTGAAGGTGACGCCGAACCAGCGAGAGCTGGTGCGGAGGACCTCGGTGGATGCCTCGCCGGACTTGATCATGCAGTCGATGGCGTATGGGATGTAGTACTCCTTCTTGAGCTCCTTGCCGTTCTCGGCGAGGAAGGTCTTCAGGATCTCGTATGTCTTTTCGAAATAGTCAGGGGTGAAGCCCCACATGTTCATCGAGCAGAGCGAGGTGGCTTCCATGTCGAAGTGCGCGCCGGTGACTGAGTTGTCGCCGCGAACGACTCCGTCGGCTTCCTTCATAACATTGTGACACTCAACGATATCGGTGAGCTGGAGGTTCTCGTCGTACGAGCAGATGCCTCTGGACACGCCGCCGGTCTCGGAGAGGGTGTTCAGCAGCTCGAAGCCCACGATGGAGTACTGTCCTGTGGTGCCCTCGTGTGCGCGCAGCCAGTCGCCGAGGATCTGGAATGAGTCGCGGCCGTAGTAGTCGTCACCATTGATCACTGCGAATGGTTCCTTGATGACGTCCTTCGCCATGAGCAATGCGTGAGCGGTGCCCCAAGGCTTCTGGCGCTCTGGGTTGATCTCGAAGCCGGCAGGGATCTTGTCGAGCTCCTGGGTGACGAAGTCAAACTGGAGCGGCTCGCCGTCGATGCACTTGACGCCTGCGTACTTGGTCCTGACGGTCTCCTCCATCTGCTCCTTAAAGTACTCACGGACAATGTATACGACCTTTCCGAATCCAGCTTTCACTGCGTCATATATTGAATAGTCGATGATGGTTTCCCCTGATGGGCCCAGTCCGTCCATCTGCTTGAGGCCGCCGTAGCGGCTGCCCATTCCCGCAGCAAGGACAAGTAGTGTTGGTTTCATGTGTTTAGTTTTTTTTTGTTGTCAATAATGTACAAAAATAACTATTTTTGCAGAAAATCGTGTAGGGAATTGGGTAAGTTTGATCATTTGTTCCAGAAAAGCAAGGACGGCGCGAACCACGAGGTTCGCTCCTTCGCTCGCTATGTCATTGTCTCCACCTCCGTGGTGCTGGTGTTCCTGTGTTTTCTGATTCATGACAATGCTTTCCGCCTCGTGAAGAGCGTGTCAGTGGCCAAGCAGCAGGAGAAGCAGATGAAGGCCATGGAGAAAGAGATCTCCGAGATGGATAAGGAGATGCACTACCTCACGAATGACAGGGATTCACTGGAGAAGTTTGCCCGCGAAAAGTTCGGCTTCAGCGAGGCTGGAGAGGACGTCTATCTTATTCAGGATAAGTAACTTCCGTCGTACGATTAGTAGAAAGATAGTTTAGCCTGGCAGATTATGCCAGGCTTTTTTTCTGAAACTAGTCAGCTGTGCTGAAAGCTAGTCGTTAGTTTTGGACAATAGTCGTCAGTGCTGGAAACCAGCCGGCTGTGTCTGAAGAACTAGTCGGTGGTGCCGGAGAGGAGGCGGACGGTGCGGGCGGCAGCGGCGACGTCGTGGACGCGCAGGATGTCTGCGCCTCCCTGGATGGCCAGGGCGTGCATGGCCTGAGTCTGCAGGAGTGCCTCCTCGGGCGTGATGCCGAGCGGACGATAGATGAAGCTCTTACGGGAGATTCCGACCAGCACTGTACGGCCAAACTTCTGGAACTTAGGTAGTTCCTTCAGCATTTTGTAGTTCTGCGAAGCGTCTTTCGCGAAGCCGAAGCCCGGGTCCACCCACCAGTCGGTGATGCCTGCCCGCGCGGCTTTCTCTCCGAACTCCTCGAAGTACTTCACCACGTCCTCGGTGACATCATCGTACTGGCACATCGACTGCATGGTCTGTGGTGTGCCGCGCTTGTGCATTGCTATATATGTAAGCCCCAGTCGCCCCACGAGATCAAGCATCTGCGGGTCGTCTTCTCCTGCCGATATATCATTGACAATGAGTTCTTTACCCAATATGTCGACAGCGCGCTCCACGACGAAGGCGCGGAAGGTGTCGATGGATATCTGCACATCAGTCACCTCGTCGCGCAGCACCTTCAGCGCCGGCTCGAGCCTACGCCACTCCTCGCCAGGGACCGGAGTCTCGCTGCCAGGGCGGGTGGAGCATCCTCCCAGGTCAATGATGTCGACCCCGTCCTCCACCATCTGCAAGGCGGCATCCCTGAATTTGCCCGTGTCAAGATTGAATCCAGAGTGGTATCTGCTAGGTGCGTAGTATGAGTCGGGCGTCACGTTCAGGATGCCCATTATCTTGATGTGCTTTTTCATGTGGCAAAAGTAGAGAAAAAATATTTATCTTTGTTAGATTCATTTAAATAAGTAACAATGCTAGTCGTTATAGAAGGTCCTGATGGCGCTGGAAAGAGCACCCAGGTGAAGAGATTGAAGGAGTATTTGCTGCAGAAGTTCGGCAGTCTGGAGTATATCCATTTCCCTCGTTATGAGGCTCCCGTGTACGGAGACATCATCAGCCGCCTGCTCAGAGGCGAGTTTGGCTCCGTCGACCCTATGCTCATCGCTCTGCTCTTTGCACAGGATCGCCGCGACGCCATCCCTGCGCTGCGCGCAAGCCTCGACAGGGGAGAGACCGTGCTTCTCGACAGATACGTGTACTCAAATATCGCTTACCAGTGCTCCAAGGTGGAGAATGAGCAGAAGGCTGAGGAGCTTAGGGACTGGATCTTAAATACTGAGTATGAGGAGTTTGGCCTTCCTAAGCCAGACCTTAATATCTTCCTCGATGTACCGCTGGGATTTGTGAAGTCAAATCTCACGAAGGCGAGGGAGGGAAGCGACCGCGACTATCTCGCTGGCGGCACGGACATCCACGAGCAGGACATGGAGCTGCAGCGCAGCGTGCTCGCGATCTATCGCGCCCAGGCTGCTCGCGACCCTCATTTCATCACCGTGGACTGCTCGGATGAGCAGGGTCACATGCTGCCGGCAGATGCCATTTTTGAGAGAATCAAGTCCGTTGTAGATAAAAACCTGTAAGAATGAAAAGACTTTTTGCGGTAATTGTGGGAGTGGTATTTTTCCTCTCCGGTATGATGAAGCTTGTGGACCCTGTGGGGACGAGTCTTATCATGGATGAGTATTTCAAGTTCTTCCATATCGGTTTTATGGGAGGATGCGCGAAGATGCTCGGCGTGGCGCTCGCTTCGCTGGAGGCGCTCGTGGGCGTGGCGCTCATCACTGGCGTGTGGAGAAAGGTGGTGGCCATCATCGCATCGGCGATGACTGTGTTCTTCACCATCGTGACCATCTGTCTCGCAGTGAAGAACCCTCCTATGGAGTGCGGATGCTTCGGTGAGGTGATTCATCTTACTCATTTCCAGACGCTTCTGAAAAATATCGTCCTGCTTGTACTGTGCGCATTGGCCTTCCTGCCGCTCTCTAAACTCGGCAAGGCGAAGCCTCGCAAGTACGTGACCTTCGCGCTCGGCGTGCTGGCTGTGATCGGCTTCGCGGTAAGAGGTGTCATTGGCATTCCTATGGCAGACTTCACGGAGATGAAGCCAGGAACCGAGGTGTTCGGCGACGTGCCGCTCGTCAGCGTCTCTGACGTGGAGGGTGACTACTGCGAGTACATGTTTGAGGACACAAATACCATGGCGATTGTGGTCAATGATGCCGACGCCATGACCACCGAAGACTGGCAGAGGGCTTCCGAGGCCATCGAGGCCGTATGGAATATAGGCTTCACCCCAGCCCTCTTCGTGGCATCTACCCCAGAGGATCTCGAGGCGGCCCTTTCAGGCCTCGACTATCACGCTGCGATGCAGCTTTACGACCGCGCTTACTTCGCCGATCGTCGCAAGCTCCTCACCCTGAATCGCTCGAACGGCGGTCTGGTGTATCTGTCAGACGGTACCGTGATCAGAAAGTGGCATGCTTCGAAAATTCCTGACACTGAGGGACTTCAGGAGGTTTACGATGCGGTGCCTCTCGAGCAGATGGTCGAGTATGCATCAGCAGGTAAATTGAAATTCCGTGGCACTCTGGCCCTGTCGCTCGCTGTGCTGCTCTTAATCTAATGAGTTATGTCTAGAAAAGTTCAGAACTATAACCTCTTCGCGGATTTCGCGTACTATGTACCAGGAGTGGGTGGCATGTTCATGCTTCTCATTCTGCTGCTTGGTGGAGCGTGTGTCGGCAGTTTGGTCACAGCGCTCCTCATGCCTATCGTCGGCATGGCT
The DNA here is from genome assembly GCA_024398075.1 of Bacteroidales bacterium. Lineage (GTDB taxonomy): Bacteria > Bacteroidota > Bacteroidia > Bacteroidales > UBA932 > Cryptobacteroides. The sequence goes on along the minus strand of JAKSJM010000062.1, from coordinate 6,859 downwards.
GTGGGGACATTGGTCTCATACGTGCTGATGTTCATCCCACCTATGTTCTACGCCCTCTCCCAGAGTCACCGTAACAGCATGTGGGGAGAAGGAGTCGCCCTCAGCAGCTTCCATGTGAAGCCGCTTTCGGGCATCCTCGTCGCGCTGCTCGTGTCTGTCGCCACTTTCGCCGCTGCCTTTATGACCGATGTCCTCGGCAAGATCCTTCCTGCGATGCCCGAGTGGCTGGAAGACGCTCTCGGTGTGGCTACAGACGGAAACATTGTCCTTAACCTACTCACTGTATCGGTGTTTGCACCGCTCTGTGAGGAGTGGCTCTGCCGCGGCGAAGTGCTTCGTGGACTTCTGCACCACAGGCGCGATGACGGCAGCACGATGAAGCCTGTGTGGGCCATCGTCATTTCGTCAGCATTCTTCGCATTCATCCACCTGAACCCTTGGCAGGCCATCCCAGCCTTCATCCTGGGCTGCCTCTTCGGATACGTTTACTATAAGACCGGATGCCTCTGGCTCACCATGCTCATGCACTGTGTGAATAATACTATGGCGGTGATAATCACCCATATAGACTCGCTTTCAGAGTATGATACATGGGTAGATCTCCTCGGACCGAACAGGTATGCTGTGGGCTTCGCGCTCTGCGCTCTCGTGCTTGTGGCATTCTTCTACATGTTCAGGAAGATTGAGATGCAGTCGCCAGAAGGAAACAGCGACCGCATCCTTTCGGAAACGGCCGCTGAGTAAGCTGTATTTCGTGAAGGGATTACTTGAGGAGACCTCCGAGAATGCCCTTTGCGATGCCTGCGAGTGAGGCATTTCCCTTCAGTGAAAGGATGATGTCGTTTATGTCCACATCACCGTCGCCGTCCTGGTCCTTGAGGAAGCCGCCGAGTTTGCCCATCACGAGTGGGATGAGTCCTGAGAGGGCTGATGCCTGAGCGCCACCGAGGTTAAGGTTCTTCAGTGTGCCGTTTGTGAAAAGCTTGCCGGCGAGTGCGGTGACTGCGCTGGATGCTGCAGATGTCTTGCCGGTGAGAAGGGCCTTGATCTGGTCTACTCCACCTGCCTGGGTGGCGGTCTGTGTGAGTGAACCAATGATTGAGTCTGAAAGGCCACCGAGGACCTTGTCCTTAAGGTTTGAAGGAATAGTGACGTTTCCTGCCGCAGCAGCGACCTGCTGCTGGATGAAATCTGAAAGTGATGCCATATCTGTTATACTATTTGGTTGAAACAAATATAAACAAAATATTTGAACATGAAAAGAAGCATAATGCTCATCGCCGCGGCCGTCATGTGCTCGGCTTGTAACTTCTCTGTGCCTTCGGGCGTGGTCCAGACCACGATGGATATCATCGGGGCGGCAGCGACCACGAGCGAGAACGTCGAGACTCTGATGGAGCTCCCGGCTCACTCCGCAAGTGAGGACATACTCACCTACGACGGCTACATCTGCTCATATAACCCTTCGACGAAGACTCCGAAGTGGGTGGCGTATGAGCTTCTGTCTGAGGAGCTTCAGGGTGACGCGACCAGAGAGGGAAAGCTCTTCTCGATGGCGCCGAACTACCATAAGACGCAGGCGAAGCGCGAGGACTACCAGGGCTCTGGCTGGACCAGAGGCCACATGGCGCCCGCGTCTGACTTCCGCTACAGCGACGATGCCATGGCGGAGACCTTCTATCTCGTGAACATTTGCCCGCAGAACGAGTTTCTGAATGCCAATGACTGGGAGTACCTCGAGCGCCAGGTACGCAAGTGGGCGCGCGACTACGGCAGAGTCTGGGTGGTGACGGGACCTATCTATGACCGCCACCGCTACGGAACCATTGGCGAAAGAAACGTGGCAGTGCCAGACGCCTTCTTCAAGGCTGTCCTCACCGGCGTAGACGGCAAGTACCGCTCGATCGCATTCACCATGAAAAACGACGACTCGCGCCAGTACCTCTATGACTGCATGCTTTCGGTCAATGATCTCGAAAAGCTCACAGGCATAGATTTCTTCCCAAATCTCGACGATGCGTACGAGGACAAGGTCGAGGCGCAGCTGCGCTACTCCGACTGGGGGATCAGGAAGAGATAGTTTGTTATTTGTCTCTTTATCATTATCTTTGAAGACACATTAAACGTTGGATATTATGAAATTAGGTAAGATTTTGGCCGCTGTGGCACTTACAGTCGCTGTCAGCGCACCTTTGCAGGCACAGAGCCTGCTTAATAGAGTAAAGTCGTCCGTGGAGGGTTCTGTGAAGAGAGAGATCTCGAAGGGAGCGCATAATGCTGTGGACAATGCAGCCAAGAATATTGGCGACAAGGTCAAGTACAGAAAGACTGAAAACAATGGTACCAGGTACTATGTAAGCAAGTCTGGCTCGAACAAGAATGACGGAAAGTCTGCAGAGACCGCTTTCAAGGACCTCCAGAAGGCTATCGATACCGCCAAGGATGGCGATATCATCATGGTGGCTGAGGGAAACTACACCGGTACCCTCGATCAGGGTTTCATCGATATCAACAAGTATGTGACCATCATCGGCGGTTTCTCTGCTGACTTCTCAGACCGCGACCCATTCGCTTACAAGTCATACATCAGACCAGGCGTGAAGCATGCTGACTCAAACGGCACCAAGGCGCTTTTCGAGATCGACGCTCGTAACATGCCGAACAGGGCTGTGGAGATCGACGGTTTCGGCTTCGACCTCGGCGAGGAGAACAAGTACGCTGCACCTAAGCCAGAGTCTGACAGAAATGGTTGCCCTGAAGGCTGTATCTCTGGACGTATCCAGGAGATCGGCGGTGGCCTCGGCGCAGACGGCACCATCGGTGGCCTCTGTATGTCACACGCTCTTATCCATGCCAATGTCAACGGCCGTCTCGTCATCAGAAACTGCGTCTTCGCAAACGGCTGTTACTACGCTATCCAGGCACTTAACTACGGTGGCGACTGGGAGATCTCAAACAATGTCTTCGTCTCTAACGTATATGCAGCATGCCAGGTAGACGGCGCTGTGAAGGAGGCAAACAAGGCATACGTAGACTTCCATAACAATACAGTGCTCTTCACCTGGTGCCGTACCAAGGAGATGGAGGACATGGGTTTAGCTTTCCGCTTCATGTCTTATGTAGATGCTGACGTTTACTCAAACATCTTCGGTGGTTCAAACCTCGGTGCTCTCGAGATGACTCACCATGCTTCGGACAAGGTTCAGGACGCCCGTCGCAAGACTCACGTGAAGGACAACCAGTTCTTCGCCAATGCTGCTGACCTCATCCTTCCTTCAGCATCTTACAAGTGGCTCAAGATCTCTGCAGACCAGTTCGACGAGGTGGAGAACTTCACTTCAGAGAGCGGCGATGCAGCTCTTACCGACAAGGCTTTCCTCGAGAAGATCAATCCAGCTTATCTTATGGGTTGGCTTAATCTTGAGGTATCAGGCTCAGATACTTACGACGAGAACTCACTCGCAAATACCTACCGCGCAGCCCATGGCATGAACAAGCAGGGTACTACCATCCGTCGCGTGAGCATGTATGGAAACAAGTATCCTTTCTTCGAGGCATACGACCTGTTCGGAGCACTCGAGGGCTGTGGTGCACAGTACGATTTCTAGTTGGGACAGAAAAGATACATAGAGCCTTCCATCCTTCCTGCTGAGGCAGGGGAGTCACTGGAAGGACTGAGATATAGCTTCGGAATGCAGGTCAATGCTTCCGAGGCTATATTCACGCATAGGATTCATGAGGCGGCAGCCGCTGGCTTCCGCTATGTGGAACTCAAGTTCAAGGACAAGGAAGGCCTCATCGACAGGACTGACGAGCAGATTCTGGAGCGCTTCGGACAGATGCAGAAGCTGCTCGATGAGCTAGGCATCAAGGTGTGGTCGATACATCTGCCATACGGCGATGTGGAGTACTCAGATATAGGCTCTGAGATAGAGGAGAACAGGCAGAAGTCCGAAGAGTTCTTCGCGCGAGTCATAAGGCTCGTGTCGTTCTTCGGCGCGAAGAACCTCGTCACTCACTCCAGCAAGGGCACATACGCGCCCGACAGGGGAGTGAACATAGCGCAGGCGCGGAAGTCGCTCACTGCACTCACTGAAGTGGCTCAGGAGCACGGCTGCAGGCTGTGCGTGGAGAACCTGATCAAGAGCATTGGCCAGTCACCAGCGGAAATACACAAGGTGGTGGAGGGCATCCCTGGGCTTCGCTTCACCTTCGATGTGGGGCACGCGAACATCAGGTGCACCTACCCGGAGACGAATTGTCCCGATGCGGTGAGTTTCCTGCGCACGTACGGGGAGCAGCTGGGCACCATCCATGTGCATGACAACCAAGGTGACCACGACACGCATTCGCTGGCCGGCGATGGCAGCATGGGGCGCTGGGGCGAGCTGTACAGGTGCCTTCTGGAGACGAACCGCTACCGCGGTGTCTTCATGTTCGAGCCGAATGAGCGCCAGGCGGCGGCAGACGTCATGCGGCGGGCCGAGATGATCGAGGAAGCCTACGAGGCTTTATACAGATAAGAAAGGAGCCCGGCACATTGCCGAGCTCCTTTCACTTTATCGTCGTTCCCGCGAAGGGGATTGTGGTTAGTCCTCTACGAAGATTGCGATGTTGTTTGTCGCGCTCTGCTGTTCAGTATCCCAGTGTTTCTCGCTGGTTTTATAGAACAGGTAGAATGTGTACTGAGCTGAGCTGTTCTTCATGCTGAGGTTGGAGCCGTTGAACGTCCAGACAGAATATGCATTGACAGCGGGCAGCAGAACGGTATCATTGTCACCATTGGCAGTGGTGTTTCCACGTGCGAGGTAGTATCCACTATTGCTGAATGTCAATGTTCCCTGGGTAGTATGAGCATTGGATGTATTGGCAGCCCAGGTGATGGCTGCTGCATCATCTTCTGGCACTGTCAAGGTGTTGCCACTGATCATTCCGTCAACAGAGTATGCCTGGTCGTAAAGCTCAGAATTTGAGCCAGAAGGGTCATTCTTCAGGGCCATCTTCGCGTTTGTGTCTACGATGACATAGTTCTTTCCAGCAGTGATGGAGCTTACCTTTGTGAAGGTTTTCACTGTAGGTGCCGCAGGTGGGTTTCCTACTACATACTTGTAAAGGTAAACACCATTTCCACCGTGTGATCCACCGAACTTGAAGTAGCTGCTGCCACCAGAGGTCTTAAGGTAGATGTACTGATCCATGTCGCCATAGTACATGTAGAAGCCGACAGTTCCAGAGTTCATAGAGCCATTGAATGAGATGGCATGGCTAGAACTGCTGAGACCAATACCGGTGGTACCATTACCATCACCTGAATAGTTGCAGTATACATACTTGCCGTCCTTCATGAGATAGTATCCGCTACCACTCTTGCTTATGGTGAACTCATATCCGCTGAGACCAGACTTTACGATAACATTGCCGTCAAAGTCAGAAGCTGAAAGGGTCACTGTATTTGAAGTAGTGTTTGCTCCTGTCCACAGATACTTCTTATCCGCCGACACGATCACATACTTGCCAGACCAGTCTGATGGCTCCTCGGTGACGAGCTGGTAGCCGGTAGCAGGCTCGGCGTTGTAGCCGAAGCCGATGGTCTTGATCTTGCCGGGGTGGAAGATGACGTCCTTGGTGAGGGTGATAGTCTTCTCGTAACCATTGACCGAGAGCTTGAGAATCGCGCCGGAAGTGGCGGTGAATGGCTTGATGGTGAGGAAATAGGTGGCCTCGGCGTCCTGGGTGAGAGCGCTCGCATCGGTCACGTTGAGGCGAGCGGTCTGCGATACAGCCGAGGTGGAGGTGAACGCAAGTTCGCTGCCGGTGATATCCATGGTGAAGTCGCCGACGATGGCCTCAGGGGCGGTGAATGTCACTTCGCCTACTGTAAGAGGGGTGCCGGTCTCGTTCTTTACCTTTATACCAATGATAGAGGCTGCCTGATGCATGGTTAATTCTGGTGCCTGTACGCCTGTAGTGGCGGCGGTGCCGTAGAGTGGGTGGCCGGTGCCGACGAGGTGCAGCCTGCTGTCGTCGCCTGTCTGGGCCTGTGCCTCGCTAGCGGCAGCTCCAATGCGGACTGTGGCTGCCTCAGGCGATGTGGTCTCCGAGTCGTATGGGTACACTGCGAACCACTTGTATGAGGTGGATGCGTCGAGAGCCTCCTTGAGTTTTCCGTCAAATTTGCCTGTGGCGGCGTCGCTGACAGTGAATGGATAGTTGTTTACGTATGAACCCTTTCCCTTGTGGAAGACGTTCATGGTATCGACAGCGGACCAGGTGATGTGTCCATCATCGCTGTATTCTGTCTTCGTCTCTGACTGGGTGCTGGCGAAGATGCTGAACTCCACACCTTCTGCTTGTGGCTCCTCGAGAGGGCTGATTTCCTTCACGCAGCCTGCAAAGCCCATCATCATGATGGCCAATGCTGATACCTTTCCGATCTTCATGGTCATCTAAACTTTAAGGTCGTCTTTGTCGTCGTCGTACTCAAAATCGTCGATTCTGACAGATTGGATACTGTTACAGATCAGGCCCTGGAACTGGGCAGATACAATCCTATCTACTGGAGCTATATAACTCTGAGCAGCGAATTCTTCGAAAGTTCTCTTTATCATATATGCATAACTACAATACATGCAAATATAACATAAAATGATTTAAATTAACCAAAGTTTTCTATCTTTGCTCTATAGGTGTGATTTTCCTCTCGAAGTTGATCTGGGCTCGCATCATGCTCCGAGTGAACATCTCAAACAACCTCAAGCGCGAGGAGATCAGCTGGGCGCAGTCCGTGATTGAGGACTATCTTCGCACTGATGCTAGGATGGTCTAAGCTCCGATTATCCACTTGCTGCCCGGAATCTTG
>JAKSJM010000061.1 GCA_024398075.1 Bacteroidales bacterium | reverse complement strand
GCCACAATTCCCTCCTAATCATGGCCGGACAGGCTAGATAGCATAGCTTCGGCCATAATTCCCTCCTTATCATGGCCAGACGGACGGAGCAGCGTGGCTTCGGCCATAATTCCATCCTTATCATGGCCAGACGGACGGAGCAGCATGGCTTCGGCCATAATTCCCTCCTAATCATGGCCAGACGGACAGGATAGCATGGCTTCGGCCACAATTCCCTCCTAATCATGGCCAGACGGGCGGAGCAGCATGGCTTCGGCCATAATTCCCTCCTAATCATGGCCGGACGGGCTGGACGTCCCCAGAGGGGACATCCGACCGTCACTATTTCTTTAGAACGAGCGCGAATCCGCCTCCTGGCGCCAGATGAACTGTGAGCGGTTTGCCAGTATCTATGGTCAGTTCTTCAATAGCGAAATCATTTGCATTCTTGGAAGCATTCTTACCATCCTTGTACAGGACTGCCTGGTACTTACCCGCACCGATGAAAGACAGATCGAGTTCAACATCTCTTTCCTTCCAGGAAGTAAGGCCACCTATATACCAGTCGTCACCATGGCGACGCGCCGTGACAATGTGTGAGGCTGCCTTACCATCCAAGATCATTGTCTCGTCCCAATCCACAGGAATAGAGGCGATAAACTTGGTGCATTCAGGCTCCTTCATGTATGCAGATGGAGAGTCACAAAGCATGTTGAGAGGTGAGTAAAAAACCACATACTCAGCAAGCTGGCGGCAGCGAGTGCCCTGACTCATTGGTTCGCTGTTGGATGTATGGAATGTAGACTTGGTACCGTTTCTCATCGCGCCCTGGGTGTAATCTGCCTGGCCTGCAGCAAAGCGAATGAATGGCACTGTGACATCATACTCCACCTGATCCACCTCAATGGTAGACCATTTCATCTGCTCAAGGCCATGGATGCCCTCATTATTGATTACGCAAGGATACGTTCTACTCAGACCTGTTGGCTTGTATGTGCCATGGAAATCCACCATCATGTGGTACTTTGCGCACATCTGCGCCGCACGTCTGTGGAAGTCCACCATATCACAGTCATCTCTATCCATGAAATCGACCTTGAAGCCCTTCACACCCATCTCTGAGTACACTTTGCAGACCTTCTCCATATCACGATCAAATGCATGATAGCCGGCCCAAAGGATGATGCCAACATTTCGTTCTTCCGCGTATGCAATAATCTGCTCAAGATTGATCTCAGGAACGATCTGGAAGAGATCTGCTTTCTTGTTCACAGCCCAGCCTTCGTCAAGAATCACGTACTCGATGCCATTCTTTGAAGCGAAATCGATGTAATACTTATACGTGTCAGTGTTTACTCCAGCCTTGAAGTCCACTCCTATGATATTCCAGTTATTCCACCAGTCCCAGGCCACCTTGCCTGGACGCACCCAGCTATAGTCCTCATTCGGATCCTGTGGGGTCGCAAGAAGATACACCAGATCATTGTCTGCGACAGCAGCATCATTCTCGCCTACGGCGACAATACGCCAAGGGAATGAAACATCCTTACGATCATATTCCGCCAGGTAATCCTCACGGCTGTCTACTAGCATCTGAAGCATGTTATGCCCTCCCTGATGCACATCCTTAGGCTTATGGGCAAAATGGCCTTCCAGAGTGGAATCGCCGTCAGAATTGTACAGATACATGCCTGGATAGTCCATAAGATCAGCCTCCATAATGAGCATACTCAATCCTGAGGGCTCATTGACCATCATCGGACTGAAAGCCAGACGACTTTTGTCCCACGCAGAAAGTGGAGTGTGGTCATAGCGACTCTCAAACGAGTTCATGTGCTGACTCTCAATAGTTTCCAAATGCTGACTAACATAAGGCACATACATGTTCCAGTCACCAGCGAAGGCGAAATCGGCCTGCTCTGACTGAACCTTGAAAGGCGCCTTTGCATGGGCAACGAAACGATATGCTATACCTTTGTCATAAGCTCTGAATACCACATCGTACTCCTTGTATTTGAGAGTCAGTTCATTGAAGCAGTCCCTCACTTGCTTTTTTCTATATACAACGGTGGTGACTGTCTGATCCACAGAGCGACGCTGTACCTTGGAGGCCCTCGCATCCGCGCCAAACACCTTACCTCCTGCGAGGGTCATGGATGCAGACGCCCCATCAAGAAGTCTCACATCATCACGCGAGACATCATAAGTAATGCATTTGCCTTCCGTAACAGTCAGCTTTATGTGGGAATCAGGCGAAGATAGAGTGTAAACCTTCGCGAAACAATCAGCTGGCACAAGGGCCAGAGCCAAGAGTGATAGAGAAAGAAGTCTTTTCATGGTCTCTAAATGTTATTACTTGATTATCAGTTCCAATTATTATCCTCTAAATACTAAATGACGTGGGGTATGCTCCCTTGGAGCAGCTAGACTACGGACATTTCTGACGTGGCGCTTAACACTAACCACGCGGCTCTCAGACATACAAACAGACGATGAGCCTACTGAAAGTGTGTACTCACCGCCTTCAATTACCCATGAGCAACTATCCTCATCGAAAATAGCCAGATCCTCAACAGGGAACTCCATCTCCACAGTCTCAGTCTCCCCTGGCGCCAGAATGCGAGTCTTTGCATAGGCACGCAGTTCATTGACATCCCCTTCATTTCTACGCGAATAAAGCTGAACCACCTGCTTGCCGGCTGCCGCGCCAATGTTCTTGACCTCGACACTGACAGTCACAGTCTGCTTACGCAGACGAACTGTCATATCATTGATGGAAAAATCAGTATAGCTAAGTCCATATCCGAAAGGATAAGCTATCCCCTCTTCCAGAGCATTCCAGAGGCGATACCCCACTCTGGTGCCCTCTGAATAACGAGTATAATGGACATTTTCAATCTCCTGGTCCTCCCATGGGGTTATGTTTATATCATCGCCCGGATCGACAGGGAATGGAATCTGCTCTATGCTACATGTCAATGGGAATGTCATCGGAAGCCTACCTGAAGGATTGACCTTACCAGTGAGGATGTCCACGACTGCATTTGCAGTCTCACTTCCACCTTGCCATGCAAGAAGAATCGCATCCGCATACTTTTCCGTAAGAGGCTGCACATCCATCACGGCGCCAGTATTCAGAACTACGATGACCTTGGCAAACATGGCTCTCACAGCCTCCAGAAGCTTTATTTCAGAGTCTCGGAGGTAGAATTCCTCAGATATGCAGTCATTCCATTCTCCACTACGACGGCCAATGGTAACGACAGCTATCTGCGCCTTCGCGGCAGCGTCACGCAGAAGTGATTCCGGCACCTCTGGTTCTTCAGGACGCAGAGGGCGCTGGCGATCGGAGCGAAGCGATCCGCTTTCGTGCAGTTTTTTCCAATGACACTGATAAAAATCACTCAGAGAATCATCTATGCTCATACCAGCACCTTTGGCCGCATCTGGCATGGATGCCACATACTTGCTATACACATCACCGGAGCCAATACCACCAGGAATCATTTCATATGATGACAGTCCAAACAAAGCCACCGACTCCGTCGCAGACACAGGAAGAGCGCATCCTTCGTTCTTGAGAAGGACCATTCCTTCAGCACCTGCCCTTCTGGCGACCTCTGCGTGGGCGTCAAGATCTGGATCATTGGAATACTTATAACCATTCTTTGCGGGTGTCTTCCATACCATCTCAAGGACCTTTCTAGCATTACGAGTGATTTCGTCCTCGGAAAGACTACCATCTTCAAGTGCCTTCATCACTTGCTGCAGACGCCACGGAGCGCCATCCTGAATCATGTTATTACCAGCCTTCAGCTGCGCCACAGCGTCATAGCCTCCGCCCCAGTCACTTACAATCAGCCCCTCGAAGCCAAACTCATCGCGAAGTATTCCCTGAAGGAGATCTTCACTTTCGCTCGCGTGGACATCGTTGACAAAGTTGTACGAAGTCATGAGCATCCAAGGCTGGCTGTTTCTGAGTGCTATCTGAAAGTTCTTGAGATATATTTCTCGAAGGGTTTTCTGATCCACCATGGCGTCATTCGCCAAGCGGTTTGTCTCCTGATTGTTACATGCAAAATGCTTGACGCAAGCGCCTACGCCTTGGCTCTGCACGCCATTCACATAGGCAGCACTCATGAGGCCACTAAGCAGAGGATCTTCCGAGAAATACTCGAAGTTTCTTCCCCCAAGCGGATGACGATGAATGTTCTGCCCCGGAGCCAGAATAACATCCACACCATACTCCAGGACTTCGTTTCCAATGGCAGCGCCCACCTCTGAGACCATCTCATTATTCCATGAACTAGCGAGAAGAGTACCGATAGGGAATGCTGTACACCAGTATTCTTTAGGGTCACCTTGACGAATCGGGCCTATGCGCAGTCCAGCAGGACCATCACATAGAAGCGCTGCAGGGATACCCTTATCATAGAAAGGATATGTGTAGCCAGCATAGTTCGGCACGGCATTCTTGAGGGAATCAATGATATGTTCATCCCCTTGTATTGCGCCAGCTCCCATTCCCAAACATAAATGTATTTTCTGCTCAAGCGTCAGATGAGAGAGAAGAGTATCTATCTGCATATCATGAGAAAAATGACGCTGCTCCTGTACACAAGATACAAGGAGCAGTATGGTCGTCAAATCAATTAACAGTGAATTAAAAAAATGTTTCATTGTGAGTATCGCTTACAGTTCCTGCTGCTTTCGATGCCAGTTGAGGACTGGAAGGACGAAGGAAATGATCGCAGCGCCAAGCCAGAACCAACTTACATAAGTGAAGTCGTGAACCTGAGCACCTGCAGCATTGGTAATGATATGATTGTCAAGGAGCAAGCCTGTCACCACATTCTGGAGGCCCGCAGCTGCATAAGATGCCATTCCGACAATACCGAGAGCTGCACCTGTAGCCTTCCTTGGCACGAGGTCAATGGCCATGAGACCGCCGATAAAGGCGATGAGCACACCGATGGCGATACCAAACAGAACCATTGCCAGCACATTAAGCCACTTGGCTGGGCCTCCGAAAAGGAAGATGGCCAATGCTATAGCCTCGAGAACACCGGCCACGAAAGCTGGATACTTGCGATCTCCCTTGAATACCACGTCAGAGAGCCATCCGCCACAGACAGTGCCCAAGATGCCGAATATTGGGTTTATGCCAATGATAGCGGCCGCACCTGCGAGATCATATCCCTTGGCCTCCTGAAGGAAAATCGTGCCCCACTCGTTGATCGCGTAACGGCTCATGTACATGAACGCGCTAGACAGCGCAAGGATCCATACGCCAGGATTCTTGATTACAGCAGCCTGCATACGCTTGGTCTCAGCCCTTTGTGCTTGCTTGGCATCAGCAGCGCTCTTAAGCATATCTGCATGGTTCGCATCATACTCCTGCTGAGACATTTCCCCGGAAACCACCTCGATAGGAGGAAGGCCCTTGCTGTCAGTACTGTCATGCAGCCAGAGTAGGATGAGAACGATTCCAAGCACACCGGCGAGCGCAGCGCCGAAGAATCCCCACTTCCATCCTGCTGCCGCCACAAGGCTACCCACAAAGATGAATGAGAGACCCTCGCCTATATTGTGTGAAGCGCTGAAAAAGCCATAATAGGTACCACGTATCTTGAGCGGGAACCAGCGGGAAAGTGATATGATGGCAGGTGGAGCGCCCATTGACTGAGCCCAACCATTGATCGCCCAGAACAAGGCGAAGCTGACGAAAAGAGCCGATGTAGGGAAGGCTCCACCAAGTGCAGTGACTCCCAGAACGCCCATGATAAAGTTCATCGCCACCGAGATGATAAGTCCTGTGGCCATGAACCTCTTGATATTTGCACCATCCGCCAGGAAACCATTTACCAGCTTACCTACGGCGTACGCCCAGTACAAGCATGCGCCAATGACACCTAACTGAGTGGCAGAAAGCAAGCCTGCATCGATGAGAGGCTGCTTCATCACGCCCATTGAAAGACGGCACACATAGTAGAGTGCATATCCAAATGTCGCCGTGAGGAAAGTCTGCATCCTCTGGCGCTTGTACGTGCTCTGTACCTTGTCTGCAGGAACCTTGTCCTGAGAAGGCATACTCATCTTGTAGAAATCGAACATGTCTATTTAAGAGTATGACGGCCTACCTTCGTAAGCCAATTGATTAGCTGCTCTGGGCGGTCAGTCTGGATCATCGAGACGCCCTTATCCAGATACTGCTGATATACCTCGCCTGGGTCGGCTGCCACAAACGCTGCATCATCATCGTTGCCATCGCCACCACAAAGAGTCGCCCAGATGGTGTTCACCCACACTTTTGAGCCCTGGGCAATGATCTTCTTGCACACTTCATCGAAGGTGCCATCATTCGACTGCCAGCACACCTCATATGCGAGAGGCACCACACCCTGATCGATATATGAATTGAACAGCTCCATGCCTGCAGGCTTCTGGATGTCGACGATAGGCATGTACATCATATTGTGAGAGTACTTGGCCTCATGCTCAGCAACCACCTCGATGGGTTTCTTTCCCTTGATGAGGATTTGGTCGGTGACTCCGAGTTCCTCTGTGATGGCGAGGACCTCGTCATAGAACTCATAGCCCTGATCCACGTTCACACATATACGGTCCTTGCAGCATGCAAGAGCCTCCTTGAGAGTAGGCATCTTGATAGTGTCTACTGCCACTCCATGCGCCCTGCAAAGGCTCAGGGACTTGATTTCCTCGAGAGTAAGGTCAGATACCTTAGGGCTCTTGTCGGGCTCGTTCTTATATTTCGACCTGAAGTTTGTGCATCTGAGTACATTTGCATCATGAGAGAGGACGAGAACTGAGTCCTTGGTCATCTTGAGGTCAAGCTCCATGATATCCGCTCCGTAACGGATGATGCTTTCTATAGCAGAGATGGAATTCTCAGGAAAATTTCTCCAGTCTCCTCTATGGCATGCCACCACTACATATTTAGACTGTGGGTCATGAATCTGGGCTGCAATGGCCTCTGCCCTATTCGCATACTTCGGTTCTTGGCTGCATGAGCACAGAAGGGAGAGAGCAACGATACCGAAAAATAGAATTTTTCTCATTTTATGGTCAGTTTTAAGCATTAATCTAACTTATGTGGAAAGGCAAATATACACAATATATGGCACTATTACACCGAAAAATCCGCCAAATGTCGGCATCTAAAGAAGACCAATGAAGACTCCGCCTACAACTGAGCGTGCAACAAACCCTCGATGCTTGTCAGTGCTGGTGAAATACCAGTCCGACATAGCTACGCGATCTACAGTCTCATTGTAGAAATCCCACACAGGGGCTATCAGGGCCTCGAAATCATCCTTTGAATCGGCAAGTGTCGCGCTCCACACGATCCAGTCTGTCTTCGTATAGTCAGCACGATTGTCCAGAGGTATACCATACCTGTTCTGATGTGCGATATACCACGCAACTTCCTTTTGGGCTAAATCATTGGAGAAAATACCGAGTCCAAGAAGTTTGTCCCAGACCATGTTGTACTTGAGGCTCCATGTCTCAGGCTGATCAAAGGTGAGTCTAGTGTGGTCGCCAGCATCTGCCATCTTCATCCACTCAGCAGCCATCTCACGGGCTTTCGAGATGTAGCGCTCTGCGACATCGCTCATTCCCATTCTTTCGGCCATCTGCCCATAGCACGCCACGCCCATTATAGCCTTGATAGACAGGTTTGCATTGTGAGGGAAATGCCCTGCAAAATCATCAGTACAGAGCTGATTATCAGGATCAAGACCATTCTCCACGAGATAGTCGGTCCACTTGGTGAGACTCTCCCAATGCTTTCTTGCGTAAGCATAGTCATGCGCATAGAAGCAGGTAGCAGCAGTCTGAACCACCATATTTCCAGCCTCCTCGACGGGCATATCATGAGGGTAGGTCTGTCCAGTGGCATGAGGATAGGTGCCCACATCATGCGCAGGGAATGGCTTGGTCCAGCGACCACTTTCACTGTAATCGAAAATGTGATTCATCAGCGCCTCTGAGAGCACGGGATTATACTTCATGAAAATCGGTGACGATGGATATGTAACATCCACAGTGCCAATGCTTCCATTGCTGAAATTCTCCTTGGAGAGAAGGTCAACCTCACCATTTGGCAGCTCCACAAGCTTATGTGCAGCAAGACACTGGCGGTAGCTTAGAGCACAAAGTTCAGCATACCTCTGCCCTCCCCTTGCGCACGCCTCTCGCATCAGCTCGCGGTCGAAGCGGTAACACTCCGCCATATCTTTTACATAATCCTTTTCTGCCTGTTCGAACATGTCGAAAATGGTCTTGTCTCCATGGCGATTCCAGTATGGACGCAGGTCATTTTCAAAGTACCTCACGCTTAAACCATCATCGTATCCTACGAGAAAATGTCCCTTCTCGGGACCATTGGCCTTAGGTGTAGCAAGATAGAATGTTCCCCAATCGATTCTGACATTGTCTCCCTTGCGGCCAAGAGTATCCTGACTCACTGAGCGATGAGTCTCGTAACTGAGCTTTCCGCGAGTGAAACTATCGCTGGCGGTCTGCTGGCCAGCATGGTCAATTGCCCACTCTGCAGACGCCGTAACCTTCACACGTACATCATGTTTCTTGCCATCGAGAGATGTGGTCTTGTAACTAATGTAGTTCACTGGACGGCTTATCCTATCAAGGTCCTTGAGGTCGTATATAGGGGCAGAGAAACTCACACTGAGCCCAACAGGGCCACAGACGAAACTGTAGTGTGTCTGTGTGGCCTGCACCTGGGCAGACGTCTGTTCAGCGGCATTCATACAGATGCCTTCTGTCACAATGACTTCCTCGTAGAGGCCCATGTCTATTCTCGCCCTACCGATTCCGGAAGGGCATTCGCAGCTGGCCGCGAGAACATTGCGTCCTGGACGCATCGCCGCCACCTGCTCCTCATTTAGAGAGACCACAACATTTGAGTAGGAGCCATCCGGAGATACGGCTATTGGCTTTCCATTCAGGTAGATGGTGCCACGATACTTCATGTTGTACTTGAGCTTGAGGTTTTTAGGAAGTTCGTCAAGCTCAATGATTCTTCTCACATAGATGTGGCCTTCCTCCCAAATGGTGCGACTCTCACTCCTTCCCTGTGAACCAAAAGACGCCTCACCTTCTTCCCACGCAGAATCGTCAAAGTCTGGCATCAGCCAGCCGTCCTTCGGCGTCTTGAAGGTATAGCGTCCAATCCATGGTTCATATGTCGCCATAGGCGCAATCAGCTTCTCCACTGCCCTAGCGCTACCCATCCACCTATACTCTACGCCATCCACTTCGATGGTGCCATCCAATGGGGTCTGTACACCAGTCCAGTGAGTGACGGGCGCCGCATTCAGTTCGTCCGCCGCCGACCATGCACTTGTGTATGGGTCAATGGTTACGAGAGGATAAGCAGGAGCCCTAAGAGTAGAGTCGATGATGGTTTCGTCGACATCAGAACAGGAAACCAGAGCGACCGCGATTGCAGAAAGGAACAACCTATGTTTCATAGCAATGATCTATCTTATTTTTCCTTGAGGCTTGCCATTTATATATCCAGGTGTGAGTTTGACTAGGCACACTCCGTGAGGAGCCACTTCGGTCTCCCAACGCTCTTTAAAGTCCACACTTCCCAAGTCTTTCTGACGCCACAGGTCACGAATCTCCTGTCTTTCTGTCAAGCCGAGTCCATGTGGGACAAAGCCTATCTTCTTGGGTTCGTCAGAAAGATTGAACATTGCGACAGCCACTCCACCATCTGCAAGACACTTTACATAAGTGGCGTAGGTTCCGTCACCATATCTTTTCGCAGGAGACAGGCCAAGCTCGTCCTGGTCTACAGCGATTACTTCATCATTGGTAAGAAGACTTACGAGGAAATCATCTGCACGTGTAAGGTCACATCCCAGGATGAGAGGTGCGCTAAGCATGCACCACATAGTCATGTGTGTGTACTGCTCATCTGGAGTCAAGTGCGTAGGGTTGATCGCATGCTCATACTTACCCCAACCGACGCAGCCAAGCACCATCATGTCGGCATCCGGCCATGCACCTGGGCGGCGATAACCTGCCCAAACATCCTGACGATTGAATGCAATATCGCTGACACTCTTCCAATTATCACGGATGTCGCCTGTGGTGCGCCAGAGCTGAGCATACTTCATAAGGTCAGCGGCAAGCACCAGTGGTGCGGAATTCGAGATGCTATAAACGATATCGCGACCAGTGGAGCGAAGCGCCTCATACATTCTTACGAGGCTATAGTGATCATTCGGATTCCAGTCATATTTCATGTAGTCGACTCCCCACTCAGCCCACTGTTTGGCGTCCGCTTCCTCAAAGTGATATGGTTCGAAGCGCCACAGTGAATCTCTCTTGACAGCATCTCTGTCTATCTTGTGATGCTTGTCACAGATTCCTTGCTCTACCCACCAGTATTTTCCTTCTGGGTTATCGCAAGTCTCTCCTATATGCCCAGCATAGGTTCCAAGCCATGGGCCTGAATAGATTCCGAACTTTAGACCATTTGAATGAAGGTAGTCAGCGAGTCCCTTGATGTCCGGAAACTTGCTGTTCGGCATGATAGCATTGTACTTTCCTCCACGGTCATACTGCCAGCCATCATCAAGATTCACATATGAGTATCCATACTGGTCAAGTCCCAGTTCGACAATAGCCTTACCCATGGCCATGGCGTGCTCCTGGCTGATGGTATTTCCGAAGCAGTTCCAGCTGCTCCAGCCCATAGGAGGAGTAAGAAGGAGTTTGTCCCCGATCTCTATACGAAGATGCTTAGTGTCTGAACCAAGGCTATTCGTAGCAGTCAGAACTACATCATAAACGCCTGCTTTTCTGGCCTTTCCGGCAATAATACCAGTCTTTGCGTCAAGCTTGAGCCCTTTCGGAAGCCCCTTTGCTGAAAATGTCATTGGACGCTCGCCGCTAGCTGGAATCTTGAAAAGAAAGTCAGCTCCTGGGCGCTGTCCATAGACACGAGCTCCATTAATGCGAGGCGTTGCTGGAGCCTTAGGCGTAAGAATATAAGCAGAATAGTCAGGTACAGGCACCTGCTCAAAAACCGTGACATCACGTGGATCGTCAGAGTTCTGTGCGGCCGCACTCATAGCAATGAATGCAAGCGAAGTCAGGACAATATGTTTTATTGACATGGTAGTTAAAGTGTTATTTGCTAGATATAATTAAGCTACTTCGCGTAGCCTACAGGGTTATTAAGGACGGGAACCTGCTTTTCAGAAAGTCCAAGGAGCTTACAAAGTCCCTCAGAATCCATTATTCCGCGTGGCACAGTACATAAACCGGTAGAAGCGCAGAATAGATTTATATTCTCAGATACGATACCCGCATCACAGTAGACCATCATGGTAGCATGATCACTTGTAGAGCCGAACTTCTTGAAGTCAGCAACTATCAGCAGACACACAGGTGCCTTCTTGGCAAAAGCCTGCATACCTGCAATGTAACTTCTATAATCACCCTCGAGTACCTGGGTGAGGCTATGCTTGTCATGGTCGTAGAGTTCTACACCGTCAGCAGTGAATACATATACCAGAATCTCCTGCCTATTCATTGCGGTAGGAGAAGTCATTCTTCCATCCTTGCGATTCCTGCCCTGTGCGGCCCAGAGAAGGTCTGAAAGGTCCTGCTCAGAGAGTGGAGTACTTGCATAATCACGCACTGACTTCCTATTATTCAATGCGTCCATGAAAGACACGGTCTCCCTCTCCATGTTTGGTGCAGGAAGAACGCGAGTTTTCTGGGCATCATCAGTATCGTTCGACTGAGCAGATGCTACAGTAGCCATACACATTAAGGCCAATGCAGTAGCGATAATAGATAACTTTTTCATATCAAGACATTATTTACAAAAGCGAATATACTCATTCTAAGCCAAAGACAGATGACATTTGAAAAGAAAATAACCGATTAAGTCGGCCATGAAGTACAAATTTTGCAATTTTTGAGGAAAAATTCTTCAAAACATTTGGCGAATCAGAAAAAACACCATATATTTGCAGTCCTAACCAATTGGTGCGGTAGTTCAGCTGGTTAGAATGCCGGCCTGTCACGCCGGAGGTCGAGGGTTCGAGTCCCTTCCGCACCGCAGATTCCTCGGAGTTTCTCCGGGGATTTTTTGTATAATGGCGAGTCGAGCTCAGAACCCTCGACCTCCGGTCCCCCAAGGGGACAGCTGCGAAGCAGCAGGGGGTAACGTAGATGACGCCGCGCGTCAGCGCGGGTTCGAGTCCCTTCCGCACCGCAGAAATCCCGAAGCAAATGCTCCGGGATTTTTGTGTACCGACTACCCTTCAGGACCATCTGTTCTTCAAATTTATAACCTCAGCCATCATTTCGTTCAGATCATGGCCACGGGGACTGGGCAGCATGACTTCGGCCA
>JAKSJM010000060.1 GCA_024398075.1 Bacteroidales bacterium | reverse complement strand
GCTCAATTTTGTTATGTCAAACTCATCCTTGTTTATGGAGCAAGCATTGGTTTGTCCTAACGGATTACCGGTGGTTGCTGTGAGAATGTTTACATCAACCGTCGCGGAGTCGAACACCTTATAACCAGCAAAGTTTATCAAGTCAATGACATTCTGTTTTTCAGATAGATATTTGCGTAGCGGCTCACCATATCCTGCTCTCATCCATTTGTTAGAGGTAATGAATGATAGCAGTGCTCCGGGCTTCAGAATCTTCATTCCCATCTCGTAGAACAGACAATAGATGTCTCCGGTGCGCTCGTAGGTTTCATAGTTCATCTTCTGGAGAGCATCAGCATCTGCACCCATCTTCTGAAGTTGGATGTACGGCGGATTACCAATGACACAATCGAAACCTACAAAACGGCCATCTTCATCAAGAACCTCCGGGAACTCGATGCGCCATTCAAAGGCTCCGATGAAAATCTTGTTGTCCTTGATTTCCTCTATTTCTGACTGGGCCTTTGCAATCTTTGCTTTCATGTCTTTGGCCAGTTTATCTCGCTGTATCTGCTCCTTTTTGGATATTTCAAACAGCAGAGGTGCTTCGAGAGAACTCAACTCTGACTGAAGGTTTTGAAGTTTCAAGAGTTTAGGGTCTCTCATGCTGATTTGAGTCTTAAGATTACTCTTGATTTGGGCAATCATATCATCGAGCTCGCGTTTCTCTTCTTTTGAATGGGCATTCTTGTACCTGGAAACAGCATCCCGATACCCGGAAATAGACAGGTTGGACTTTTTCAAAATCTCAGAGATGTCCTGATTCAAATCAAACCTGTGCAGCAACGAGTTTCCGACCTTGATATTGATATCGATGTTTGGCAAGGTCTCAAGTTCGGTGTATTCACTTTCCTTCGTGTAATAGGCATTTTTAAGCAGCTCAATCCACAGCCTCAACCGACAGATATTCACGGCATTCGGGTTGAGGTCAACTCCGAACAGACAGTTCTCAATGATCTTCTTTTTCTCATTGAACAAAGCTTCCTGTATGCGCTGGCTTTCTGGATTTGCCGGCACATAATTGAATGGAGCCCCTTCCTCATCTGAAATAATCAGTTCATCATTGTCAATATCAATGCTGTAATCCTGTTTCTTGATGCGCTTACCGCTACAGTCAAGAAGAATTCCGAGGTCATATTTGGTGCAGATAAACTCGTTGAGGACAGATACAAGAAAATGCCCGGAGCCGACAGCAGGGTCGCATATTTTTATGGAATCAACAACCTTGTTGGCCTTGGCCAAGTCTTCGATGTCTTTATCTTTCAATGCGTCATAATCCTTGCAGGACCAGCCGAATTCCTCATTGAATCGTCTGACTATCGTCTGTCTGATGGCGTTTCGGCTCATATACATTGTGATGGCACCAGGAGTGAAGACTGATCCGTCACGATGCCCGTTGATTTTCTCAAAGATGAGTCCTAGGACGGACGCATTGATAAGAGTCCGGGATTCTTCCTGAATATCTTCCTCACCTTCGCTTGCGAAGTCGTATGCATCAAGGAACTCAAGCAGATAGCGCAGGGTGGAAAGCTCCTTGTACCTTGGTTTACCGCCATCTTTCAGCACAGTAGCTCCAAAGAGCGGCATCTTTCCATTATCGAGACCGCTGATTTTTATAGTCTGCCTTTCCAAAGGGCTTACCTCAAACA
Organism: Bacteroidales bacterium; assembly: GCA_024398075.1. Lineage (GTDB taxonomy): Bacteria > Bacteroidota > Bacteroidia > Bacteroidales > UBA932 > Cryptobacteroides. The sequence goes on along the minus strand of JAKSJM010000060.1, from coordinate 11,558 downwards.
GGGAACTGTTCAAATATGGAATGCGTCCGAACTTTTCAGAAATGCTTTCTGTTCTGTCTCCTGGCTTCTTGGCAAGAACCTGGAAAAAGAGCTTGTTAAGCTCATCATAATCAGGGATAATTGCCGGTTTGAGGAAAGAATATGAGATATCTCCTTTGTGATATTTGACGAGTTGAGCTTCAAGCAACTTGAGAAACAGGACTCTGTTCACCCATCCGATAGTGAGCGACAGCGCAATGTTGAACAACTGCTCTTCTCGGCTCTTGCCATAAGCAGCACGATTTTTCACATCATCCACGCAATCTTCGCTGTCAAGAATCGTTATGGCATTCTCAAGTATTGATGCGTTTTTGCGTTCGGACTCTTTGCAACGTGTGATAATCCTTTTGTGTGAATCCTTATCTTCAACCTCCTCAAGACCGATTATGTACAGAAGCTCGCTATAAAACTTCGTATTCAGTTTGTTACTGTCTATCTGGAAGGATTTCTTTAATAGATGCTCAGGGCTGAATACCTTATACAGTTCAATGAGCTTTTTGTCATTCCCGTTATTCAGGAAACGCCTGTAGTCCCTGATGTCGAAGTATGTATAGTTCAGGTCACTGACTACATTCTCGATATATACTGCTGCAATTTCTTTGTAGAAGAAATCAGTCTTATCGGAAGTCAGTTTCCCATTATTGAAGTCATCAAAGGCTTTCAGAAGCTTCTTATTTGAATAGAACACCCTCTCAAATTCCTGAGCATCAAAGATGAAAAATTCATAGATATTGGTAATTACAAGCTGCTTGAGTTGGATATTCTTCTTCTCGACTCTCTCCCTCAGATAATACAGAAGAACCTCCTGCAACGCCTTCCTGTTCAGATTCTCTCTGGTGACCATTTCGGACACATTGCTTGGCATCTTCACTTCGAAGATTACACCTACAGGCGCGTCAATGCTGCTACCAAGGTGAATGGCGGCATCGATTTTTCCATTTGGCGATACTTTATAGTTCTGGCGATAGAAAGTGAGTTTTAGGAAATCCATAAGGTCTCCCTTGACTTTTTCTTCTGTATCTACCGAAGCTATCTGCTCAAACAAAGTAGTCAGTTGTGATTTGAACTCATCGAATGAGACTTTATCGATGCTTATATGCCTATAAGCTTTGTTCAGAGATTTTGCGATAGAGAGTTCTGCCATAATGCTTGTTTGAGAATCGATATTAAGTGTTATTTCGCTGGCGTGTCTTGCTTCCAAGACATCAAATTTAATCATAATTGTACATTCTCCTGCGCAGCTTGCATGCATTCTGGACAATAAGGTCTACATAGTCCATGTAGATGCTTGCATGGCCAGAATGCTGTTTTACTCCTGTTTCTTTTCGAGTTCTTCTTCGAGAATGCGTATGCGGGCCTTGAGTTCTTCTACGGAAGGGAGTTGCTCCTGGAGCTTTTTGACTTTGTCGTATGAGGCAACACCCATAGGGGTGGTGATGCCGTTGAATGCGTATTGAACTTCTGTCTCGTCTTTGTTGCTGCAGATCAGGAGTCCGATTGTCGGGTTCTGCGCTGGGGTTTTGATGAGGTCGTCAACGGCGTTTACATAGAAGTTGAGTTTACCTGCGAATTCAGGCTGGAAAGGTACGGCTTTGAGTTCGATGACTACATAGCAGTTGAGTGGAATATGGAAGAACAGCATGTCAAGTTTGCGGGTCTTGCCTGCGATGATAAGCTGTTTCTGCCTGCCCATGTATGCGAATCCGGTTCCGAGTTCGAGAAGGAAGCGGGTGAGCTGCTTTTCAAGTTCGGTTTCGAGGGCTTCTTCCTTGTAGCCGTCTTCAAGTGATATGAAGCCGAAGTCGTATGTGTCTTTTGTTATGGCCTGTGCCAGCTCGCTTTGCGGTGATGGAAGTTTGTCTGCAAAGTTGGTGATGGCTCCTCCAAGGTTTTCGTATTGGTGAGCCTTGATGCAGTTCATCAAGGTGTTGCGGCTCCAACCTTCAGTTGCACATTTCTTTACATAGAAGAGTGCTTCTTCGATGGTTTTGCAGCTACTGATGATTTCGACATGATGTCTCCAAGGTACAAAACTGAAAATGGACGGATATTTCGTGCCATAGGAAGGAATTATTTGAGATTCGTCTATTTCTCCACCAAGTTGGTGGAGTTTTGTAATAGACTGATTATCCGACGATTGAATTTCTCCACCAAGTTGGTGGAGTTTTTCTATGGCATCCTGTGTTGAGTAGAATTCGTACCACTTCTTCATATACCAGAGATTTGTGGTACTGAATCCCTTTGATTCAGGAAAGGCTGCCTGGAGGTCCATACTGAGCTGTTCTACAACTCCTGTTCCCCATTGCTCTTCGGCTTTACGAGTTACAAGATCCCTTCCCAACTGCCAGTTGAAGAGCAGCTGCTCGGCGTTGACCTTTACAGCTGCTTTGATCTGGGCACTACGGTAGCGTGACTTGATTTCGCCAAGCCATTGAACGTAATTGCTGTCAATCTGCACATCGTGGATTTTCACGACTCTTGTTTTTTCGTTTTTCATATTGCGAATATAGTGAATTCCTGTGATTCTCGTCTGTTCAGATAGAAAAATGCCCTGGCTGCGGAAGCGGTCAGGGCATGAGTATTTGAAAAATTGGGAGTTCCTAGAACTTGTCCATTACGTCGACGATGCGCTCACGCACTTCGTCGATGGTGCCTACGCCGTCCACCTCGTTATACTTGCCTGCAGCCTTGTAGTACTCGATTTCTGGCTCGGTCTGGCTGTGGTAAGTAGCGATGCGGTTCTTGATGATGTCTACGTTTGCGTCGTCAGCGCGGCCTTCGATGGTTGCTCTGTGGCTGATGCGGTCGATGATCATCTGGTCTGGAATCATGATGCTGACTACTGCAGTAACCTCTTCCTCGGTCTTGGCAAGGATCTGGTCGAGAGCCTCAGCCTGTGCAATGGTGCGAGGGAAACCGTCGAGAAGGAATCCTTCTACGCCCTTGACATTCTTGAACTCAGACTCAATCATGCCTTCAACTACCTCATCAGGAACGAGGCAACCAGCCTCGATGAGGTTCTTTGCCTGGATTCCAAGTTCTGTACCAGCCTTGATCTCCTTTCTGAGGAGGTCGCCGGTAGAAATGTGGTGGAGATTGTACTTCTCAACCATGGCTGTGGCCTGGGTGCCTTTTCCAGCTCCCGGAGGGCCAAAGAGAATGTAATACTTCATTTTATTCGTCTAAAATATAAATGTCCTTCTGATTTCTTCCGAGCTCGTTGTAGTCAAGGCCAAAGCCCACGATGAACTTGTTCGGAATCTCCATGCCGACGTAGTCGATAGGGACGTCCTGCTTGTAAACCTCAGGCTTCATGAGCATGGTGCAGGTCTTGACGCTCTTTGCTCCCTTCTCGGCGAGCAGTTTAGCGAGCGCGGTGATGGTCACGCCGGTGTCGACTATGTCCTCGAAGACAATGATGTCGCGCCCATTCACATCACCGGTGAGACCGAGAGGAACCTTCACTGAACCTGTGGTGCTGGTGCCGGAGTATGAGGTCATCTTGATGGAAATAAGCTCGGCGTCGAAGTTGACCCTTTTCATCATCTCTGCGGTGAACATCATGGCTCCGTTCAGCACGCAAAGAAAGATAGGAGGCTGCTCAGCCTTCACGTAGTCTACGTTAATCCTGGCGGCGACAGCGTCTATCGCTTCCTGGAGCTTCTCGTAAGGGATGTAAGTCTTGAATGTCTTGTCCCCTAGGGTAATTCTTTTTTCCATCTTCAAATGTCTTCGAAAATCTCTCAAATTTACTAACAAAATCTTGAATTGTATCCTATAATTCAAGAAACTTAGTCTTTTTTAAGAATGTTCAGTGTACATTTCGGTGAAATACTTGAACTATGAAAAGATTGATTGCAATTGCTCTTATGATGGGACTTCTGTCTTATGCCGTTTGGGCTCAGACTGAAGTCATAGAATCGGCGTATCACTTGATCGGAGCGGGGGCGGAGGAAGACTTGGATGAGAGTGAGTTTGACAGATTCATTGCCCTGTCTCGACATCCGGTGAAGGTCAATATGTCCTCGAAATCCAGGCTTTTGTCGTCAGGGCTGTTCTCTGCTTTCCAGGTGGCTTCACTGCTTGACTATCGCGCCCGATATGGAGACGTGCTTTCTGTGGATGAACTGAGACTCGTGGATGGATTTGGTGCGGTAGCCACTTGGATGGCGCCTTTCGTGGACTTCGAGTCGTCTGCCCCTGTGGGGCGTCCTCGCGACTCGCTTCGTGTCGATGGTGATTTGCTGCTGCGCGGTGGTGTGAAGAGTGGAAAGGCCAGCGCCGCCATGAAATGCGGGCTTGATGTGGGCGATGTCGTATCGTGTGCATTGGCACTGAAAAGTGGTTATAAAGACGCAATGTGGCCGCCGCATGATGTGGGGATGGCGGTTGCTTACAATGGTAAAGGTCACCTCTCAAAACTGGTTCTGGGCGACTTCAATGCCCGATTTGGCCAAGGAATCGTCATGTGGAGCGGCTTCACGATGAGTGGTTTCCCTTCGGCTGCTGGGTTTGCCAAACACCCTTCGGGTATCTCGATGTCACATTCGTTTTCCAGCCAGCTTCGCGGTGCTGGAATGGAACTGTCCTTCGGTCGTTTCGTGCTGTCTTCCATGGCAAGCATGGATGGACGAACAGCGGCCAATGTTACATATCTTGGACGTCGTGGACAGGTCGGTGCTACGGCCGCGGCGTCACTTGTGGGGAAAAACAGGGGAGTGGCTGGCTCCGTGGATACTAGGTTTAGCTATGGCATTGTCGACTATTTTGCCGAGGTGGCGTATGGCACTGGAGGCGTCGCTGCGCTCGCAGGAGCCACCTTGAACCCCGCCTACGCTTGCCGCATCTCCCTGCTCGGTCGATGCTACCCGGCGGGCTTCTTCGCGCCGGCTCCTGCTGCCGCCCGCTCCTCGTCGAAGACATCGGACGAGCTCGGCTTCGCACTCGGAACCGACTGGAAGTCATGGTCTTCTACCATAGATTATGCTTACCATCCCACTACGCAAGCCAGTCAATTGAAGGCAGTCTTGAATTACTCTCTCAAGGCCTCGGATTTCCTGTCCTATACCCTCCGTTCTTCCTTCAGGCTTAGACCAAAGGATGCTTCCCCATACAGGGTAGACATTAGATTTGATGCAGATGCTTTGTATGACGCCTGGAATGCAAGGCTGAGGGCTGATGCACTTCACTGCTCAGGCTGGTCCTGGCTATCATATGCTGAGCTCGGCTACAAGAGCGATTTCGTGGCTTTCATCAGGGGAACATTGTTCCAGATAGACAGCTGGGACGATAGGATTTATGTCTACGAACGCGATGTCCCTGGCACATTCACATCTCCTGCCTATTATGGAAGGGGATTCTCCATGTCCCTCTATTCAGGATATAAAAAGAAAAAAGTCGTGAAACGGAAGTTCACGACTTTAGCTGTTTATCTTAAAGCTTCTACTGTGCTGTATCATAGGACCAGTCTTTCCGGTAGGGAAAACGCCGCCGAGATAAAGCTTCAGGCTGTCCTTAGTTTCTGATGACAAGTGTCTGTCCTACTCGTATATTTGTGCTCTTCAGGTTGTTCAGCCTCATGATCTGCTTCACGGATGTGTGGTGCTTGGAAGCGATCTTTCCGAGTGTATCACCCTTTTTCACTTTATAAGTTACTCGTCCGCTGGAGCTTGCTCTGGAAGAACTTCCGCTCTTTGCTACGGACTCAAGAACCTTAGGCGCGACGAGCTCCGCCGCCTTGTGGGCGTATATACTGTCCTCGTGGCTGATAAACTCGCTTGTATAACCTACAGGAAGTATGATGCTGCAAGGCTTGGAAGCACCTGGTACTATCTCGTGTATATACTGTGCGTTAAGGCTTGCGAGTGTCTCCTCAGAGACTCCGATCACATCGCTTATCTGCTTGAAATGCACATTCTTATGTACTACGATAGTGTCGGTCATAGCTGGGAGTGTAGGCTGCTCTGGGACGATACCATACTCCTTGTAGTATGTGAAAGCGTATAGGGCTCCTACAAATGCAGGCATATATCCTCTGGTCTCGCGTGGAAGATGCTCGTAGACATTCCAATAGTCCATCTTGCCCCCTGCTCTGTTGATCGCCTTGTTTACATTGCCAGGTCCGCAGTTATATGAGGAGATGGCTAGACTCCAGTCTCCAAAGATATGGTATGCGTCACGAAGAACCCTTGCCGCAGCGTCACACACCTTGTAAGTGTCCATGCGCTCGTCCACGAAGGAATTGATCTCCAGTCCATACTGCTTTGCTGTACGCGGCATGAACTGCCAGAGTCCCTTTGCGCCTACTCGAGACGTGGCTGTAGGGTTGAACGCTGACTCGATCACGACGAGTATCTCAAGCTCCTGTGGAAGCTCATACTTCTGGAGTACCTCCTCGAAGATAGGGAAGTAGTACTGGCTGAGTCCGAGGAGTTTTGCGAGTCTTTTCGGAGCTTTCTCCGTGTAGAGAACCATGTAGTTCCTTACGGTTTCATTGTAAGGAAGTGGGAAGAAGCAGTTTATAGCCTTGAGTCTCTTGATGAGCACGGAGTCAGGGACATTGGATGTGAAACGCACGGAGTCCATGTTTATCTCGTCCTCTATATCAATCTCCATGGTAGCGAGCTGCCTGTACCACTCACTCAGAAGGCTGTCCGCCATCTCTGGAGTGTAGTCCACATGCACTGGCTTCTGTTCGTGATCGTGGTGCTCAAGCATGCCGAAGATCTCGTTTGTGAGACTGTCCTCGTGGTATAGCTGCTCTTTCGCTATGCTGAGCTCCTTCATCAATGAGTCTACGCGTGCATGGAGTTTCGCATTTTCCTTATTTAGCTGCGACCTGGTCTTGAACTGCGTTTTCGTCTGTGCACCGCACGGTGCCGCGAGCAGACTGATAGCAGCTAGGGCTATAAGTAATCTTCTCATAATTAGAATGTTAATCCCAGCCTGAAGCCCACGCCAGCTCCGTTTTGCATGGCGTACTGCATGTCAGGTGCGATGATGGTAGGTGATACACGTAATGCCACGTCTTCATTGACTTCAAAGTCCATCATATACGCAAATACATTGGCATCAATGACTTGGAGTAGATAGACAAGTCCCATGGCAAGTCCCGAGTAGATCCTGTAACGCTGGTAGATGTCGTTGTAGTAGAGAGCGGTATCGGCAGATATGCTCTCGCTGTAACCGCTATTAGGATCGACGGCTTCCTTATAGATTCTGTTGAATCTCTTATAGTTGAAATTGTTTGTCTGGTAGAAATAGTAGCTGCCGATGAGGCCGCCCCAGTAGATAGGGACCTTCCACGCCTCTCCGTTGTAGATCTGTCCGAGTCCAGGGAGGAGAATGGAGTAGATGGTGGCCCTTCCGGCGTGGTGGTCGTTTTCCTTGTCGAAGTTTACCACACCGTCCATCAGCGTACCCCAGTAAGACAACCCAGCCGCAGCGAAGCAGCAGGTGCTGAGGAGCTTGGATCTGGAATCAACTGTGAGTGAGGTGTTTGGATCGAGTGCAAACGCCTCGTTATATGCATTCAGCGATGCGTCATACTTGTTTTTGAAGTAGAAACCGCCACCTATTCCTGCACCCATGCTTCCGTAGATGAGCGGGAGCTTCCAGTACTGCCTGTTATATATCTGCTGACCGCCAATGAACACGGTAGAGCCTCCAAATGATACACCCACCTTCAGCTCTTCCTTGTGCATCAGGCCTCGTGCGAACTGTTTTATCGAGAACAATGATTCCACAGAGTCCTGGGACTCACCGGTATCATTGTAGTTCTGCGAGAACGCCTCGGACCTGAACTGAGCCGCCGCCTTCGGAGCGAAGACAGCAGCAAGCAGCACAATGGCGATCACTGATAATATTATTCTAGATCTGCGCATCATCAAGTGCTTTGAGGAATTTTGACATCTCCTCGTCAGAAGAGAATCTGATGGTCATGCTTCCCTTGCCAGTGGCAGAACGCCTCAGGCTTATATTGTCACCAAAGTACTTTCCCATGTGCTCAAGGACCTTGTAGTACTGCTCTGGAAGGTCCTGAGGCTCCTCTGCCTTAGGTGCGGCAGATAGTTTCTTGATCTTCTCCTCAAGCTGGCGTACGGATAGGCCTTCCTTCACGATGAGGTCGCAAAGCTTCTCCTGGAGCGAGCTGTCCTCGATGCCGAGAAGAACCTTCGCGTGGCCCACACTGATGAGCCCTACCTTGAGGTCGTGCTGGATCTTTGCTGGAAGGTTAAGAAGGCGGAGGTAGTTTGCTACCGACGCTCTCTTCTTTCCTACGCGGCCAGCCATCTGCTCCTGGGTGAGGTGGCATTCGTCAATGAGTCTCTGGTAGCTCATGGCCACTTCGATAGGGTCGAGATTCTCTCTCTGGATGTTCTCCACGATCGCCATCTCCATCATTCCCTGCTCTGAAGCATCCCTGATGTAGGCTGGTACCATCTCGAGCCCTGCCATACGGCATGCCCTATATCTTCTCTCACCGCTGATGATCTGGTATTTGTCTGCGCTAACTCTTCTTACCGTGATAGGCTGGATGAGTCCAAGCGACTTGATGGAGCCAGCAAGCTCCTCCAGCGCCTCCTGGTCAAAAGAGAGACGAGGCTGGAACGGATTTGGCTCCAGCATGTCGATGGGTATGCGCACGATGTCTGCAGACACGCTGGCAGGGGCGCTTTCGCTGGCCTCTGTCCTGTGTCCCACAATCTCCTTGTTCACATATCCTACAGGCTTTCTGATGCCTTCGAGATCCGAACTTCCAGACAATATGGCGTCGAGTCCTCTTCCGAGTCCTCTGAATTCCTTATTCTTTGACATAATCTCCGTTGTTGTCAAGTACTTCCTTGGCGAGGTTCAGGTAGTTCTGTGCACCTGAACTGCCGATGTCATAGAGTGCAATAGGCTTTCCGTGTGATGGCGCTTCGCTGAGTCTGATGTTTCGCTGGATGATGGTCTTGAACACCATATCCCCGAAATGCTCCCTGAGCTCGCCGACTACCTGCGTGTGAACCTTTGTCCTGCCATCGAACATGGTCACCACGAAGCCCTCGATGGAGAGAGATGGGTTCACTCCCTTCTGGACTATCCTGATGGTCTGAAGAAGCTTTCCGAGACCTTCGAGCGCGAAGAACTCAGGCTGCACAGGGATCATGACTGAATCTGCAGCGGTAAGGGAATTGATGGTGACAAGCCCAAGGGAAGGGGAGCAGTCGATGATGATGTAGTCGTACTGGTCCCTGATCGGTGCCAATGCTTTCTTCAGCAGTGACTCCCTTTCAGGCTCGTCTATCATTTCCACCTCTACAGCCACAAGGTTGATGTGAGATGAAACAAGGTGAAGCATAGGGACTTCCGTCTGAATGAGTGCGTCCTCGATACCTATCCTTCCGATCATGACCTCATAGAGCGTACGCTTCTCATCGTTATCTGGTGAGAAGTTAAGTCCTGAAGTCGTATTTGCCTGTGGATCAGCGTCGATGATGAGAACCTTCTTCTCAAGTACGGCCAATGATGCAGCCAAACTGATGGCTGTAGTGGTCTTTCCGACGCCTCCCTTCTGGTTTGCTATAGCGATTACTTTACCCATTTTGCGTATCTAGCCAATAAAATGCAAATCTACAAAAATAATTCCATTACTGAGGTTAATTTGCTACTTTTGTAAGCACACAGTGAATTCATTTTTATGAGTACGGTAAAGTCAGAATGGTATGTTGTAGTGAACCCACATGCGGGGTCGGGAAAGACCATTGCGGAGTGGGCGAAGGCGGAAAGCAGGCTTTTGGAGCTGGGAATAGGGTATGTCACCAGGTTCACTGAGCGTACGGGGCACGCCGTTATCATCGCCAGGGAAGCGGCTGCAGAGGGCTACAGACGCATTCTGGCGGTTGGTGGCGATGGCTCTGTGCATGAAGTCCTGAATGGTATCGTGCAGTTCTGTCACGATACCGCGACACCGACTGAGGAGTTCTATTTGGCTGTCATTCCCATTGGCTCCGGAAACGACTGGATCAAGAGCCTGAATGTGCCGCATGACACGGAGAAGGTCGTCTCTCTGGTCGCCCAGGGTTCCTTCAGGAAGCAGGACGTGGTCCAGGTGGCATTGCCGTCAGGCACCCATATCATGGCGAACATAGGTGGCGTCGGCTTCGACTCGCATGTGTGCGTGATCGTGAATGCCCTCAAGGATCAGGGGAAGCGCTCCCGCTTCATCTACGTCGCCGCTCTTCTGAAGACCATCCTGACCCTGAAGAGCTTTGACGCCGAGATAGTCGGCGACGGAAAGCTCATCTATTCGGGGACTTGCTATTCCGTCGCCTTCGGAAATGGTAAATACTCTGGGGGTGGCCTGCGGCAGACCCCGCTCTCGCAGATAGATGATGGGCTACTGGATGTGATGGTGGTCCCAAAGATTTCACTCTTGGCGATAGCCAGGGAAGTCGTGAAGATCTTCAATGGGAATATTCACAAGTCCAGGTATATCCACTACTCACAGTGCCACCATCTTCAGATGAGACCATTGGCAGGCTCTGCTCCTGACCTTCTTGAAATCGATGGCGAGGTGATAGGTGAGATCCCTGTCGAGATAAAACTCGGTACGGAGCAGATCAATGTTCTTGTGGGACAAATATTATAATCGTATGTGTAAAACCAGTAAATCCATTCTTTCGTTGTTGCTTCTGTTAGTTTGCTTACGCGCTCAAGGACAGGAGACTGCACCATTCTATAAGTCGAGCCGTAACGACATTTCCGCTGGATACGGATGGGTGATTCCGATTGTCAAGGGAAATTATGGAAGTAACGGGACGGTAGTACGTCTTGATTATAAGCATTTCTTTAAGAATAATGCTGGATTCGGTGTCGGCGTACAGCATATCGGGGACTACATGGATGTGGATGGAAACATTGGTGTCCCGATCAGTTTCGTCTGCCGTACAGATATGCATGATTATCGCGAGACTTTTGGTAAGGGTGTGAAATACGCCATTAATAATGATTCTTTCGCTGACTATGATCCATATTACGGTCGTGAATATGAGCATCCCGTTGCGCAAGGAATCATGTCTGATATAGGAGCGTTTCTTGTAGGCTTGGTGAATCGTGCTGAGTTTAGGGCAGGGCTGACACCAGGATACATCTATGGCGAAGGAAAGAAATCATATACGTCATATAAAGTGCAGGGCGTTGGGGACCAGATAGGCTGGTCAGGTGTGACGGGGACAGAAGTGGGTAGCCGTTTTTGTCTCAGTGCCGATGCGGGAGTCACGCTCTCATATCGTATTTGGCATTTCTGCCTTAGCCTGAATCCTGAGCTTCACTATATCATGACTGATAGCTACAGGCTTTATTCGAAGCCTGATGGAGGCACAGCGGAGACAAGACCGCAGAGATGGCAGGTATCAATGATGTTCTCCTTGAACCTGATGCTATAAAAAAAGCCGTAGGATTTTCTCCTACGGCTTTTTTCGTAGTTCGTCCAGCACGAACGTACTCTAACGGGTGAAAGTCCCTAAACCGCCCTG